>NC_013441.1:4595825-4902213 GCF_000024785.1 Gordonia bronchialis DSM 43247 | reverse complement strand
CTCGTTTTGACCCAAAACGTGGCATCCTCGGTGCGTGATCCTCGACAGATTCCGAATCGACGACAAGGTCGCCATCATCACCGGCGCCGGGCGCGGTCTGGGTGCAGCGATCGCGCTCGCCTTCGCCGAGGCCGGCGCCGACGTGGTGATCGCCGCGCGCAGTGAGTTCGAACTCGACAACGTGGCCGGTCAGGTGGCGGAGCTGGGTCGACGGGCCAAGGTGGTCCCGGTCGATCTGAGCAACGCAGACGCGGCGGCGAACCTCGCGCAGGTGGCCGTCGACGAGTTCGGCCGCCTCGACATCGTGGTCAACAACGTCGGCGGCGCCATGCCTCGCGCTCTCCTCGACACGTCTCCGGAACAGCTGACCGGCGCCTTCGAGTTCAACGTCGCCAACGCGCACGCGCTGGTCACGGCGTCGGTCAAACACATGCTGGCCACCGCCGACGGCGGGTCGATCATCAACATCACCTCGACGATGGGCCGCCTGCCCGGCCGCGCATTCGTAGCGTATGGCACCGCCAAAGCCGCGCTCGCCCACTACACGCGCCTGGCCTCGATGGACCTCAACCCCCGCATCCGCGTCAACGGCATCGCGCCGGGTTCCATCCTGACGTCGTCGCTGGAGGTGGTCGCCGCCAACGACGAGATGCGCTCGACGGTGGAGGGCGCGACTCCGCTCCATCGCCTCGGTGACCCCGAGGACATCGCCGCGGCAGCGCTCTACCTCGCCTCGCCTGCCGGCAGCTATGTGACGGGCAAGATCCTGGAGGTCGACGGCGGGCTCATCGCACCCAATCTGGATCTGCCGATACCGGATCTGTAACCCGGCCACGATCGGGACCGGGCGGTACCCGTCCCCTGTGGATGGAATCCGCCGGGCGCGTGGCGTGGTGCGGCAGGATCGGATGCGTGCCTCGCACGATGAACGTGTTCGGTAGCACGATCAACGGGGGCGCTCATTGTGTTCGGCGCGTGCCACGAGGTCGGCGATCCGGCGGGTCTTGGTCTCGGCCTTCTTGGCGAAGGCCAGCTGAGTGAGTCCGAGCTTGCGGGCGCTCGGTGGGAAGGCGTCCCAGTTGGCGCGGGCGGTCGGGTTGGCGTCGAGCGCGGCGGCGAGTTCGGGTGACTCGATCAGCGACTCCGCGTCGTCGAGCAGCGTCCACAGCCCGCGGGCCTTGGCGTCGTCGATGACGGGCTGTCCGGGCGGCTGCATCCGGCCGGATTCGACGAGGTCGACGACACGCTTCTTGTTGGAGGTCGCCCACGCGCTGTTGCGGCCGCGCCGGGTGAACCACATGCCGCGACGATGGTCGTCGATGGTGCGGGTGTGACCGTCGATCCAGCCCCAGCACAGGGCCTCGCGGACCGTTCCGTCGTAATCGATGGGAGTCTTCCCGGACTCCTTGCGCCAGAACACAAGCCACACCCCCGACGACGACTCGTGGTTGTCGCGCAGCCACTCTCGCCACTCGTCGATGGAGTCGACGGACAAGTGCGGAGCGTCGGGGTCGACCATCGTCTGAGCGTAGCCGGGCCGGCGGGTGGTCTCGGTACAGTTGAACCGTGGACGAACTGTTCCGGTTCGCAGGTGACTACTGGTGGCTGATCTTCCCGATCGGCGGTGTCGTCGGGGGCTGGGCCGGGCACATCGCGCGGTACAACGAGAAGCGTCGTCGCGACAAGATCGAGCTCGCCCGCATCAAGGCGAACGCACAGAACGAGCGGCTTCGGCTCGCGCAGGCGTCGGCCGAACAGATCGGTAAGACACTCAAACGTCACGACGAGCTCAATGAGCGCTGGTTCGGCTACGAACTCGACCTCGCCACACTGATCGAATACCCGCTGATCACCGACATGCGTGAACCGCTCACGCTGGCCTTCCACCGCGCCAAGGTGCGCGCCGACGGCCTGCGGCCGGCTTCGGCCAAGCAGCAGATGGAGCCCGCGGAGTTCGCCGAGTACCGCGACGCGGTGGGCGAGTACGCGGCGGCGTTCGAGGCGGCCGAGCGGGAGGCGCGGCGTCGGAAACAGTCCGGGTTCTCCCCGGTCGAGCGCGACGCCCTCGACCGCGCTCGCAAGCTTGTCGCGATCGCCGCCGACTCCGCCGCCACCCCGGCCGAACGGCAGGCCGCCTACCGCAAGGCGCGCGCCGAACTCGACGGACTCATCGACGTCCCGCAAGCGGCCGCCGGACAGTTGGAGAGCCGGATCGCCGCGGCGCTGGAACGCGGCCAGGGGAACTGAACAGCTTCGTCCGAATCTGTACGCCTCAGTGGTGCCGCGCGGATAGTCCGCACGCTGGTTCTCCGGAGTACAGAGTTCGGCGACGTTTTGTCTTCGCAAATCCGGCGCGACCGTGTGGGTCGCTGGGCTAGCGTGAGGACGCGGGGGTCCTCAACCGAACAGGAACTGCGATGAATCGCACTGTGTTCGTTCATATTTCACCCATGCGCCTACTGGTGGTCCTCGGTGGACTGCTCCTCATCGTGACCGCTGTGCCAGCAGTGGCGCAGGCCGCACCCCAACGACATCCGGTCGTCGGTAGTAGCGGCAGCGCCGACCTCCTGAGCTTCGAGCGCAGCGAGGGCATCGGGTACCAGGTCACGGTCGAGGGCAACGACATCACGTATCGGGCGACCGGGGTACCGCGGGTGGTGGTGCTGCCGGGCTCCTGCGCGACGGCGGTGGTGGACGTCCTGCGCGCGCTCCCTGTGCTCGGGCCGGACATCCTCGCGGTACTCCGCGGTGCGGATCCCGACATCGCCACACTCCTCGAGAAGGTGATCGCCAACAACCTGATCACCCGGTTGGACCCGATTCGCGTAGCCGACCGCGAGGGTACGGCCACCCACACGTTCACCGACCTGCCCCGCGGCTTCTACGCGGTGCTGACCGTGTGCAACGGCAGCCGCGACCTCTACGGCGTCGCGACCGCTGTCATCGCAGGCGACGGCAACGGCTCCTTCGGAAGCTAACCGTCTTCCAGCGCCCCGGGCGAACTGGCTCTGGTACAGCCGGCAATACGCACCACCGGCGGCGAGCAGCTCGTCGTGGTTGCCCTGCTCGACGATGTGCCCGTCCTCCATCACCACGATGACGTCGGCGTCGCGGATCGTCGAAAGCCGATGTGCGATCACGAAACTCGTGCGGTCGGTGCGCAGGTTGGCCATCGCCTGCTGGATGAGCAGCTCGGTGCGGGTGTCCACCGAGCTGGTGGCCTCGTCGAGGATGAGGATCGTCGGCTTGGCCAGGAACGCGCGCGCGATCGTGATGAGCTGTCGCTCACCGGCACTCACACCGCCACCCTCGTCGTCGAGGATGGTGTCGTAGCCGTCGGGCAGCGTCCGGACGAAGTGATCGACGTGGCTCAACTGCGCGGCCTCGATAACCTCCTCGCGTGAAGCGGTGGGATCGCCGTAGGCGATGTTGTCGTAGATGGTGCCGCCGAAGAGCCACGAGTCCTGCAGCACCATGCCGGTGCGTTCCCGCAGGTCGTCACGGGTCATGCGGCGCGAGTCGATGCCGTCGACCCGGATGACGCCGGAATCGACGTCGTAGAACCGCATGAGCAGATTCACCAGGGTGGTCTTGCCGGCGCCCGTCGGCCCGACGATGGCCACCATGTGGCCGGGCCGCGCCACCAGGCTCAGGTTGTCGATGAGTGGTTTGTCGTCGACGTAGCGGAAACTGACGTCGTCGAACTCGATGAGCCCGTGATCATCTTGCGGGGTCAGCGGTTTGGGGTCGTCGGGGGATTGTTCCGGGGCGTCGAGGATGTCGAAGATCCGCTCGGCCGATGCGACGCCACTCTGCATCAGGTTGATCATCGAACCGATCTGGGTGAGCGGCTGGGTGAACTGCCGGGAGTACTGGATGAACGCCTGTACCTCACCAAGACTCAGTGACCCCGACGCCACCCGCAGCCCGCCGACCACCGCGACGGCCACGTAATTCAGATTCCCGAGGAACATGATGGTCGGCATGATGGCGCCGGAGATGAACTGGGCACGCCAACTCGATTGGTAGAGCTTCTCGTTGCGCTCGTCGAAGGTCGCCTCGATCTCGGCCTGGCGTCCGAAGGCCTTGACCAGTTCGTGGCCGGTGAACGCCTCTTCCACCTGCGCGTTGAGCGCACCCGTCGACGCCCACTGCGACATGAAATGAGGCTTGGATCGTTTGGCGATGAATGCCGTCGCGACAAACGCCAGCGGCACGGTCACCACCGCGATCAGCGCCAGCAGCGGCGAGATCCAGATCATCACCACCAGCAGCGCGATCACCGTCAGCACCGAGTTGAGGAACTGGGAGATGGTCTGCTGCAGGCTCTGTGACAGATTGTCCAGGTCGTTGGTCACGCGACTGAGAAGATCACCGCGCGGGGTGGAATCGTAGTAGCGCAACGGAAGTCGATGGATCTTGGCCTCCACGTCGGCCCGTAGCCCGCGGATGGTCCCGACCACCGCGATGTTCAGCAGGTAGCCGGCCAGCCAGGCCAGGAACGACGACGCGACGTAGAGGGCCAGCACGATCAGCAGCACCCGGCCGACGTCGCCGAAATCCACTCCGACGCCGGGGGTCACGTCCATCGACGAGACCATGTCGGCGAAGGTGCCGTCACCGCGGGCACGCAGCCCATCGACGGCCTGCTCCTTGGTGACCCCGGCCGGCAACATCTTGCCGACCACACCGTCGAAGACGAGGTCGGTGGCGTGGCCGAGCACGCGCGGTCCGATCGCCACCAGGATCACCGACCCGACGATGGACGCGAGCACCACCATCATCGCGATGCGATACGACGCCAGCAGCCGGACGAGCCGCTTCACCGACGGACCGAAGGAGCGTGGCTTCTCGACGGGTCCGCCCATCATCGGACCGCCGGGGCGTGTCATGATCCCTCCTGCAGGGCCAGTTGGGATTCCGCGATCTCGGCGTAGGTCTCGCACCCGGCGAGCAGCTCATCGTGCCGTCCGAGGCCGACGACGCGCCCACGATCCAGGACGACGATCTGGTCGGCGTCGACGATGGTCGAGATGCGTTGCGCCACAACAATCACCGCAGCATCGGTAGTGACCGGCCCCAATGCGGCGCGCAACCGGGCGTCGGTGGTGAGATCCAGCGCGGAGAACGAGTCGTCGAACAGGTACACCCCGGGGCGGCGGATCAGCGCGCGGGCAATGGCGAGGCGCTGCCGCTGCCCGCCGGACACCGTGGTGCCGCCCTGGGCGATGGGGGTGTCGAGGCCCTCGGGCATCGCACGTACGAAGTCCTCGGCCTGCGCGATGCGCAACGCCTCCCAGATCTCGTCGTCGGAGGCGTCCGGTTTGCCGTGCCGCACATTGGTGGCGACCGTCCCGGAGAACAGGTAGGGCCGTTGCGGCACAAGGCCGATGGCGCTGCGCAAGACGTCCGGGTCGACCTCGCGGACATCGGTGCCGCCGATGAGAACAGCGCCCGAGGTGGTGTCGATGAGGCGCGGTACGAGGCCGATCAGCGTGGTCTTACCCGACCCGGTGGAACCGACGATCGCCGTGGTGGTGCCGCGTTCGGTGGTGAACGAGATGTCACACAGCACCGGGTCGTCGGCGCCCGGGTAGCGGAACTCGGCGTCGCGGAAGGACACCGAGCTCGGCGACGATGCGAACGAAACCGGGTGGGCGGGTGGACGAACGGAGGTCTCGGTGTCGAGGACCTCACAGATTCGTTCCGCGCAGACGGTGGCGCGCGGCGCCATCATCGCCAGGAACGACGCCATCATCACCGACATCATGATCTGCACGACATAACTCATCATCGCGGTGAGCGCGCCGATCTCGACGCTGCCGTCGGCGACCTTGTGCCCGCCGATCCAGATGATCGAGACGATGGTGACGTTGCTGATCAGCATGACAGCGGGGAACATCAGCGCCATCATCCGCCCGACCCGCAGGCTGGCGTCGGCGAGCGAGTCGTTGGCCACCGAGAACCGCTGCATCTCGAAGCGTTCCCGGACGAAGGCGCGGACCACGCGGATGCCGGTGATCTGTTCGCGCATCACCAGATTGATCTTGTCGATCCGCTCCTGCATGGCTTGGAACCCCGGGATCATGCGCGCGATGATGAACGCCATCGTCAGACCCAGCACCGGAACCGCGACCACGAGTACCCAGGACAGCCCGGGGGCGACGTGGATGCCCATCGCGATGCCGCCGATGCACATGATCGGCGCCATCACGAGGATCACGGTGCTCATCACGATGAGCAGCTGAACCTGCTGGACGTCGTTGGTGGTGCGGGTGATCAACGACGGTGCACCGAACCGCCCGACCTCCCGCGCCGAGTAGGTGTTGATGCGGTGGAGCAGATCGTGCCGGATGTCACGGCCGGCGCCGAGCGCGGCACGCGCCCCGAAGTACTGCGCGACGATGGTGCACACCACCTGCGCGATGGTGATGGCCAGCATCCATCCGCCGATGCGCAGGATGTAGTCGGTGTCGCCACGGGCGACGCCGTTGTCGATGATGTCGGCGTTCAGCGTCGGCAGATAGAGCATCGCGGCCGTGGCGACGAGCTGCAGTGCCACGACGGCCGCCATGTTGGTGCGGTACCGCTGCAGATAGGTGCGGATGAGTCGGGTCAACATGGGCTGGCCACTTCGACGACGCTAGCAAGTCGGTCGGACAACGGCGAGAGGTTTCCCATCCGGCCGGAGCTGGCGACGACTTTGCCGGGGTAGCGCACGTGGTCGGCTCGCCGGTGGTTTCGAAGTGGCTCGGACTCGCTGCGCTCGCTCGTGCCGGCTGAACCGGGCTCTACCGGCAGAAGGAAGCCGGCAGCGATGACCCAACCAGCCGGGAGGACCCGCCAACTCAGCTCGCCGGCACCAGCGGAACCGCCGCCTCGCCGGTGTAGGCGAGGAAGGTGAAGGACTCCTGGAAGTAGAGGTTCACGGTGTCGGCGTCGTGCGAGTCGTAGCCGATGGACACGTCCTGACCGATGGTGAGCTCGAAGTCGCCGCCCCGGGTACTGAGAACAAACGCACCGGTGATGGCGGGAGCCCAGACGATGTCGCCGTCGATGAGGCGCTGGATGTGCTCGCGGACCGGGTAACCGTGGTTCGACGTCTCGTTGACCAGGTTGTAGACGTCGGCCGCGAGAGCGATCGAATACGGGCCGTCGACCGAGGCGAGCTTCAGTGTGGACAGCGCGGCGCTGAACGCCTCCGGATAGTCGCGGACGTCCTCGGGCAGCACGATGGGGGTGGCCGTCGCGGCGGAGCGGATGCCACTGATCCCGGCGGCTGCGTAGCTCTCGAAGATGGCGCGGTCTTCGGCGAGTGCGAGGTCGCGGGCCGCGTCGACCACCGGATCCCAGTCGGAATCCTGTGCGCCGCGATCCACGTCGTCGATGGCTTCCCGGGTCACGGTGAACGGCACCTTCAGCTCCACCAGCGACTGCGTGTGCCGGGTGAAGGCCTGGATGCCGTCAGCGGGTGCGTCGATCTTGGAGCGGTGACCCAGCGTCACCGACGCGGTGTCGAGACCCAGCGGCCCCTTGACGTCGACGAGACGACGGCCGGCGCTGTTGCGCTTGAACGACCGCGCCGCCTCCTCCTCGATCTCGTGCCACGCCGCGTCGGAGATCGGTGCGAGTTCGCGGTGCAGGTTGTTCATGGCGGTCACTCCTGGGTCGATGCGGGTGGGGTCGATGCGGGCGGGGTCGGTTCTGTGAGGTCAGTGCAGGGAGCCGATGCCCAGCGAGCCGTCGGCGGGGCGGACACGCTCCGGCGGTGACTCGACGTCGTCGGTGGGTGGTGCCGGCGGCAGATCCTCGAGGAAATCCATTGTCGGTGCGAAGAACTGCGATCCGGTGACGGCGGTGGTGAAGTCGAGGAGGCGGTCGTAGTTGCCGGGCGGATCGCCGATGAACATCTTGCGCAGCATCTCCTCGGTGACATCCGGACCGGCCGAGTACGCGATGTAGAAAGTCCCGCATTCACCAGCACCCGACACGTCCCCGTAGGGCATGTTGTCGCGGACCACGTCGATCTCCTCGCCGCTCTCGTCTTCGACGACGTTGAGCGCGATATGCGAGTTGGTGGGTTTGACGTCGTCGGCCATCTCGACGTTGTCGAGTTTGGTGCGTCCGATCGCGTCTTCCTGATCCTCGGTGCTCAGCGCGTTCCACGCCCCGAGGTCGTGGATGTAGCGCTGGATCGCGACGTAACTGCCGCCGGTGAAGTCGGGGTCGTCGTCGCCGACGGTGATCGCGTCGATGGCGGCCTGCCCGACCGGGTTCTCGGTGCCGTCGACGAACCCGATGAGGTCGCGCAGATCGAAATAGCGGAAGCCGTGCACCTCGTCGACGACGGTCACCGCGTCACCGAGGGTTTCGGTGAACTTGCGGCCGAGTTCGAAACAGAGGTCGAGCTGATCGGCCTTGATGTGCAACAACAGATCTGCAGGGGTGGCCGGCGCGGTGTGCACCTCACCCTCGTAGGGCACGAAGGGGCGCAGCGAACGCGGTCGCGGACCGTCGAAAAGCCGGTCCCAGGCGTCCGATCCGATGGACACGATGCCCGCCAGCGCGGCTTCCGGCGCTCGGGAGGAGACCGCGTTTGTCAGGCTCGGCACGTCTTCGAGGAAATCGCGGACGGTCTGCTCACCGCCGTCGTTGATGACGAGCACCACGAAGATCGCGGAACGGGTCTTCCGCGTGAGGATGGTCTGCGGCACCGGCACGGTTCCACCCTAGCGGACCACCGTCGGCATCTGTGCCCGGCGTGCCACCGGCATGAATGCGTAGGTGAGGCAACCCTTTTCGGCCATGGACGAGAAACTGATTTCCCCCCCTGTGCATGTTCTGCCACCATGGTCGACGGTCTGCGGCAACGATCGCACCGACCTACGCGAACGGAGGCCATCTGTTATGCGCAAACTCATCTATCTGGTGGCGTCGACAATCGACGGGTACATCGCCGGTCCAGACCGTTCCGATCCGTCGGGCACGATCTTCGAGCTGACCGGCGACCACGCCGAGCCTCTGATGAACGAGTACCCGGAGATGATCCCGCATCACGTCCGGGAGATGCTCGGCGTCGACGGTGTCGAACCCCGCCACTTCGACACCGTGCTGGAAGGCCGGGGCAGCTACGAGAAGGGGCTGGACATCGGCATCACCAACGCCTATCCGCATCTTCGGCACCTGGTCTTCTCGTCGACGTTGGGGGCCATCGACGATCCCGGTGTGGAACTGGTGGCGTCGAACGCGCTCGAACGGGTCCGTGCGCTGAAAGCCGAACCGGGACGCGACATCTGGCTGTGCGGTGGCGGATCGCTGGCCGGTGCGCTACATGAGGAGGTCGACGAGATCCACCTGAAACTCAACCCGGTCATCATCGGTACCGGCGTACCGCTCTTCGATCTGCCCGCCGGCTCCGGGCCGGTACTCGACCGATTCCGGTTGCGCTCGGCGCGGACCTTCGACAGTGGTGTGGCGCTGCTGATCTACACGCGACGGTGACCTGATGCGACGATGATCGACGGCGTTACAGGCGCGCCACCGCCCGCCCCGCCGCCCGGCCGGAAAAGATGCACCCGCCGAGGAAGGTTCCCTCGAGCGCGTTGTAGCCGTGCACGCCGCCGCCGCCGAACCCGGCGACCTCGCCCGCGGCGTACAAACCGTCGAAGGCGGTGCCGTCGGGGCGCATCACCTGCGCGTCGAGGTTGGTCTCCAAGCCGCCCAACGTCTTTCGGGTGAGGATGTTGAGGCGCACCGCGATCAGCGGGCCGTGCGCCGGGTCGAGCAAGCGGTGCGGTTTGGCCACCCGGACCACCTTGTCGCCCAGGTACTGCCGGGCGTTGGTGATCGCCATGATCTGGGCGTCTTTGGAATACTTGTTGTCCAGCTGGGCATCTCGTGCCGAGATCACCCGCTCCACCTGCTGCAGGTCGAGGTCGGGTCCGCGGGCGATCGCGTTCATGCCGGTGACAAGTTCGGGCAGATTGTCGGCGACCACGAAGTCGACGCCGTTGCGTTTGAAGGCGTCCACCGGGCCGGGTGCGCCCTTGGCGAGGCGGCTCTTGACCGCGAATTTCAGGTCCTTGCTGGTGATGTCGGGATTCTGCTCGGACCCCGACAGCGCGAACTCCTTCTCGATGATGGTCTGGGTGAGGATGAACCACGAGTAGTCGTAACCGGTGGCCAGGATGGCCTTCATCGTCGAATTGGTGTCGAAACCGGGGAAATTCGGTGGGGCCAAACGGTTTCCGTTGGCGTCGAGCCACAGCGACGACGGTCCGGGGATGATGCGGATCGCGTGGTCGGGCCAGATGGGGTCCCAGTTGTGGATGCCCTCGGTGTAATGCCACATGCGGTCGCGGTTGACGATGCTCGCGCCGGCATCCTCGGCGATCCCGAGCATGCGGCCGTCGACGTGCGCGGGGACACCGGAGATCATCGTCTCCGGTGCCGGACCGAGGCGTTCGGTGGGCCAGTTGCGTCGGATCAGCTCATGGTTGTGTCCGATGCCGCCGGTGGTGACGATGACGGCGTCGGCCCGGATCTCGAAGTCGCCCACCACATCCCGGCTGGACGCACGTCCCCGCTCGAGGTCGGTGGGGGCCAGGAGCGAACCGCGTACACCGACGACGGTGCCCGACTCCTGGTCGCCGTCGACGATAAGGTCGTCGACCTGGTGGCGGAACCGGAACTCGACCAGGCCGCGTGCTTCGGCCTCGAGGACGGGCTCGGCGAAGACGCGCACCACCTCTGGGCCGGTGCCCCAGGTGAGATGAAACCGTGGGACCGAGTTGCCGTGCCCGTCGGCGAAACCGCCGCCGCGTTCGGCCCAGCCGACGACCGGGGTGATGCGCAGACCGAGGTCGTGTAGATACTGGCGCTTCTCGGTGGCGGCGAACTCCACGTAGGCGCGCGCCCACTGGCGCGGCCAGAAATCCTCGTCGTCGCGGTCGAAGCCGGCCGATCCCATCCAGTCCTGCAACGCCAGCTCGGCCGAATCGTGGATACCCAGACGACGCTGCTCGGGGCTGTCCACCAGGAACAGTCCGCCCAATGACCAGAACGCCTGTCCGCCGAGATTGTTGCGGTTCTCCTGGTCGACGACGATGACCTTGCGGCCCGCCTGCGTCAGTTCATAGGTGGCGACCAGGCCCGCGAGCCCGGCGCCGACGACCACTGCGTCGGCCTGCTGCTCAGACAACGCAACTCCCCTCGTGTTGGTTGAGATAAGAGTAGTGGTCCGGGACACACCACTCGGGGCGAGTCAGACGGAGATGTCGGCGTATCGGCCGAACCACGGCTGCGCCTCCTCGAGCGCCGCGGCCAGGGCGAGCAGATCGCCGTCGGAGCCCAGCCGCCCGACGAACTGCACGCCGAGCGGCAATCCGTCGGCCGTCCAGTGCAGCGGCACGCTGATCGCCGGCCGGCCGGTCAGATTCGCGAGCTGGGTGTAGGGCACCCAGCCGAGGCTCTGGGTGATGAGGTCGTCGATCAGTCCGGCCCGCGCGAGTAGCGAGCCGGCATGCACGCGGGCGATCACCCGCGAGGCGCGTTGCAGGGCGGCCGGCGTGGTGGTCTCCCCGATTCGCAGGGGCGGGGTCGCGAGCGTGGGTGTCAACAGATAGTCGTAGGTCTGATGGAAGGTTTCCAGCGCGAGGACGTGGTTGTTGATGTTGTCGACTGCGGTGAAGGCGGCGACCACCCCGGCCGCCCGGCCGAGTTCGGCAACGGCGAGGGTGTCGGCCTCGAAGTCGGCGTTGGTCGCACCGGTCAGGCGTCGGGCCTCGTCGACGTGCGCGGCGGCCTTGGCGAACCAGATGGTGAGGAAATCGCGGCTCAGCGCGGCATCGTCCTGGGGTGGGGCCACCTCCTCGACGTGGTGGCCCAGCTCGGTGAGCAACGACGCCGCACGTTCCACCGCCGCCACTGCCTCGGGGTGCGGGTTCGGGTTGATCGCCGACACCGTCGAATACCCGATGCGCAGCCCCTTGGGTCGTTCGGTGATCTGGGTGGTGAACGCGACGTCGTGGGCGGGTGTGGGATACACCGACGACGGGGTCGGGCCGGCGATCGCGTCATAGATGGCTGCCGCGTCGCGCACGGTCCGCGTGACGGTGCCCTCGACGGCCATGCCGAAGAGGGGTTCGCCGCCCGTCGGGCCGAACGGGGTGAGACCGCGCGTCGGCTTCAGACCGACGAGTCCGTTGCAGCCCGCCGGGATACGGATCGATCCGCCGCCGTCATTGGCGCCCGCGGCCGGGACGATGCCCGCCGCGACCGCGGCGGCGCTACCGCCCGACGAGCCGCCGGGTGTGTGCCCGAGATTCCAGGGGTTGTGCGCGGGACCCCACAGTTCGGGCTCGGTGATGCCCTTGGACCCGAACTCGGGGGTGTTGGTCTTGCCGAAGATGACCAGCCCGGCGTCGAGGAACCGTTGCACCACGGTCGCGTTCTCGGTGGCGACGTGGTTGCGCAGCGAGCGCGAACCCGACGACGTCGGATAGCCGCGATAGTCCTGGCCGAGGTCCTTGATGAGGAACGGCACGCCGGCGAGGGAACCGGTGAGCCGCGAGGCGTCGGCCACCTGTTCGTCGGCGCCGGCGTCGGTGCGCACGACGATGGCGTTCAAGGAGGGATTGACGGCGTCGGCCCGCTGTCGCGCGAGGGCGAGCAGTTCGGTCGGCGTGACCTCGCCGCGGGCGACGAGATCGGCGAGGGCGGTGGCGTCGAGGGCGAGGTACTCGCTGAGGTTCACGCCAGCCAGCCTAGGGCGTGGGTCACCGAAGCCGACGCAATTCCGTAACGGCACGACGACGCTGCCCGCCCGAAATTCTCAGGCTCGGCGGCGGACTCTCGGACTGCGGTCGATCCACGCTGGTCACGTCGTCGCCGACGTGTCCGGTGTCACACTGGTAATCCGCTTCGGCCGCGTCCTCGCCTTTGCCGGTGCGTTATCGAGCCGTTACACTGCCTCACGACGGGTCCAGACCCGACGAGGGGCCAATACAATCCCCTCAACGAATGCCCTCTGATGCAGGCCCGCCTCAGGGTCTCCAAGGATCGTAAGGAAAAAACGAATGCTGACACGCGCCCGTAAGCGTCTTGTCGCCGGACTCGTGGCCTTGCTGGCCGTGTCGGGTGCGACGCTGGTCGCCGCCCCGCAGGCCTCGGCTGCCAACGGCTGCACCGTCGAGAACGTCCGGTCCAACGCCATGCACCGCACCATCCCGGTGTGCATCATCTCGGCCGGCGGATCGAACAAGCCGACGCTGTACCTGCTCGACGGGCTGCGTGCGCCGAACAACAACAACGGCTGGCTGATAAACACCGACGTCGCGCGGTGGCTCAACGGCAAGGGCGCCAACGTCGCCATCCCGTTCGGCGGTGCCGGCAGCTTTTACACCGACTGGGAGCAGCGCGATCCGGCGCTGGGCCTGAACAAGTGGGAGACCTTCCTCACCCGTGAACTGCCGCGCTACATGGCGGCGCGTCACGGCAGCGACAACCGTCGCAACGGTATCGCCGGACTGTCGATGTCGGGCACCTCGGCGCTGAACCTCGCATCGCGCCACCCCGGCTTCTATCAGGCGGTGGCCTCCTACAGCGGCTACCCGACCGTCACCATGCCCGGCTTCACCCAGGGCATCCAGGTCGCCGTCGCGCAGACCGGTGGCAACGCCAACAACATGTGGGGCGTCTACCCGCTCGGCCAGTGGTTCCAGAACGATCCGTTCCTGAGTGCCAACAACCTCGCCGGCCACTACGTCTACCTGTCGTCGGGCACCGGCCTCGGCAGCCGCTACGACAGCTCGGTCAACCCGACCAGCCCCAACTTCAACCCGGTCCGCTTCTCGCAGATGGTTCCGCTGGAGACCGCCGCTTCGGTGAGCACCCAGCTCTACATCCCGCGTATCGCACTGGTGCCGGGCGTCAAGCTCACCACCAACGTCAAGCCCGACGGTGTGCACTGGTGGGACTACTGGCAGAGCGACTTCAAGCAGTCCTGGCGGACCACCTTCGCCCCGTCGTTCTTCTGAGGCGAACAGTTCTGCTGAACTGAACACGTCGGCGAGGCCGGTCACCTTCGGGTGACCGGCCTCGCCTTTTTGTCCGGACCAGGGTCCCGGCCCGGCGAAATCCGTACGTGGGAGCCGGGCTGGGTGGATAGTGCGGCTGGGTGGGCTGGGGCGCTCACGGTTCGTCGGGCCGGTGTCAGATCTGTACTAGGGAGATGGCCCGGGCGGATAGCGCAGCTTCGGGTGCTGAGGGGTTCAGGCTTCGACGGGGTGCCGGAGGCCCGTCGGGGCGTCGTCGCTGAGACCTGTACTGGCCAGCCGGGCTGGGTAGATAGTGCGGCTGCGGAGGCCGGTGCGTACAGGTTTCGACGACGATGCCCCGACGCCCAAACCTGCACCACGGAGCCAGACCGACCCGGGGGTCACCCCGCCCGCGCCCACATGTACAGATTCCGGAGAAGCTACTCCGCCGGACGCTCCGAGTTCCGGGTGGCGGTGTCGTCGGCAGGTGCGTCCGAAGCGGGGGTGTCGCGGTGGACGGGGCCGAAGTCGTCGGCGCCGGATTCGGCGTGCCGCGGTCCGGACACCTTGGGGATCTGCTCGGTCGGACGCTCCCACGGATTCAGTCCGGCGGGCCGCGCGGTCTCCGAAGGTGCGGTTGCGTCGGGGTCGGCCGGGCGATCCCGGTCGATCACCGCGGTCGCGGCCCCGGCACCGGCGGCAGCACCGGCACCGGGCCGGTCGTCGGTGTCCCGGGGGATGACACGGGTCGGTCCGTCGGGTCCGTCGTCGTCGGGTCCACGGCCGTCGAAGCCGTCACCGTCGTCGGGTCGGGTGTCGTCGCGCCGACGGCCCCGCCAGAACAGGAACGCCCAGGCCGCGAGCAGCACGACGCCGAGAATGCCCAGGATCAGTGGCAACCAGAACCCGCCGAGCTTGAGCAGGTTCTTGTAGTGATTGGCCTTGTCGGCCTGGTTGGCGATGGTCGCATCGTCCCACTGGAACGTCGCCTTCAGCGCATCCATCCGGAAGTCACGCACCGGCTGTGCGGTGGCGTCGCTCTGGTCGGGCGAGCGGAAGTACTGGTGCTGGTCCTCGCGGCCGTCGATGATGGTGCCGGTCTCCGGTTCCACCCACACGTGGCGGGTGGCGGTGGCGTAGCGGTGCATCTCGATGGGGGTGTTGGGGCGGATGCCGCGGCCGGTGATACCCCACCAGCGGGCCGGCATCGTCAGCATCGTGCCGAGCGCGGCGTTGCCCTGGACGTTGGGCAGCTCGGACAGATCCTTCTCCGGGACCTCACTGACGAAGTGGTAGGTCTTGACCCCGTTGATGACCTTCTCGTCGACGAACTTCGCCGGGGCGTCCTGACGCGTGTTGAGGTCGTAGTAGTAGTACTCGCGCTTCTGGACGTCGAAGCCGAACTTGTACTGGAAGCCCTGCCGCTTACCGAGATCCACCGAGACCGTCTTGGGGTCGACCCCTTCCGGGGCGGCTTCGAGCTGCAGCATGCTGACCGTGCCGTTGGGCACGGAGGTCTTGCGGTTCAGCGACACCCGGTCGATGCTCGCGGTGAGCAGGCCGTCGCTGCACTGCCGTTCGTCGCCGGCCGGTGCGACGGTGGGGGCGGTCTCGTTTCCGTCGGCATCACGCACGCGGTCGATGAGCACCGACTGCGCCGACTGGACGGTGGCCTCCCGACGATCTGACGGTTCGATGATGACCGATCGGCGCTGCTGGGTGAGGTGCGCTTCGAGAGTCCGGGCACGGTTCTCCGAGACCGAGCACCGGTCGAAGATGACCGCCGGGAACCGATTGCCGGTGGCGTTGTCGGCGGGCACGGTCGTCGAGACCGACACGATGTCCAGATCGAGCGGGACCACCCGGAGCTGGGGGACCAGCCAGGCGGGGATGGCGATGGCCGCGGTGATGCAGGCAACGCCGAAGAACGCCAGCAGCGCCGGCCCGATACGTCTCATCTGTGACTCCTGTGCATCAGCTCAACGGTCTCACCCTAGGGCATCGAACCCCGGTACCCGTGTGGACATAGGCGGCTCGACGACCGCCGGTGATGAATACATGTGATGACGGACGGGTGCCGGCGATCACCGCTGCCGGGCCCGGTCGTCGCGACGATCGCGTTCGGCCTCTTTGAGGATGCCGGCCATGTAGCCGTAGATCTCCTTGTCCGACATCGCTTTCCATCGCGGTGCGAGCAGCTTCATGTACTTCTCGACGTACAGCAACTGCTTTCCCACCAGGACGAGCTCGCGGGGGAGGCGGGCGTCGTGCGCTTTGGCGACGGCGGCGAGTTGCCGACCGAGGTCGGTGTAGGACATCGAACCGAGATCGGTGGTCGACAACGGCGTGGTGACCTTCTTGATGTCCTCGGCACCGCGCGCGGTCGACCCCGGCTTGTGGACCGCGCCGAGGAGGAAGATGGCACGTCCGGCCGATTCGTAGTCGCCGCGGACGATCAGGTCGACGACGAGTTGCCGCAGGATGCGACGGGTTCGCGGGGTGAAGCGGCCCACGATGCCGAAGTCGAGCAGCACCAGGACGCCGTCGGCGTCGACGAGGACGTTGCCGGCGTGTAGATCACCGTGGAACAGACCGCCGTGGAAAGCCGATTCGAGAAGGGACAGAAGCAGATTGCGGCACAGGGCCACCCCGTCGTGGCCGGCGGCGCGCACCGCGGCCGCGTCGTCGATGCGCACGGCGTAGATGCGTTCCATCGTGAGTACGCGGGTGGTCGTGAGGTCGTCGTAGACCTCGGGGACGCGCACCCTGTTCCCGAAGGGGCCGTCGCGCAGGCAGTCGTACCACTCGCGCATGGTGGCGGCCTCGTTGCGGAAGTCGAGTTCGGCGTCGAGGCCGGTGGCGAAGTCCTCCACCACATGCCGGGCGCTGAGCATCCGGCCGTACTCGGAGATCTCGGCGAGGCCGGCGACGCGTTCGAGGATCGCCACGTCGGGCGCGAGTCGCTCGGAGATGCCGGGCCGTTGGATCTTGACCACCACATCCTCGCCGCTGTGCAGGGTCGCGGTGTGTACCTGGGCGATCGAGGCCGATGCGATGGGTTCGGGATCGAAGGTGGCGAACACCTTCTCCGGGGGGTCGCCGAGTTCTTGGATGAACAGTTCACGCACGACGGCCGGATCGGCGGGGGGCACACGGTCGAGCAGGGACTCGAACTCGGTGGACAGGGTCTCGGTGAACACCCCGGGACTCGACGCGATGAGCTGACCGAGCTTCACGTAGGTCGGACCGAGGTGCTCGAAGGTGGTCCGCACCTCGTGGGCCGCCCGCGCCGCGCTTACTCCGCGGCCACGGATGAGGTCGCCGACGGAGTTGACGACGAATCGTCCGACACCGGCCGCGGCGTGCGCGCTGGTGGCGCCGAATCGGGTGAGTTCAGCGATCGGCGTCACGGGTCGTAACCGTGTACGCCGACCGTCGTCGACAGAACTGTGCATTGTCACTGTCGGCCATTGTAACGGTCGCTGACCGCACCAGACCGCACCCAGCGGTTGAGCCGCCCGGCGGCCAGATGCCCGATATGAGCGTTTCCTGAGATCGAACTGATTGCCCGCTGAGCGCAATCTGACAACGTGGTGTATCACTTATCGACGGGAGGGACGACGAACGGACCACCGATGAGATGCTCGACGACCGGCCGGCGCACGGCCACCCGGCGGCGGGGACGACTTCTGCACGGCACCGTCGCCGTCGCGACGGCATGCCTGCTGGCGTGGACTGGGATGGGCCAGGCGGCCGCGGACCCGAACATCCAGGTTCCCGGCGTCGACGACGGCGTTCCGAACTGCGCGGTACTGCAGCCACGCGCCTTCGCCGGATACATCGGGACGAACGATCCGCGGCCGGCCCGCAAGATGGACGAGAACTTCGCGACCGTCCCGCGAGACTGGTGCAACACGTCGGTCGCTTCAGCCGGCCGCGGTTCGGCAAGCCCAACGGGGTGACGTTCGGCATCCCCGACACCCCGCATGCCCTGTTCCCGTACAACAAGCGGAGATGCTCGCCAAGCCCATCTTCAAGCCGGGTATGACGATGACGATGCGCGTCGGCGGCACCGGGTGGGGTGTGTCGAATCGCTGCATCGACCCGCTCGGCCTCGAGATCGCCTGGTTCATGTGGAACGACGGCAACCCCCTACATGGCCAACACGAGCACGCTCGCCAAACCGATCATCAATGCGCTGGGCATGGACTTCCCGCGCGGCTTCTTCCTGATGACCAAGAAGGCGGGCGAGGTCGTTCCGCAGATCCGGCTGCTGCCGACGAGCTACCTCGACAAAGAACACGACTATGCGGTTGTCCTGGGCCGCAAGTCGGTCCAGTTCTACATCGGCGGTAAGGAGGCCGGCACCGACGTCGCCCCGTTCTACGTCGACGGACGCAGGCGTGGCGGCCCCGGATCGCACTACGGCACCTTCACCAATGCGCCGATCGGCACCTGGTACGACATCTCGCGTCAGCCGGTTCCGTTGCTCGGACAGATGTGGCTCGACAGCGGCTACTGGTTCCCGTTGCCCCTCCCGCAGTGGAACAACCGCTGGCAGACGGCCTACATGAAGCGTTACGTCCAGGGTCCGACGGATCAGACTCCGTTGACGTTGACCAACTTCCGAGGCTGGTAGTCAGTCCCCGTGGGGGCCGTCGCGCTGATCTGTCCGGTCTCCGCGACGGCCCTGTCGTCTGGCCAGGGCCGGGGCGAAGTGACAGGTGATATGCGTCAACTGGCATGAGTGGACGAGCGTCGGCAGACTGGCGGACATGCCCACCACCGTGAACGCCTACATCGCGACCGCCACCGACCAGCCGCTGAGCCCGACCACCATCGAGCGCCGCGATCTCGGACCGAACGACGTCGCCATCGACATCGCCTTTGCGGGCATCTGTCACTCCGACATCCATACCGCGCGCGGCGAGTGGGGACGCACCGCTTTCCCGGTGGTACCCGGCCACGAGATCGCGGGCACCGTGTCGGCGGTCGGTTCGTCGGTGACTCGCCACGCCGTCGGCGACCGGGTCGGCGTCGGCTGCTTCGTCGACTCCTGCCGGGAGTGTGAACCATGCCTGGCCGGTGAGGAACAGTATTGCGTGCGCGGCATGGTCGGCACCTACAACGCGGTCGGGCGCGACGGGCAACCCACACACGGCGGCTACAGCACCGCGATCGTCGTCGACGAGAACTACGTGTGCGCCATCCCGGAGGGCATCGGACTCGACGAGGCAGCGCCGTTGCTGTGCGCCGGCATCACGCTGTACTCGCCGCTGCGGCACTGGCAGGCCGGGCCGGGCAAGAAGGTGGCGATCATCGGCCTTGGCGGGCTCGGCCACGTCGGTGTGAAACTCGCGCACGCGATGGGCGCCGAGGTCACCGTGCTGTCGCAGTCGCTGAAGAAGATGGAGGACGGGCTGCGCCTCGGTGCCGATCACTATTACGCGACAAGCGATCCCGACACATTCCGCACGTTGCGCAACAGCTTCGACCTCATCATCAACACCGTGTCGGCGAACCTCGACATCACCAAGTACCTCGGCCTGCTGGCGATCAACGGCAGTCTCGTGGAGCTCGGTCTGCCCGAGCATCCCATCGAGGTGCCCGCCTTCGCATTGACCGCCAACCGTCGGAGTTTCGCAGGCTCGATGATCGGTGGCATCGCCGAAACCCAGGAGATGCTGAACTTCTGCGCCGAACACAACATCGGCGCCGAGATCGAGGTGATCGCCGCCGATCAGATCAACGACGCCTACGACCGCGTGGTCGCCAGCGACGTGCGGTACCGCTTCGTCATCGACACGGCGACGCTCGGATAGCTCCGCTCAGGCGGTCGCTCGCGGGACATACCTTCGCGCGACGGCCCCCGAGCGCCACTCCTCGGCACCGGTCAGGGTCAGATCGAGGGGGTGGGAGAGTCCGTCGAACGGGCGGGGCCCATGCCCGGCGACGGTCGGGTGCACCACGAACTCGTACTCGTCGATGAGGCCCAGATCGGCCAGGGCCGTCGGCAGTTGCACGCCGCCGACGTAGACGTAGTCACCCGGTCCGTCCTTGATGCGGCGGACGGCATCGGCGAGGTCGCCGGTCATGAGCTGCGCGTTCCAGTCGACCGATGCCAGGGTCGAGGAGGCGACGAACTTCTCGGCGGCATCGATGGCGCGGGCGAACTGCTGGGTCTCGGCGGGCATCGCGTCGGAGTGCGGCGCACGCCAGGCGCCTTCCATCATCTGATAGGTCACTCGGCCGAACAGAAGGGCGTCGGCTCCGGCCAGAACCGACGCCGCATGCGCGTGCAGCTCTTCGGTGGCGTCCACCGCCCGATGATCGACGCAACCGTCGAGGGTGACGTTGATCGTGTACAGGAGTCGCCGCATCTTCGAAGCGTAGCGAGCCGGCGTGATCTCGTCAGGTGTTGCGCCGGCGAGTAAGGTTTTCGACTGGGAATCGAAAACGTGCCTGCGGTGTTGATCCCGACGATGATTTGTCCCGCGTCCCGAGAGGCGAGCGATGAAAACGGAATCTGCCGAGCCAGTGAGCCGTGCCGATCTTGTGGTGGTCGGCGCCGGTGTCGCGGGTCTGACCGCGGCGATCTGCGCGGCCGAGCGCGGCCTGTCCGTGGTCATCCTCAACAAGGGGCCGCGGTGGCGGGCCGATCGGGCCGAGCAGTCGACGTCGACCTTCTACGCGCAGGGCGGCGTCGCCGTGGTGATGCCCGACGTGCCCGGGGACTCGGTGGACCGCCATCTCGCCGACACGGTCGCCGCCGGCGCGGGACTGACCGATCCGCACGCCGCGGGCCCGATCCTCGCCGAGGGCTGGGATGCGGTGGCCGAGTTGATCGGACGCGGCGCGCTCTTCGACCGTGACGCCGACGGCAGGCTGCTGCGCACCCGGGAGGGCGGTCACCATGTGCGCCGCATCATCCACGCGGGCGGGGACGCCACCGGCGCCGCGATCGCGCGTGCGCTGGGCGCAGCGGTCGGCCGCATGGGTGTGGACTGCCGCGACAATGCCACTGCTACTTCGATTCTCGTCGACGACGGGGTGGCTGTGGGAGTCGCCTATCGGCAGCATGGTCGGCGTCACGTGGTGTGCGCGCCGACGGTTCTGCTGGCCACCGGCGGCGTCGGACATCTGTACGCCGCGACCACCAATCCCGCGGGTGCCACCGCCGACGGCGTCGCACTGGCGTTGCGTGCCGGGGCCCTCGTCGCCGACCTGGAGTTCATCCAGTTCCATCCGACGATGCTCTATACCCCGGGAGCCCGTGGTCGGCGAACGCTCATCAGCGAGGCGGTCCGCGGTGAGGGTGGCCGACTCGTCGATGCGTACGGGGAGTCGGTGACGGCGGGGGTACACCCGATGGGCGACCTCGCGCCGCGTGATGTCGTCGCCAACGCGGTGGAGGCGGCGATCGAGCGGACCGGCGCAGCCTGCGTCCACCTCGACGTGCGGGGCGTCGACGACTTCGCCGCCCGATTCCCGACGGTCGCCGCGGGTGTCACCGCTGCGGGCATCGACCTCACCGACGGCCTCATCCCGGTGGTGCCCGGCGCGCACTATCTGTGCGGTGGCGTGGTCACCGACCTCGACGCGAGCACCTCGGTGCCCGGTCTGCTCGCTGCCGGTGAGGTGGCCCGCACAGGTCTGCACGGCGCCAACCGCCTCGCGTCCAACAGCCTGCTCGAGGGACTCGTGATGGGTCGCCGCGCCGCGCGTGTCGCCTGGGTGCGACGGACCGAGCCGGCGGGCGCGATGTGTCTCCCGAAAGAGGCGGCGCCGGTGCTGCGCCGACCCCGACTGCAGGACGCCATGTCCCGGTCGGTGGCGCTGCGTCGGAGCGCCGACGGGCTCGACGAGGTCGCCGCGCTCCTCGCCGACGCCCCGATCCGGGAGCTGACCACGCCGGATGCCGTCGAAGACGCCGGCCTCACGCTGGCGGCCACCGCGGTGGTGGCGGCTGCCCGCGCCCGGGCCGAGTCGCGTGGTGCGCATGTGCGGATCGATCATCCCGAGACCGACGGAGTCGCCGCATCGCGGCATTTCCGCCTGCGCGACGGCTTGGTGCAGGAGGCCGAACTCGCAGGTGCGGCCGCCACGCCGGTCTGAGCGGGTGGGGGTGGCACCGAGGCGGCGTCCTTCGTAGACTGACCCGAGGGATCTCCACACATCACCGACGACGTCGGTGTGCGTTCGCGCAGCGTTCAGGTGTCGTTCACTCCCGGTGGTAGTCGCCGGGAGTCGGTCACCACAAGTGCCGCGGGCGACGCCGGCCACAACGCGGCCGGCCGTCTTCGGGGATTGCGGTGGAGAGCACAGGCGCGTGGAGGGAGCCGTATGAACGGCGAAGGTTGCTGGTCGACGGTGGTGTGCCGCCCTGCCGAGCGAGTGGCGCTCGGCCTTTCCAGCGAGTCCGAGTGGCTGTTGCAATGCCGGCTCGGCATCGGTCATGGCGGCAATCATGCGACGGATGCCAGTGTGCGACCGCGTCACGACCGGCGACTATGGCTGGAGTGGAACGACTTCAACAATCGGGCCCAATCGCTCATCGAGCGCAATCCGTGTCCGGTGCCCTCGCCGGAAGGTGCCGGCTGTGTGTTCTTCGCCGGCCATGGCGGCCCGCACTTCTATGCGCGGACCAACGGGCACGTGCCGTCGGCGATGAGTGCCGGGCAGGGCGGCCATCATGTCGGTGGATATTCGACGCCGGGTCCGCAGACCGGCGGATACCCGGTCACCGGACCTCACTCGGGTGGACCCCAGATGGGTGGATCCCAGATGGGTGGGCAACCGCCGGTCCCGCAGACAGGTGGTTATCCGGTCGCCGGCCCGCCGGCCGGTGCCCACGGGACGCCCGGCCCCGGATACCCCCCGCCCGGCGGCCCGGTTCCGGCGCCGCCGTCGACGCGCACCGGCGCGCACCATTTCCCTGAACCGCCGCGGCCGGTCGGACAGTCAGACGATCCGGCCGCAACCTACCGAGGCGGTCGCCGATCGACCGATGCCGAACCCCCGGCCCCGGCGCCTCGCCTTCCCGAACCCGAGTATCACGGTCGGCGCCGTCGGCCCGACGACGCATCCGACCATGGTTCGGCATCCGACCACGGCTCCGGCGAGATCGCCCTCCCACTCAGTGACCGTGACGCCCGGATCAGCGCCGCCCTCGACGACGTCGCGGCATCGATCGCGAGACTTGCGGAGATTCTGCGCCAGAGCTGACGGGGTTATGCCTCCCTCAATGGGTGAGCTGGTTCTCCGCGTCCCCGCTGGTTGAGTCGGGTCTTCACTTCTGCTGGTTGAGCCGGGTCTTCACTTCTGCTGGTTGAGCCGGCACGGCGAGCGAAGCGAGCCGAGCCGCGTCGAAACCACACGCGAGACATGAACGTCCGCGACCAGCGTGTGCGGTGGTGGTTGCGGATACCGTTGTCTCACTGATGGTTTCGACACGCGTCGAACTCACTACGTTCACCCGTCGCGGCTCAACCAGCAGGTATAAGGTGCGCGTCCGGTCGGCAGGTATGAGGTGCGCGTCCGGTCAGCAGGATGGGTGCGCGTTCGGCCAGGGGGATGGCTCCGCGGGTCCACATACCCTAGGGGGGCAGTGTTCTATGGGAATCGGTGGTATACCGGTAGGAGATACCGCCAGGGGGTATAGGAGCGATCATGGACGAGAAGCAACAGCACGGGTACATCGGGCGCAAAGACGACTATCTGCGTCGCCTGCGCCGCATCGAGGGGCAGGCGCGCGGACTGCAGCGGATGGTCGAGGAGGAGGCCTACTGCATCGACATCCTGACGCAGGTGTCGGCGATGACCAAGGCGCTGCAGGCGGTGAGTCTCGGGCTGCTCGAGGAGCACATGAGCCACTGCGTGATGCACGCCGCGCAGGAGAGTGACACTGCCGGTCAGGAAAAGATCGACGAGGCGATGGCCGCCATCGAGCGGTTGGTCAAGTCCTGACATCCCAACACTCACCACCACTTTCAACCGAGGAGACCAACAGACATGGCAACTCAGACAACCACCGACTACACCGTCACGGGCATGACCTGCGGCCACTGCGTCGCCTCGGTGCGTGAGGAGATCGGCGAGATCCCGGGCGTCACCGGGGTGGACGTGACCCTCGACACCGGTGCCGTGCGGGTCACCAGTGATCGCGAGATCGACCGCTCGCAGATCGCCGCGGCGGTGGCCGAGGCCGGCTATCAGCTGACGTGAGTCGATGGCGATGAAGGTCACGGCCTATCTCGGAGCGCTCATCGTGGTGTGCGCGATCGCTTTCGGTATCGGATACGCGTGGGGGCCGGAAGTGGATACCGCTCCGGCGCACGGAAATTCGCACACCGTCGGTGATACCGGGCCCACCGGAGGGCATCAGCACGATCCCGACACGGGGAAGGAGCCGTCATGAGCACCGAGTCCCTCGCGATCGATCTCGACATCGACGGCATGACGTGCGCATCCTGCGCGAACCGGATAGAACGCAAACTCAACAAGATCGACGGAGTCACCGCATCGGTCAACTACGCCACCGAACGCGCGCACGTCCAGGTCCCCGACGGTGTCGGGACCGACGAACTCATCGACGTGGTCCGGGCCGCCGGATACGACGCCGCGCCCGTTGACGACCCGCGCGCCGTGTCCCCGCCCGTCGACGACCACGGTCAACGCCCGGATGCCGAACTCGATGCACTGCGCCAGCGGCTCATCGTGTCCGCGGTGCTCTCCATCCCGGTGATCGCGCTGGCGATGATCCCGGCGCTGCAATTCACCTACTGGCAATGGCTTTCTCTGACCCTCGCGGCGCCGGTCGTCGTGTGGGGTGCCTACCCGTTCCACCGCGCGGCGTGGATCAACCTGCGTCACGGCGCCACCACGATGGACACGCTGGTGTCCATCGGCACCCTGGCCGCCTTCGGCTGGTCGCTGTATGCGCTGTTCCTCGGAACCGCCGGAACCCCCGGTCTCACACACGGATTCGACTTCCTACCGCAACGCGCCGACGGGTCGTCGCACATCTACCTGGAGGCCGCGGCCGGGGTCACCACATTCCTGCTTGCCGGGCGCTATTTCGAGAAGCGATCCAAACGCCGCGCCGGGGACGCGCTGCGCGCGCTGATGGACCTCGGCGCCAAGGAGGTGTCGGTTCGCCGCGACGGCCGGGAGTCGCGAATCCCCATCGGCCAGTTGGCCGTCGGCGATGAATTCGTCGTCCGCCCGGGCGAGAAGATCGCCACCGACGGCATGGTGATCGACGGAGCGTCGGCCGTCGACGCGTCGATGGTGACCGGCGAATCCGTGCCGGCCGAGGTCACCGTGGGCGACGACGTGGTGGGTGCCACGGTCAACACCAGCGGCCGACTCGTCGTGCGCGCCACCGCGGTCGGCGCCGACACCGCCCTGGCACAGATGGCCGCGATGGTCACCGCTGCGCAGGAGGGCAAGGCCGACGCCCAACGCCTCGCTGACCGGATCTCTGCCGTCTTCGTTCCCGTGGTGATCGCGATTTCGGTTGCCACCCTCGGCTTCTGGATGGGCGTCGCGGCGCAGGCCGGAATGAGTGGTGGCGACGTGACGTTCGCGTTCACGGCCGCGGTGGCCGTGCTGATCATCGCATGTCCCTGTGCGCTCGGTCTGGCCACGCCCACTGCCCTGATGGTGGGTACGGGTCGCGGTGCGCAACTGGGCATTCTGCTGAAGGGACCCGAGGTGCTGGAGTCGACGCGCCGCGTCGACGTGATCGTGCTGGACAAGACCGGCACGGTGACCACCGGCGATATGACCGTGTCGGAGATCATCTCCGCCGACGGTCACGACGAGACCGAGGTGCTGATCGCGGCTGCCGCCGTCGAATCCGCGTCCGAACACCCGATCGCCGCCGCGATTGTCACTGCTGCGCAAGATGTTCCGGTACCTGCCGTCGAGAACTTCACGTCAACGCAGGGTGTTGGGGTGTCGGGTCGCGTCAACGGCCGTGAGATCGTGGTGACCGCGCCGGATCGTGCACCGGGCGCTCTCGACGCAGATCTGGCGGAGGTAGTGGATCGCGCGCAGCGGCGCGGGGGTACCGTGGTTGTCGTGTCCGCCGATGGAAAGCCGTTGGGCGCCATCGTCGTTGAAGATCGGGTGAAAGCGTCGTCGGCTGCTGCGATCGTCGAGTTCCGCCGTCTCGGGCTGACGCCGATGCTGCTCACCGGGGACAACGAGGGTGCCGCGCGGCACGCGGCCCAACAGGTCGGGATCGACGACGTGACCGCCGGAGTGTCCCCCGAGGGCAAGCTCGGCGTGATCAAAGAACTGCAATCACAGGGTCATTCGGTCGCGATGGTCGGCGACGGCATCAACGACGCCGCCGCTCTCGCGCAGGCCGACCTCGGCCTCGCGATGGGAACCGGCACCGACGTCGCCATCGCGGCCAGTGACCTCACGGTGGTGAGCGGCGACCTGCGGGTGGTGGGCGACGCGATCCGGCTGGCACGCCGCACCCTGGGCACCATCAAGGGAAATCTCTTCTGGGCCTTCGGCTACAACGTCGCGGCCATCCCGCTGGCCGCGGCCGGCTTGCTCAACCCGATGATCGCCGGTGCGGCGATGGCGTTGTCGTCGGTGTTCGTCGTCGGCAACAGCCTGCGACTGCGGAGGTTTGCGCCGAACAGGTAGCCGCGCGTCAGTGGGCTCGCGCAGCAGTGGGGCTGCCCGCCCGTGCGGCCGCGTGCCTGCCGGCCCGCCGCCCGAAGTACGACCCTTCGCCGAGTTGCGTTCCGCTGCAATAGCCCTTGCAGTCCTGGGCGATGTTCGACGCCGACGCCCCGGCCGCGTACAGGCCCTCGATCACGCGTCCGGCGTCGTCGAGGACCTCGCCGTCGACCGACGTCGCCATGCCGCCCATGGTGAAGCCGGCGTACATCGCCTTGCCGAGGGACAGGTTGTAGGCCGCCCAGGGGCCGGTGTCCTGCGGCTCGAGGAACTCGGCTGCCTTGTGGAAGTCGGGGTCTTCGCCGTTGGCGGCATTCTCGTTGTAGCGCTTGAGTGTTGCGACGAGCTTGCCCTCCGGGATGCCGAGATCCCGTTCCATCTCCTCGACCGTCTCCCAGCCGTCGATGAGCGGCACCAGGTAGTTGCGGTCGGGGTTCATGTGCGATTCGTCGACGATCAGGTAGGCGACGGCGTCGGGCTGTTCCATCACGAAACCGGACGTGCGGGCGTGGTAGGAGTCCTCGGTGACAAAGCGGTCGCCGTCGCGGTTGACGATGATGCCGGTCACCATCGAGGCCGGTGGGTAGATCGGCGCGGTGATGAACGCCTTGTCCATGTACTTCAGTTCTGCACCAACGGATTTACCCATCCGGAGACCGAGGCCGTCGTCGTAGGTGTTGCCGAGGACGAAGGGCTTCTCGGCGAGGTGCGGGGTGTTGGCGGCGACCATGTCCGGGTTCATCACGAATCCGCCGGCCGCGATGATCACCGAACGTGCCCTGATCACCCCCTCCTCGCCGGGACGCTTCCAGACCACCCCGGCCACCGCACCGTCGTCGTCGAGGACGAGTTGGCGTGCGCCGGTGTCATATCGAACCTCGGCGCCGAGTTCGGCCAGGCGTTTGACGAGCAGGTCGATCACGAGTGACGCGCCGCCGGTGTCCCCGGGGACCGGGACCTTGTGGCCGCGTGGGGCGGGGTGTGCCATGTCCTTGAACGGCCACACCTTCTCGTTGCCGGTGTACATCAGCCCTTCGGTGCCGGGCTGGATCACCGCCTTCTCGGGGTAGAAACTCCGCTCGAAGGCGAAGCCGAGGCTCTCCAGCCAGGTGAAGTGATCGACGCTGTCGGTGCAGTACGCCTCGATCTTGTCGAGCTCGGGGTCCACCGACACGGCCGTGAGGTACTTGGCCATCTCCTCGGCGCTGTCCTCCTGCCCGGTGGCGACCTGTACCGGGGTGCCGCCGCCGAGATAGAAGAAGCCGCCCGCCATCGACGTGGTACCGCCGGCCGCTGCTGCCCGCTCGAGGAGCAGAACTCTGGCGCCGTGCGCGGCTGCCTCCGCGGCGGCACATCCGCCCGCGATCCCGAACCCGATCACCACGACGTCGACCTCGTCGGAGAACTCGGTCACGCTCGAGAGGGCGACGGTCTCCGGGATTTCTGTGCTAGCTGCCATGGGCACACGATAGCCGGAAACTAGAACGTGTTCTAGTGCTTTGCCAGGGGCCTTGATCGGGCATCGATGGCCATGAGCACGGACCGGCCGCTCGCCGAGGGTGACGAGTGCGGCGTGGGTCGGCTGAATGCCCGACGCGATACCGCCGGCGGAGTAAACCTGCGCCGATTCGGGGGTATCAAGAGGTATGACCAACGTGCACGCGGGTGACGCGAGACTGGCGTTCGCCGCGCTGTCCGGGCTGGTGTCCGTCGGGGCCGCCCTCGCCGTTGGCGAACTCGCCGCCGTCCCGGTGTCGCCGGATGCGTCACCGTATTTCGCGGTGGGCTCAACTGTGGTCGACCACTCGCCGGCCGGCGTCCGCGAGTGGGCGATCAGCACCTTCGGGACCTCCGACAAGGCGGCGTTGTTTGTCGGGATGGGCGTGATCATCGCGCTGCTCGCGGCGGGCTGCGGTGTCGCGGAGAAGCTTCGTCCGCCGATCGGCTCCGTGGTCATAGCGGTCTTCGGCATCGTCGGCGCTCTCGCCGCGCTCGGGCGCCCGAACTCGGCCTGGACTTACGCGCTGCCGTCGATCATGGCGGGCGTCGTCGGCGTGATCGTGTTGCGGGTGCTCGTCGGTCAGCTCGGCGACCACCGGGTCGGTCGCGAAACATCGCCGGGCCCATTGGTTTCCCGGCGGTTCGTGCTGACCGCCGCCGGGGTGGTGGCCGCGGCCGCCGTGGTCGGGACGGTAGGGCGCCGGCTGTTGGCCAGCACCGCCAACGCGCTCGCCGACCGTGCCGGCCTGGTCCTCCCGATCCCGAAGGATCCCGCGCCGCCGATCCCGCCCGGCACCGACATCGGCGTCAACGGTGCCACCCCGTTCGTCACCGACAACAGCGACTTCTACCGCATCGACACCGCTCTGCAGGTCCCCACGCTGACGACCGGCGACTGGTCGCTGCGCATCCACGGCATGGTGGACAAAGAGGTACGGCTGAGCTGGGCCGACCTCGTGGCCATGCCGATGACCGAACGCCTGGTGACACTCACCTGCGTGTCGAACGAGGTCGGCGGCGACCTCATCGGCAACGCGCGTTGGCTGGGAGTTCCGATGAACGACATCCTCCAACTCGCCGGTGTCCGCCCGGGCTCCGACATGCTGTTGTCGACCAGCTCGGACGGCTGGACCTGTGGGACCCCGGTCTCGGCCATCACCGACGGCCGCGACGCGCTGCTGGTGATCGGGATGAACGGCGAGCCGCTGCCGCTCGAACACGGCTACCCGGTACGGCAAGTGGTGCCGGGACTGTACGGCTACGTGTCGGCCACCAAGTGGGTCGTCGACTGGGAGCTGACCACGTTCAGCTCGGCCACTGCCTATTGGACGACCCGCGGATGGTCGGCGCTGGGACCCATCAAGCTGGCGTCGCGAATCGACCGGCCGACGGGCAACTCCAAGCACCCGGCAGGCGAGGTGGTGATCGCGGGCACCGCGTGGGCCCAGCACACCGGCGTCGAGCGCGTGGAAGTGCGGATCGACAAGGGGCCGTGGCAGCCGGCCGAGCTGGCCACCGCCTACAGCGACGACACGTGGCGGCAATGGAAGTTTGCGTGGCAGGCGACCACCGGGGACCACGACGTCGAGTGTCGGGCCATCGACAAGGCCGGGCACGCCCAGATCGAAGACAACGCATCACCCGCGCCGGACGGGGCCACCGGGCTGGACGGTCGTACCTATACGATCACCTGATCGTACGAATCCCTCGATAAAAGCCCAGGTGGCGGGCGGTCGTGTCGTGCGTATCGCACATCGTGACACCCGTGGGCGTATACACTTCGCGCGAGCATCGACGCCGGCCGGCTCGGATAACCGGCAGCGTCGAGTTGTGCTGTGGGGCGGAAGGATTCATTGTGCGTCGACAACTCTGGTTACTTGCTGTCGTGATGACGGCGGGCGCCCTGTTCCTCAGCCCCGGCGCCAACGCGCCGGCCTGCAGATCGGGCCGATCGTCTTCCCGGACATCAATCCGCCGGCGACCATCGACCAGTCGAAGCCGACCCAGGTGCGGCAGCCGGAGTGGATGAAGAACGACGACGGGACGTCCTTGCTGAATGCGGAGCGAGGCGACGTCATCATTCTCATTCCGGGAACCACCGACTACGACGGCGAGGACCAGCTCAACCGGACCCGCGGGATCGGCATGTTCGGGGACCCACCATCGAGTGCGCCGCCGGTGAAGGTCGTCGACTACCCGGCCGCGTTCGGTTTCACCATCGGTGACTTCCCGATCTATCTCGCCGGAACGGGCACGTTCAACGAGTCCGCGTACGAGGGCACTCAGAAGGGTGTGGCGGCAGCCGAAGCGGCCAACGATTCCGGGAATGCGAATCAGAAGATCGTGATCAACGGTTACTAGTGTTCTGAGTCATTAATTTCCGTTCGGTTGTTAGGCTAGGGAATGGCAACCCGGGGTCCGCGAGCAGTGGATATTGTTCTGACCGATGACGAGCGCCGTGAGCTCGAAGGGTGGGCGCGTCGGCGAACGACGGCCTCGGGTTTGGCGATGCGCTCACGAATCGTTCTCGCCGCCGCTGATGGCGGTTCGAATACCGAAGTGGCACAACGACTCGGCCTCAACCGAGGTACCGTGCGGCGATGGCGAGGCCGGTTCGTCGAGCACCGCTGCGAGGGGTTGCTCGACGAACCCCGGCCCGGGCGACCTCGAACCGTCGACGACGAGCAGATCAAAGACCTGATCACCGCGACTCTCGAGACCACTCCGAAGAATGCGACACACTGGTCGACTCGGTTGATGGCTGAGCATCTCGACATGTCGCAGTCAACTGTTTCGCGTGTGTGGCGGGCGTTCGGATTGGCTCCACACAAACAGGATTCGTGGAAGCTGTCGAAAGATCCCATGTTCACCGAGAAGGTCCGCGACGTCGTCGGGCTCTACATGAACCCACCCGAACGTGCCCTGGTGCTCTGCGTTGACGAGAAGACCCAGATCCAAGCGCTCGATCGCACCCAGCCGATCTTTCCCATGCTCCCGGGCACCCCGCAACGGGCCAGCCACGACTACGTGCGCAACGGCACCTCCAGCCTGTACGCGGCGTTGGACATCGCGTCGGGCAAAGTCATCGGTTCGCTTCACTCACGGCACCGCGCAACGGAATTCATCGGATTCCTCCGCAAGATCGACGCCGAGGTGCCCGACGAGCTCGACGTCCACCTGGTCATGGACAACGCCTCTACCCACAAGACGCCCGCGGTCAAACGATGGCTGACCTCGCACCCACGATTCGTTGTCCACTTCACCCCGACGAGCTCATCCTGGATGAACCTCGTCGAACGCTGGTTCGCCGAACTGACCACCAAGAAGCTCCAACGCTCCACCCACCGCACCGTGAGAGCGCTCAACGCCGACATCAGAGCATGGATCGAGACCTGGAACGACAACCCCCGCCCCTACGTGTGGGTCAAGACCGCTGACCAGATCCTCGACTCCATCGCCCACTACTGCACACGAATTAATGACTCAGAACACTAGCAGAGTGCTCCGGTCGCCATGAATGTCGCGTACATGCTCAAGAAGCGGTACGCGGGTGGTGATCCGGCCACCGAGGGCGTCGACCCGGCAAAGCTCCTCGTCGTCGTCGGCGCCGACTCCCGCTTCCCGCACACTGGTGTGGAAAACGTTGTGCCCAGCTTAATTCCGGGCATGTACACCAACGGCGACCGCGACGTCGCCGACACGGCCGGGATCAAGGTCGTCTCCTATTGCGTTCGCGGTGATGCGACCTGCGGCGTCGGGAATCCGTTCACCAACCCCGTCGGGACCTTCTTCTACCTGGTGCCCGGATTCTACGTGCACGCGTTCCTGACCTATCGGATCAACGAATACGATATCGCCGTCGACGCTGACGGGAAAAAGATGGAATGGGACAACGGCGACACCCACTACGTCGTCTACGACGGCGGCAATCCGTGGGGAATGATGTTGCGCGATCTGGGTATTCCGGTTCCCAAGGCCGCCGATGCGGTATTGAGCGCAATCATCCCGGTGCCCATGCCCGGCCAGGAATCGACCATCGCCGGCGTCGCCGTTCCGACACCGCGCGAGTTGCAGGACATCATCTTCGACGCGCTCGGACTGAAGGTCACGGTCACCGATCCCGACCGCAACCCCGACGTCCGAGACGAACTGCTCAACCATCCCACCAATGACACCGAAGACGACTCGCACGCGGCCCCGCCCGCCGAGGCCACCGAAACGACCAGTCGGTCCGGCGTCGTGACCAACCAGGTCGCCGACGACAGCGAGAACCGGTCCGCCGACCACCCGAGTCGTGACGAAACCGAACACACACCCGGGACCGCGGACAGCGACCAGACCACCACCACCGACGACACGCACAAGACCGGCACCGAAACGGGCGACACCGGCACAAACGACACCGACGCGGGCGACACTGACACGTCGTCGGACTCCGGTGAGTCGACAGGCACCACGGACTCCGATACCGCCGCCGACTCGGATGGTTCGGACAATTCGGAATCCGATGGAAATGGTTCGGGCACTGGTGATTCCGGTTCGACCGACTGAGTCAGGTGTCCCACCGGACCTGGTTGTTAACTGTCCTGCGAAACGGATTAGCCAACCGTAGACTTCGGCACACTCTCCCCTTGCGATCGAGGTTGCCGTGCGCCGAATCCTGCTCTCGTTCATCGTCTTTGTGACCATCGGACTGCTGTTGCGCCCGGTGTGGCGTCGTCAGCGACGCTCGGACCGCTCACCCTGCCTGACATCCAGATCCCGGCATCGTGGCAGAAGCCCGAGCAGATCCGGTCGAAACCGGCATGGCTGCCCGCGGATTTCGCGGACAACGCGACGGTCATCCTCGTGCCCGGTACCGACGACTTCGACGGTGCCGACCAGCGGGGGCGCACCGTGGCGATCGGGATGTTCGACGGCGATCAGGGCCAGCAGATCGACCCCGGACGCGTGGTCGTCGTGAACTACCCGGGCGCGTTCGGGTTCACCATCCTCGGCTACCCGGTGTATCTCGTCGGCGACGCGACCTACAACGACTCGGTACGCGATGGAACCATCAAAGCCGTCGACGCCGCGCTACTCGTCCACGCCGACGACCCGACGCAGCGGCTGATCTTCAACGGGTACTCGCAGAGCGGCCCGGTCGCCTGGAATGCCGCCTACCTCCTACACCAGAGCGGCGCGATTCCCGATAGCCAGATGACGGTTCTCCTTGGCACCGACACCCGGTTCCCCAACACCGGCGCCGAGGTCGTGCTGCCGAGCATCATCCCCGGCCTCTACACCAACGGCCCGCGCGACGAGTCCGCCACCGGCGACATCGAGGTGATCTCCTATTGCGTGCGTGGCGATTCCGGCTGCGGGCTGGGCAACCCGCTGGTCCATCCGTTCGAGACGGCGTTCTACCTGCTGCCCGGCTTCTACATCCACGGCGCCAACGGCAACTACGTCAACCAGTACCCGGTCGTGAAGAAATGGACCGTGGGGCACACCACCTACGTGGTGCTCGACGGTGGCAATCCCTGGGGAATGATGCTGCGTGGCTTGGGTATCCCGGTCCCACCGGAGTTCGACGCGATCGTGCCGGCGTTGGTGCCGGTGCCGATGCCGGGGGAACAGTCCACCGTCGCCGGGATCGCGGTGCCGACCCCGCGCGAACTGCAGGTCGCGATCTATCACGCACTCGGATTGACGGTCCCCACCACCGACCCCGACCAGAACCCAGCCGCCTGGCAGACAACGACGACAGCCACCAACACCGCGACGATCAACCAGAACTCCGCACGAGCAACAGTTCTCGACGCGCCCACCGATGTGGTGACCCACGACGAGACGGGCACCGAACCCGGCGGCGACGCCACTGAGCATCCCGCCGGACACGGAACCGCCGACACCGAGACGGGCACGACCGACGAGGGCGACAGCGCACCGAAGCCCACCCGCCCGGACGACTCGTCGGCGACCGATGGCAACGCGGAAACCGACCACACCAGCACCGACCAGCCATCGGGCGATAGCGACAATGCGGGCGACCCGGCCGGCGGTGATGATTCGGGCAAGACCACTGATCCGGGCAAGACCACCGATTCGGGCAGCACCACCGATTCGGGCAGTACCACCGGATCGTCGACCTCTGACGACACAGACCACTGATGTCGGCGGAGATCATTCCGCTTTTGGGTTGACCCGCGCCAGAATGTGTGGACACCAGACCAGACACTTGTCCAAAAGTCCAGGAGGCCGTCTCGTCAAGGGGTGAGTGAGGTATCTGACTGCCTCAGCCACGCCTGTTCAGGGCATGCTATGTTCTTCGCACGTTTTGTGAGCCGGGCGACACCTCTGTCGCCCGCGCAGCGTGTGGGACCTCCGAGCCAGGTCGCCAGACCGCGGTTCGGGGGTGCCGGTCTGGATCGGGCCGGAGTGCCCCGTGGCGCTGTGTACCCGTATTCGCTGCGGACCAGACAAGGTGAGAAGAAACATGAGCGTGGGTGTCGTGCGCGAAACGGCCGTGGGTGAGCGTCGGGTGGCGCTTGTTCCCAAGGTGGCCGCGTCGCTGGTGGGCAAGGGTGTGCCCGTCGTCGTGGAGTCGGGCGCCGGTCTCGGCGCGCTGATTCCCGACGAGGCGTACACCGAGGCAGGTGCGACGATCGGCGATCCGTATTCCGCCGATGTCGTGTTGCGGGTCGCGCCGCCGTCGGACGAGGAGATCGGCCGGCTGCGCAGTGGCCAGAAGCTGGTCGGGTTTCTCGCGCCACGGAATGCCGACAATCAGATCGGGACGCTGAAGTCCGCGGGTGTGGAGGCCTACGCGGTGGAGGCCATCCCGCGTATCTCGCGTGCCCAGGTGATGGACGCGCTGAGTTCGCAGGCCAACGTCTCGGGCTACAAGTCGGTCATCGTGGCGGCAGACCTGTCCACGCGGTTCTTCCCGATGCTGACCACGGCGGCGGGCACCGTGAAGCCGGCCACCGCGCTGATCCTCGGCGTCGGTGTGGCCGGGCTGCAGGCGCTGGCCACCGCCAAGCGGCTGGGTGCTCGTACCACCGGCTACGACGTGCGACCCGAGGTCGCCGAGCAGGTGCGTTCCGTTGGTGCGCAGTGGCTCGATCTCGGCATCGACGCCGCGGGCGAGGGTGGTTATGCCCGTGAGCTGACCGAGGACGAGCGTGCCCAGCAGCAGCGGGCACTCGAGGACGCGATCAAGGGTTTTGACGTGGTGATCACGACCGCCCTGGTGCCTGGTCGACCGGCACCGCGTCTGGTCACCGCTGCCGCGGTGGAGGGGATGAAGCCGGGCAGCGTCATCGTCGACCTCGCCGGGGAGACGGGCGGCAACTGTGAGCTGACCGAGCCGGGGCAGACCGTCGTCAAGCATGACGTGACGATCGCGTCGCCGCTGAACCTGCCGGCCACCATGCCCGAGCATGCCAGCGAGTTGTATTCGAAGAACCTGTTCGCGCTCATCGAGTTGATGCTCGACGACAACGGCGCCATCGCACCGGATTTCGACGACGAGGTGCTCGCGGCGGCGTGTGTCACGCGTGACGCAAAGGAGGCGTCGGCCTGATGTATACGGATCTGTTGGCGAATATCGCGATCCTGGTGTTGGCCGGGTTCGTGGGGTTCGCGGTGATCTCCAAGGTGCCCAACACCTTGCACACGCCGCTGATGTCGGGCACCAACGCCATTCACGGCATCGTCGTGCTCGGTGCGCTGGTGGTGCTCGGCTCGCTGCCCGCCGATGCGGGATGGGGTGTGCGGACCATCGCATTCGTCGCGCTGGTGTTCGGAACGCTCAACGTGGTCGGCGGCTTCGCCGTGACCGACCGCATGCTGGGCATGTTCAAGGGTAAGAAGGAGGCCGCCAAGTGAACGGGACCGCTTTCGCCCTGGAAGCAGCGGGTCAGAAGTACGAGGCGCTCGGCTACGGTGTGACCGCGCTCTACATTGTCGCGTTCTCGCTGTTCATCTACGGCCTGATGGGGCTGACCGGCCCCAAGACCGCGGTGCGCGGCAACTGGATCGCGGCGGTCGGTATGGGCATCGCGATCGTGGCGACCCTGCTGTACGTGTACAACAATCCGCCCAGTGTCGACGGTGTGCCGGCGATCAACTGGATTCTCATCGCCGTCGGCCTGATTCTCGGTGTGGTGCTGGGTATTCCGCCGGCGTTGAAAACCAAGATGACGGCGATGCCGCAGCTGGTTGCCCTGTTCAACGGTGTCGGTGGCGGCACGGTGGCCCTGATCGCCTGGGCCGAGTACATCGAATCCGACGGTTTCACCAACATCCATGAGCAGCCCGACGTGCACGTCATCGTCGGATCACTGTTCGCGGCGATCATCGGTTCGGTGTCGTTCTGGGGTTCGCTGGTGGCGTTCGCCAAGCTGCAGGAACTGCTGAACAAGAACCTCGAGAAGGCTCTGGTCAAGGCGGCCAAGGGATTCCAGCTGGCCAACATCGTGCTGGCCATCGCGGCGGTCGCGATCGCGATCTACATCGGTCTGTCCGCCGACTCCGCCGAGGCGACGCCGTGGTTCTGGATCGTCGCGCTGCTGATCATCGCCGGTCTGATGGGCCTGTTCGTGGTGTTCCCGATCGGCGGCGCCGACATGCCGGTGGTCATCTCGCTGCTCAACGCACTCACCGGACTGTCTGCCGCCGCAGCGGGTCTCGCGCTCAACAACCAGGCCATGATCGTGGCCGGCATGATCGTGGGCGCGTCGGGTTCGATCCTGACCAACCTGATGGCCAAGGCAATGAACCGCTCCATCCCGGCGATCGTGTTCGGGTCCTTCGGTGGCGACGACGCCGGTCCGGCCGGAGGCGCCGGCGGTGCGGGTGGCACGGTCAAGGCGACCTCGGCCGCGGATGCCGCGATCCAGATGGCGTACGCCAATCAGGTGATCGTGGTGCCCGGTTACGGTCTGGCCGTGGCGCAGGCCCAGCATGCGGTCAAGGAGATGGCCTCCCTGCTCGAGAGCAAGGGGGTGGAGGTCAAGTACGCCATCCACCCGGTCGCCGGCCGCATGCCCGGACACATGAATGTGCTTCTGGCCGAAGCCGATGTGCCCTATGACGCGATGAAGGAGATGGACGACATCAACGGTGAGTTCAACCGTACCGATGTGGCCATCGTCATCGGCGCCAACGACGTCACCAACCCGGCGGCGCGAAACGATCCCAGCTCGCCGATCCATGGCATGCCCATCCTCAACGTCGACGAGGCGCGCTCAGTGATCGTGCTCAAGCGGTCGATGAGTTCGGGTTATGCCGGTATCGAGAATCCGCTGTTCTTCGGCGATGCGACCTCGATGCTCTTCGGTGACGCGAAGAAGTCAGTCGACTCGGTCGTCGAGGAGTTGAAGGCGCTGTAGCCGTCGGAGAGCCTGGATCTCGGGGCCTGCATCGGACAACCGGTGCACGCCCCGAGGTCTATCTGATACGCGCCGATGAGTTTTCCGGCTCGGGTTTGTCTGTATCGGCAACACCCGAATACGCCCTGGAGGACATCATGAACGCCATCATCGGAACTCTCGAGAACAGCATCGACGACGCGCCGGCGGGCATCCGCAGCCGGAAACAGCTCGGCGGCATCATCATCAGCGTGGTGGTGGCTCCCTTTCTGATCTTCGACGTCGTCGGCAAACTCACCCAGCCGCAGGCGGTGGTCGACGGTATGCGCGACCTCGGCTTCCCGGTCGACCAGAGCTATGTGATGGGCGTCGTACTGCTGATCTGCCTTGCGGTGTATGCGATTCCGCGTACCGCAGTGCTCGGTGCCGTCGGACTCACCGCCTACCTCGGTGGCGCGGTCACCGCCAATATGCGGATCGAGGCGCCGTTGCTCGACCACACCCTGTTCGCGGTGTACCTCGGTGTCGTGATGTGGATCGGATTGCTCCTGCGTCGCCCCGAGTTGCTGAAGGTCGCGGGTCTCCGACGCTGATCTGACGCGTCCGTCCGACTCGATTCCCCGGGATCCCCTGAGATTCCGGGGAGATGGGCGTTACCGACTTGGGACCAAGCGGGTGCCCAGGTGTTGCCGAAACGCCATACTGTTACGCCAGTGACTTCTGTGACTAGAGTGACTCGGCGCTTCAAGGTCGCGGCAGCGGCGACGATCCTCGTCGCGGCGGTCGGCGGCGGCGTCATCGGCACCATGCCGGTCGTCGGGCATCACGACGTGGTGCCCCGCGCCACCAGCCTCGACTCGTCGGCGCTGTACAACGACGCGCAGAAGAAGTTCGCCGCGGGCGACGTCGCGGGCGGGCTCGATGCGCTCAAGCAGGTGGTCGCGGTCGCGCCGGCCGACGCGCAAGCGATTGCGCTGCAGGCGATCTGGTCAGATCAAGTCGACGACAGCGCAGCCATGCAGGCCGCGCTCAACAAGCTGTCCATGATGAATCCGGCATTGGCCACCACGGCACGCAACATCATCGCCGGGGTGGCAGATGCGGCGAAGATCGTGCCCGACACCACGCCGAAGAACGTGTCGGGTCGCCCGACCATCGTGATCCTCGGCTATGGACTGGGGGCCGACGGAAAGATGGCCGCCGAACTGATCAATCGGGTTCGGGCGGGCAAGTCGCAGGCGGAACTCACCACCTCGGCACCGATCGTGGTCAGCGGTGGCGTCCCCAAGAAGGGGATCACCGAGGCGTCGGCGATGCAGAAGTGGTTGGTGGACAACGGGGTCGATGCGAGTCGCATAACCACCGAGGACAAGTCCGGGTCCACGGTCGCCAACGCGCAGAATACCGCCGCGATTCTCGCGGGCAAGGGCGTGCGCGACATCATCTTGGTCACCTCACCCAGTCACATTCGCAGGGCGGCAGCCGATTTCGCGGCAACCGGCCTGCGAGTGGTGGCCTCGGTGACCACCGGGACCGACCTGTCGCGCTACGCGACACCGCTGACCAAGCAGCGTCAGACCGGAATCCGGCTGGAGGCCACCCGAACTGCCAAGATCCCGGCCACCCGGCAGCCCGGTGTGCTGCCGGACAACCTGCCCGATCCGGGTCCGGGACTGATCCCCGAGATCGGCAACAAACTGCTGGAGTTGCTCGGGACCGGGTCGTCGTCGAAGTAGCGGATGCCGGCGCGTTCAGCCGTCGGTGGTGCGGGACACTAGAACATCACCGAACGGAAGTGCGTCACGAACCGTCCCTCGTCGAGAATATGGAAAGCGATACCGGGCGGCTGACCACGGTTGACGATGTCGTGGCCCTCGAACGGCAGGTTCAGCGTCGACGCGACGCCGGGAGCGATACAGAGCGGCCGGTCGGCGAAACGAGTGACGGCGGGGGTGTGGGCATGCCCGCAGAGGAAGGCGACGATGTTCGGGTGCCGGCCCACGAGCGCCGCCAACCGGTCCTCGCCAGTCTGCCGGATCGAGTCCATGAATGGCATGGACAGCTTGACCGGGGGGTGATGGAAGGCGATCAGGACGGGCGTCTCGTCGCCGTGCATGGTGATCTCGTCGGCCATCCAGGTGAGGGTGTCGTCGGAGAGGTAGCCGTCATTGCGCCCGGCGATGGAACTGTCGGCGACGAGGAACAAGACATCGCCGATCCGCTGCGACCAGTTGAGGGGTTCCGACGTCTCATGGTCGAGGAGAGCGGCACTGAAATTCTCTCGGACGTCGTGGTTGCCTGCGGTGATCAACATCGGCAGGGGGCTCTCGAGGACCCCGTAGGCCTCTCGGTACTCGCTCGCGCTGCCCTCGTCGGCGAGGTCACCGGTGATGAGGAGGGCATCGATTCCGTCGGCGCGCGCGTTGATGTAGCTCAGCGTCGACTCGATGCGGCTCCGATTGAACCGGGTGCCATTGAAATGGAGGTCGCTGATGTGGGCGACAACGAACACGGGTACTCCTGTACGTCACTGACTCCCCTGAGGCTAGCCGCGTCGGTGGATGCAGGTGCCGCGAGGGTGGTGCGGGGTGGGGCCATCGGGTCGCGGACGCCGGACCACCCCGCCAGAGCGCCCACGGACTACCCGGCGGCGTGAGGTGGGCTGGCCGCTGGAAGCGTGCGCGCGAACAGTGCCTCCAACTCACTGAAGTGATTCTCGGCAGCCTCGTGGTGATACATCGAGGTGTCGGCCATCGTGTAGCCGTGGGCGGCACCGGGATAGACGGTCGTGTGATGGGTGACACCACTCGAGGTCAACGCGTGCTCGAACTGTGCGACGGCGGTGGCGGGAAGTGAGTGGTCGTTGTCGGCGTGGATGGCGAGGACAAAAGCCTCGATGCCGGACAGATGCAGATGTGGACTGGCCGAGTTGTCCGTCACCAGGCCACCGGCGTGGAACACTCCGACAGCCGAAACCTGTTGCGGGCGTTCATGCGCAGCGAGCAGGGCCAGACGTCCGCCCATGCAATAGCCGGTGACGCCGACATGTGGGCCGTCGACGCCGGGCAGCGACGACAATGTGTCGAGATAGCAATGGAGATCGGGTATGACGATCTCGTCGGTCAGCGCCCGCACCCGGGGCGTCGCGACGGCGAAGAACGCCTCCCGGTCCTCGGGACGGAGCAGGTCGTGCTCGGGTGCCACCTCGGCGGCCGTGCCGTCGCGGTAGAACAGATTGGGCACCGCGACGACGTAGCCCCAGGAGGCGATGCGATCGGCCATCGAACGTGTCTGCGGCCGTAGGCCGATGGCGTCCACCAGGAACAGAACGCCCGGCCATGGGCCACCGGACTCGTCGGGGCGGGCCACATACATCTCGGCCTCACCGGCGGGTGCAGAAATCGTGATGGTCTCACCGGGCATGTGCGGATTCCTCTCGTCGTGGGTCGGACATCGCCGGGGGTCGGAGGGGGTCGGACGTCGTCGGGGGCGGGATGGTCGGGGTCACAGGTCGCCGGGCAGTTTGTCACGCCGGATGCCGCGCCAGCTCGGGTGTCGGAGGTGGCCGGTGGTGGTCCAGTCCATGAACCGGACCTCGCCGACGATCTTGGGGAGCACCCAGATCGCCGTCGACGCGACCGGGCGGTCGAGCTTCTCCAGGAACGGCGACCGTGAGATCCGCAGGGGTTCGAGTTCCTGGGCGAGGGAGGCCAGCGCGGCGTCGGTGAATCCGGTTCCGACGCGCCCCACATAGCGCAGGCCGGTTTCCTCCGGCAGGCCCAAGAGCAGCGACCCGATGGTGTTCTCCCGTGATCCGCGGCCGGGTCGCCACCCGCCGATGACGACTTCGATGTCGCTCCAGTTCTTGTGCTTGAGCCACGACGCGGACCGTCGGCCCTGCTGGTAGATGGAGGAACGGCGTTTGGCCACAACACCTTCCATGTTGTGTTCGCGACTGTGGTCGGCAGCCACCTGGCCCGGACCGGGGAGCAGGGGTGGCACCTCGACGTAGCGGGAGTGGCGGAAGGCCGGCGCGAGCTCCTCGAGGAGTTCGCGCCGCTGCGTCCAGGTCTTGCGCAGGAGCGACGCGCCGTTGAGGTAAAGGATGTCGAACAGGTAGAGCCGCAACGTATATGGCTCATCGGTGTGGTTGCGCGAGGTCAGCAGGGTGAAGTTGGTGCGGCCGGTGGAATCGAGGGCCACCACCTCGCCGTCGAGGACCACGTCGAGGAGGCCGAGATGCTCGGTGATCTCGGCGATCTCGGGGAAGTCGCGGGTCATGTCGATACCCGATCGAGAGGTCAGGCGGAGTTCGCCACCGATGTAACGCAACAGGATTCGGTATCCGTCCCACTTGCCCTCGAAGGCCCACTCGGATTCGGAGAGTCCCTCGATGTCCTCGTCGGTGGCCAGCATCGGCCTTGGGTCGGAGAGGCTGTCGGGGACGATGGGGCGCGGTTCGTCACTCATCAGATGTGCGAGCCAGTTCTTGTCGCCGGTCTTGATCAGGGCGTACCGCCCCTGCACCCGCTCCCCGGCCAGCCGGACGATGATCTCCTTCTCCCGCCACTTCTCGGTGGTGAAAGTGCCTCGATCCCAGATGGATACGTGCCCGCCGCCGTACTCGCCGGCCGGGATGTCGCCCTCGAAATCGGCGTAGTCCATCGGATGATCCTCGGTCCGGACGGCCAGCCGGTTCTGGTCCGGGTCGGTCGGCAGATTCTTCGGCACCGCCCAGGACACCAGGACGCCGTCGTGTTCGAGACGGAAGTCGTAGTGCAACCGTCGTGCGTGATGCTCCTGGATGACGAAGATGGGATCGCCGCTGGGGGCGGCGGTTTGGGCTGTCCGGCTCTGATGGCTCTCGTCTCCGAACGGTTCGGGTGTCTTCGCCGCGTCGCGTTTGCGGCGGTACTCGCGCAGGTTGATGACCTGTCGATCGTCGGTGCCGGTGCTGTCTTCGGTTGGGGGCCTTGGGGTGTGCACTTCGGTTTGCTCGGATGGTGGGCCGGACGCCGGGTAGTCGTCGTCGAGGCCGTCGAGCAGATCGCCGCGCTCGTCGACGCGGTCGAGGACGTCGGTGTAGAGCAACTGATCAAGGCCGGGATCGTCGAGTTCGTCCCAGGTACGGGGCGCGGCGACCCAGGGTTGTTCGCGACCGCGCAATGAATACGGCGACAGCGTCGTCTTGGAACCGCTGTTCTGACTCCAGTCGATGAAGATCCGTTGTTCCCGATGGGTTTTCGCCATCGTCGCGGTGATGGTGTCGGGATGCTCTCGACTGAGTCGGGTGGCGATCTCCTTGGCCAGCGTGCGCGCGGCATCCGGTGACACCGGCCGGGGGAGTCGAGCGTAGACGTGAATTCCCTTGCCGCCGCTGGTGACCGGGTAGGTGTCCATCCCGGCGTCGGCGAGCAGATCGCGGATGAGCCGGGCCACCGCCGCGCATTCGGTGAGCGGGACCCCCGGCCCGGGGTCGAGGTCGAGCACCATCCGATTGGCCCGCAGCGCGTCGTCGATGACGGGCAACCGCCACTGGTGCGCATGTAACTCCAGTGCGGCCATCTGGGCGAGCCAGACCAGCGTCGCCCGCGAGTCCACCACGGCGTAGTTGATGACGCGCTGACTGTGTTCGATGCCGTGCCGGGTGATCCACGCGGGCGCACTCTCGGGCATGTCCTTCTCGAAGAACGGGGTGGATTCGACACCGTTGGGCCAGCGTTTGCGCGTGACGAGCCGGCCACGCAGATGCGGAAGCAGTACGTCGGCGATGCGTGAGTAATAGTCGATGACCTCGAACTTGCGTGTCCCGGTTTGCGGATAGAGCACCTTGGTCAGGTTGGTGATCGAGATCCGGTGGCCGTCGACGTCGAGGTGTGTGCCGTCACCGGGTGCCATGCGTCCATTGTCCACCTCTCCGCGGAATGGGGTGCGAAGTGGCACAATGGGCGCCATGCGCTCGATCTGGAAGGGCGATCTCAGCTTTGGTCTGGTGAATGTGCCGGTCAAGGTGTATTCCGCGACGGAAAGCCACGACCGCAAGTCGTTTCAGGTGGACTCCAAGGACGGCACCCGGATCCGCTATCGCCGCGTCCGTGAGGGCACCGACACCGAGGTGGACTACTCCGACATCGCCAACGCCTACGAAACGGACTCCGGTGAGACGGTCATCCTCACCAAGGACGACCTGTCGTCGTTGCCGGTGCAGAAGAGCCCGGAGATCTCGATCCTGGAGTTCGTGCCGGTCGATCAGGTGGACCCGATCTACTTCGACAAGCCCTACTACCTGGAACCGGCCTCCAAGTCGCCCAAGGCTTATGCCCTGTTGGCCAAGGCACTCGAGGAGACCGACCGCCTCGCCATCACCTCGTTCACCCTTCGCAACCGCACCCGGATGGCGGCGCTGCGCGTCGTCGACGGCGTGATGACATTGCAGACGCTGCTGTGGCCCGACGAGGTACGCAAACCCGACTTCGGGTTCCTCGACGAGGACATCAGCATCCGTGACCAGGAACTGCAGATGGCGTCGTCGCTGATCGAGACGATGGCCAAGGACTACGACCCGAGCGAGTTCGAGGACACCTACCAGAAGGAGTTGTCCAAGCTCATCGAGGCCAAAGCCGAGGGGACCGAGGCGTTCCCGACCTCCGACGACGAGGAGCCGGTCGACGAGGACTCGGAGGTCGCCGATCTGCTCGCGGCGCTGCGTGCATCGGTGAAGGACCGCCCGGCCGACGACAGCGACGAGGACAAGGCACCGGCCAAGAAGGCCGCCCCGAAGAAGGCGCCGGCCAAGAAGGCCGCTGCGAAGAAGGCGCCGGCCAAGAAGGCTGCCGCCAAGAAGAGCACGGCCACCAAGTCCACCGCGAAGAAGACCTCCCGCAAGGCGAGCTGACCGGAGAAAACTCGCTGGCCGCGGCCCGCCGGTGTGAGGCAAGCTCGTGGGTATGACCATCTCCGATCACCGCCTGCCCCGGGCCCTGGCACCGTTCGCGCGGCGGCAGTACCGGCTGCTCGCGATGGGTCTGGTGCTGGCGATGTTCGCCGACGGGGTGTGGACCATCGCGGTGGTGTGGCAGGTCATCGACCTCGGTGGCGGACCGGCGCAGGTGTCGCTGGCCACCGGCGCCGCCGCAGTCGGCATGGTGGTGTCCACGCTGGCGGGAGGTGTTCTCACCGACCGTGTTTCACAGCGCGTCATCATGATCGGGCTCGAGGCCGTCAAACTGATCGCCTTCGGGCTGGTGGGTCTCGCGTCGGTTCTGAGGGCGTTGTCGCTGTGGCATGTGGTGGCCGCGGCCGTGCTGGGCGGCGTCACCACCGGCATGTACTACCCCGCCTATTCGGCGCTGCTGCCGAGTATCGTTGCGCCGTCAGAACTGCAGGCGGCCAACGGAATCGAGGGATTCCTGCGACCCGTCGTGTTCCAGGCCGTCGGCCCGATGATCGCCGGTGCGGTCATCGCCGCGACGGCACCGGGCCCCGCGGTTCTGCTGGCGGCGATCGCGTCCATCACATCAGCTCTGTTCTATGTGTGGATGGACCCGGTCTCCCTGCGTCGCGACGATGCGGAACGACTGACCGGCAACCCGATTCGTGGCGTCATCACCGATGTCTCCGAAGGTTTCGCCTACCTGTGGCGGACACCGTGGCTGTGGGCGACCCTGTTCTTCGCCTGCGTCCTCGTGCTCGCCACCATGGGTCCCATAGAGGTGCTCGTCCCCTTCGCTCTGCGCGAGCGCGCCGACGGCGGGGCGTCGGATCACGCCCTGGTGCTGGCCGGATTCGGTGCCGGCGCCGCGATCGCCTCCCTGGTGTTCGCGTCGATCCCGATGCCACGCCGGTATCTCACGGTCATGTTCGCGGTCTGGGGCTTCTCCAGCGTGCCACTGGTCCTGATGGGCCTGGCCGAGCACACCTGGTTGTTCGTGCTGGCCGGCTTCGCGATGGGCGTGCTCTTCGACGGTCCGATGGTGCTGTGGGGAACCTTGCTGCAGCGTCGCGTCCCGCCGGCACTGCTCGGCCGGGTGGCCAGCCTGGACTTCTTTGTCTCGGTGGCGTTGATGCCGGTGTCGATGGCGATCGCGGCCCCTGTCAGCCACCTCCTCGGGCTGACCACCACGTTCATTCTGGCGGGCCTGCTGCCGGTACCGGTCGCCCTCGGCTTCTATCTTGCGGCACGTCTGTGGCGCGACGAGGTGCGGCATCCCATCAATGATGTCGTCTCGGTGGTCGATCCGGAATCCGGCCACGCCCGCGAGATGAAGATCAGCTAATGAATCATCAGAAACATTCGCTGGACTGCTGATCGCAGGCTCCCTAGCGTGGGGTGACGTGACCACGTACGTGATGCCCGCGCTGGCGGGCCTGCTGACCGGTGCCGGTCTGATCATCGCGATCGGACCGCAGAACATCTTCCTGCTGCAGCAGGGGGTGCGCCGGTCACACACGGCTGCGGTGGTGGCGGTGTGCGCGGTGTCCGACGTGGTGCTGATCGTGGCGGGTGTTGCGGGCCTCGGCGCGCTCGTCGCCGCCCACCCCGGTGTGGTGACCTTCGCCAAGCTCGCCGGTGGCGCCTACATCGTCGTCCTCGGTCTGATGGCCGCCAAGCGGTGTCTGCGCAGCGATGCGGCCATTATCGCCAACGCCGACGAGGCCGCCACGATGAGCCGGTGGGCGGCGGTGGCCACCGCGCTGGCGCTCACCTGGCTCAACCCGCACGTCTACCTCGACACCGTGCTCACGATGGGCGCCATCGCCACCAGCCACGGAAACGGCAAGTGGGCCTTCGCGATTGGCGCGTGTGCGGCCAGCGTCCTGTGGTTCACCTCGCTCGGCCACGGGGCGGGTCGGCTGTCGAAGGTGTTCTCGAGCCCCCGGGCGTGGAAGATCCTCGACGGTGGGGTGGCCGTGGTGATGGTGGGCATGGGTGCGGCGCTGCTGTTGTCGGCGTAGCGCTGTGCTGTGGGTGAGTCACGTCAGGTGATGGCGAAAGGCGTAGCTCACCAGGGCCGCTCGGTCTCGGCACGCGGTCTTGGCCAGGATGTGATTGATGTGGGTCTTGACGGTGCTCAGGCTCACGACGAGTCGGGTCGCGATCTGTTGATTCGACAACCCCTCGGCGATCAACGCGATCACCTCGACCTCGCGCTCGGTGAGCCCGTCCGGAGGTGTTCGGCGGGGTGGGTCATCAGCCGACCGTCCACGGGACATCAACGCGCGCAACGCCTTCTCGTCGAGCAGAGAACGGCCGGCGGCGGCTGAGACGAGAGCGGCCTCGATGGTCTCCGGATCGGCGTCCTTGTTGAGGAACCCCAAGGCGCCGGCCGACAGGGCGGCGAGGATCGTGGCGTCGTCGTCATAGGTGGTGAGAGCGACGGCGCGGGTGGACGAACCCGATGCCACCAGGCGCGAGATCGCCTCGACGCCACCGATACCCGGCATGCGCAGGTCGGTGAGCAGGACGTCGGGCTCGGTCTCGTCGACCAGTTCGAGTGCCTCTTCGCCGGAGGCGGCCACCCCGACCACGTCCAGGGTGTCGAGCAGCCCGAGCATCGAACGCAGACCCTCACGGACGACGGTCTGGTCGTCGGCGATCACCACCCGTACCGTCACTGTGCGCCACCCTCGTCGTCGTTCGTGGTCATCCGCATGTTCAGTGTGAACCCGTCAGCGGTCGGACCGTACCGCAGGAGGCCACCTGCGGCACTGACACGTTCGGCCAGACCGGATAGTCCGTGGCCACCGCTGGGGTGTTCGCGATCCACGAGTGCGCGCCCACCGGCGTCGGAGACGACGGTGACCTCGGAACCGTCGATGGAGATCCGTACCGGGGCCCCGGCGGCGTGCCGGAGGGAATTGGTCAGACCCTCCATCAGGACCGAGCGAGCCAGATTCTGCCAGGACGGGGAGATCAGGTCCGGATCGCCGACGACGGTGACGTCGAGACCCGTTGCCGTACTGAGCCGTCCGACGGTACGTCGCAGCCAGTCGCCGATCGGTTCGGCGGTGGAGATGACGGGCTCACGCAACGATTCGACGGCATCGCGCGCCTCGTGCAGCCCGTCCCGCGCCAGCGCGACGGCCGTGCGCAGCTTGTCGTCGAGCTCGGTGGCGACCTGCTGCTGCCGGGCCATCAGCGAGGCGCCCTGCAGTGTGACGATGAGTCCCGAAAGGGTATGGGCGAGTACGTCGTGCAGGCGGGCGGCCACCTCACGCTGGTGGTCGGCGGCCAGCGCCCGTGTCCGTTCGACCTCGATCACCTCGCGCTGTGCGGCGGCGAGCTCCTCGGCCTCGCGTCGTCGACGCCGGGTCTGCACGTACACGAAGGCCAGCGCGGCGGCCAGCAGATTGACCAGCATCGTGGACCCGGAATGGTCCAGGGAGAAGCTGCGCCAGGCCAGTGCACCCATCACCGGTGCCGCGAGGGTGACACCGGTGGCCAGCCCACCGGGGGCGTTGGCCGCGGCAACCATGGCGATGTAGCCGATCCACAGCGTCGCGCCGCCGGAGAATGCCACGGTGCACACCAGTGCCGAGGCCCACATCGTCAGCATGATCGGCCAGCCACTCGACGGGCCGACGACGAAGCCGCGCGGGCCGAACCAGCCGGATCGGATGAGCGTCACTGCGAGCACCCCACCGGCGATCGCCCCGGGCACGGCCCGCCACACGACGGTATCCGGGTAGTCGGCGCCGACGGCCACGGCAACGGCGATGGCGAGCAGGGTGGCCAGGAACGCGCTGTCGGGGGTTCGGCGGATGTCGGGGAGTGGCACGTACTTCACGCTAACGGGCCCCGCGGCCCGGGTCGGCTTCTCGACCCGCGAATCAACCCGGGATCAACCCTGGGGTTGATGGCCGGGCGTCGTCGGCGCGCGAGCCTGATGGGTATGAACTACATCAGCACCGCACTCATCGCCGTGGCCGCCGTCGGATTCATCCTGTACCGGCAGACCACCGAGCGTCCGATCAAGGACAACCCGGTCAAGCTGCCGATGATTCTCGGCATCATCGGGGTCATCGAAACCGCCGACTACCTGAAGTCCGGACCGCACCTCACCGCCGGAGCCATCACCGCGGTCCTCCTCGGCTTCGTGGTCGCCGCCGCGATCGCCGTTCCCCGCGCCCACAGCATGCGGATCTACCGCAACACCAGCGGGATCATGGTCAGGAAGGGTACCGCGGTCACGGTCGTGCTGTGGTTCGCGGCGATCGCCGCACATGTCGCCCTGAGCATCGGCGTACCGGTCGTCTTCGGCGAAGGCGTGGGGCACGGGCTGAGTGGATTGGACGGGGCGACGCTGCTCATCTACCTGGCGGTCAGTCTCGGCGTGCAGGGACTCATCGCGAAGTCGCGCGTCGCCGCCATCTGCTGACCGGTCCGGCTCCACTCACCGCAGCCCGCGCGACGCGATCTGTTCGAGAACAGCGAGCGGAGCGCGGTAGGGTTCGGTCTTTCGGGGCCAGTGCACCACCACGTCGGAGAATCCGAGTTCGGTTGCGCGGCCGACCAGGTCGTCGAAGAACCCGACGCTCTCGAGCGCGTTGCGGGGCGACGCGTCGAGGCTGAGGTAGGTGTCGAACGGGGCGTCGTCGCCGGCGCGTGCCTCCCGCAGAACATCGACGCTGCGGGCCACCGCGTCGAACCAGTCGTCGATGGTTTCCGACGGTGAGCCGGTGGTGATCCACCCGTCCCCGTGCCGGGCGGCGAAACGAACTGAGCGCGGACCGTTTCCGGCCAGCAGCAGCGGGACGCGCGCTCGGACCGAGCCGCCCACGAGCCGCATGTCGTCGGTCCGGAAGTAGGTGCCGTCGATACTGACGTGATCCTCGGACAGCGTCCGATCCAGAACCTCGACGAACTCCTGGAATCGGTCGACCCGTTGACGCACTGCCAGTTTCGGCTGGCCCAGGATCTTGTCATCGGGGGTGCCGCCGACGCCGAGGCCCACCATGAGCCGACCGTCGGAGATGTCGGTGAGCGTCTGCACCTCGCGTGAGAACGCAGCCGGGTGACGGAAATTGGGGGAGGTCACGTAGGGGCCGAGCTTGATCCGGGAGGTCACCGCGGCTGCAGCGGTCAGCGTCGGGACACAGGAGAACCACTGCGAATCGGGCAGTCCGCCCCACACCATGTGGTCATAGGTCCACGCGTGGTGAAACCCCATCTCTTCGGCACGCTGCCACAGTGGCCGCGCCGCCGACCACGGCTGGTCGGGCAGGATGCAGATGCCGTACCGCATGCGTCAGGCCGGCGCCGGAGCCGAATCGCGTTCGGGCGCAGGGTCATCGGTGATGGGAATCTCGCGGATGGCGGTGCCCTCGATGTCGACGTTGGGCAGGATCCGGTCGAGCCATCGTGGCAACTTCCAGGCGGTGTCGCCCATCAGCGCGATGATCGCGGGCACCACGATCATGCGGATGATGAAGGCGTCGAAGAAGACCGCCACGGCCAGCGCGAAGCCCATCATCTTGGCGATGGTGTCCGGTGCCAGCATGAACGACGCGAAGACCGAGATCATGATCAACGCGGCCGAGGCCACGACCCGGGCGCCGTGCTGATAGCCGATGATCACCGAATCCTTGGCCGAGACCCCGTGCACGTATTCCTCGCGCATGCGTGTCACCAGGAACACCTGGTAGTCCATCGCGAGCCCGAAGACCACGCCGACGAGGAAGATCGGGAGGAACGAGATGATCGGCTTGGTGTGGTCGATCAGACCGAAGTCACCCTCCTGGAAGATCGCGACCGTGACACCAAAGGTGGCGCACACCGAGAACAGGAAGCCGATGGTGGCGGTCAGCGGCACCAGCAGCGACCGGAACACCACCATCAGGATGATGAAGGCGAGCCCGACGACAACCAGCAGGAACGGGATCAGCGCCGACGACAGCTTGGCCGAGATGTCCGAGGTGATCGCCGTCTGGCCGCCGACATTGACCGTCGCGCCGTCGGGGTGGGTCGCCCCGAAATCGCGGATCTGATCCATCAGGGTGTGCGTCTCGGGCCCGCTCGGTGACTTCTCGGGAGTCACCGAGATCAGGGCGGCGGTTGCGCCCTGCTGCTTGGTCGGGTCCGAGCCGGTTCCGTTGCCCACCCAGGCGATCGTCGCCGGATCGGCCACGTTGTCGAGAGTTTTCACATGCGCGACAACGGCGTTGGCCGCGGTGGCCACGTCACCACCCGAGGCGTCGCTGACGACGACGAGCAGCGGGCCGTTGACCCCCTCGCCGAACCCGCGGTTGAGCAGTTGCGTTGCGGCGTATTCGTTGTCGCTGGTGGCCTCGATACCCAGCTGCATCTTCGTCATCGGGATGGCGGCGATGGCGAGCAGGACCAGGCCGATGATGACCACGGGCAGCGGATAGCGGGTGAGGAACCGGGCGAAACGGAGCCCGTTGGACGGCTGTGTATCCGGCTCGTCGCCGTGCCGGATACCCGGGATGCGGGGCCTGAACGCGACCTTGCCGAAGGCACCCAGCAGTGCCGGGATCAGTGTGATGGCGCCGAGCACAGCGACGACGACCGCGCCGGCGGCCGCGATACCCATCTGGGTGATGAACGGGATGCCGACGACCGCGAGTGCGGCGACCGCGATGACCACGGTGAGGCCGGCGAACACCACCGCCGATCCGGCGGTACCCACGGCGCGTCCCGCCGCCGCCTCCCGGGTGCCACCGAGATTCAGCTCCGATCGATAGCGGGAGACGATGAACAGCGCGTAGTCGATGGAGACCGCGATGCCGAGCATGGTGATGATGGCGGTGGCGCTCTGTTGGACGTCGATCACCTTGGCGCTCAACGTGACCGCGAGCATGGTGATGCCCACGCCCAGGATGCCGGTGATGATCGGGATGAATGAGGCCACCAGCGCGCCGAAGGCCACGATCATGACGATGAAGGCGATCGCGAAGCCGAGGAGTTCGGCCACCCCGCCCTGCTCGAAGACCTGCATCAGCGCACCGGTGCCCTCGACCTGCAGGCCGTTGCCGCGGAACTCGGCGAGCAGATCGGTGAACTGCTTCATGTCGTCGGTGGTGAGGTCCTGCACCGGGATGTTCTGCTGGATCTCGATGATGCCGACGGTCCCGTTGTCGCGCAGCACCTGCGCGCCGAGCGCCGGATTCTGCTCGGCGACGCGCACCGGGTTCTGGATCATCTGGGGGTTGGTCACCTCGCGCAGCTCGCGGGCCTTGGCGACGAGCGCGTCGAGTTGCGCGTTGTGCTTGGCGAGACCGTCGTCGGCGGCCACCAGGATCTTGGTCGACGCCTTGAGCAACTGGTCGTTGGTGGCCGGGAAGTCCTCCGACAGGATGGTCAGCGCCTTGTCGGAATCGGTGCCGGGAAGTTCGAAGTCGGTTGCGAACTTCGGGGACAAGGCGCTGGTGAGGGCGCCGAGCGTGATGAGCGTCAGCACCCAGACCGCGATGATCCACCACTTGTGCCGGAAATTGAATCGGCCGAGCCGGTACAGCCAGAGCGCCACGGTTCCTCCCAGGGTCGTACGCAAGACTAGCTTCCCCGCAGTTGATCCTCCTGTGGCCCAGCCCACAGCGGTGAAGACCCTCGGTAAGGTGACGCCATGATCGGACCGGGGCGCATGCGGCAGAACGACATCTACACCGCAGGAATTCATCGGCGGAAACCACGGGTGCCGACCGATTTCGCCGAGCTCGAGCGTCGCGCACGACGTGCCATGAGCGAGCGGGCCTGGGCCTACGTCGGCGGTGGCGCCGGAGAGGGCCGCACGATGGCGGCCAATCGGTCTGCGCTCGATCGGTGGGCGATCGTGCCGCGCGTGCTGCGCGACGTCTCGCAGCGCTCCCTCGAGGTCGAGTTGTTCGGCCAGAGGCTGCCCGCGCCGATCCTGTTCGCGCCCGTCGGCGCCGGATCGCTGGTGATGTCCGACGCCGACATCCACATCGGCCACGCAGCGGCCGAACTCGGGGTGCCCTACATCTTCTCCAACCAGGGCTCGGCATCCATGGAGCGCGTGGCGCGAGAGATGGAGGGCGTTACTCCGGGGGCGCCGCGATGGTTCCAGCTGTACTGGTCGGTCGACGACGACCTCGTCGACAGCCTGCTCGTCCGCGCCGAGAAGATGGGTGCCGCAGCGATCGTCGTCACCCTGGACACGACGATGCTGGGGTGGCGACCGCAGGATCTCAACCTCGGGTCGTTGCCCTTCGCGCGTGGTGAGGGCATCGCACAGTACACCTCGGACCGGCGGTTCACCGAGATCGTCGCCGAACGTGCCGCTGCCGCAGGCGATTCGGAGAAACCCGAGGTGTCACTCGGTGTGATTGCGACACTGTTCTCGATCGCCCGCAACACCCCGGGCAAGTTGCTTCGCAACCTGATGGCGGCCGAACCGAGAGTCGGGGTGCAGACCTTTCTCGACATCTACTCACGGCCGTCACTGAACTGGACCGACGTCGAAGGGCTGCGTGCACGTACATCGCTGCCGATCCTGCTCAAGGGTGTGCTGCACCCCGACGACGCGCGCCGCGCCGTCGACGCCGGGGTGGACGGCATCGTCGTCTCCAATCATGGCGGCCGGCAGATCGACGGTTCGATCAGTTCCATCGACGCCCTCGACGCCATCGCGCCGGTGGTCGACGGCCGCATCAAGGTGCTGATCGATTCCGGGATCTACACCGGCGCAGATGTTTTCAAGGCACTGGCGCTCGGCGCCGACGCCGCGTGCATCGGCCGGCCACACATGTACGGTCTGGCGCTGGCGGGAGCCGACGGCGCGCGCGACGCCGTCGCCAACATCATCGCCGAACTCGACCTCACGCTGGGATTGGCCGGGTACACCCGTGTGGCCGACGTGGATCGTGATGCGCTGCAGCGGATGTGACGCGCCGAGCACCCCATTTGCTGGTTGCACTGCTCTACTGCTGGTTGAGCCGGGACCGCCCCCACCTACATCCTCACCGTTTCGACACGCGGCGGACTCGCTGCGCTCGCCCGTCGCGGCTCAACCGGCAGAATGAATGATGGTCAGGCGTAACCGGCAGAGCGAGTTGGTGATCGGGCCAAACCGGCAGGACCGTCGTGGTCACACCAAGGTCAGGCCAGCGGACGTCCCGTGCGGATGCGCCACCGGACGTCGGCGAGCAGGAGGTTGTAGGGTAACTGCCGCAACGGTTTCGGGAGCCGGGTGATGATGGCACGGAGCAAAGCGTTGTGCGCGTTGAAGAGCAGCTTCTGCCACGGCTTCATCCGGACGCCCATCTTGGCGCGGAACTCCTCGGGCAAGAAGCCGAGCGCGAGGATCTCGAACCACCAGCCAAGCAACGTGGAGACCACGGGGCCCAAGAACTCGACGCGGGCGATCGCCATCAGGTGGTCGCGGATCACCGGGTCGATCTCGAGCTCGGCGACCGTCGAGTTCCAGTACTCCTCGAAGTCGGCGCGGGTGGCCGGCCACATCTCGCGGGGCACCTGCAGGGTCGTGCCCATCACGGCACCGGCCTGGTACTCGGCGTCGGTGATCTCGGTACGTCCGCCGTAGATGCGCAGGACGTCTTCGGTTCCCTTGTACAGGCAGGCCGCCACCCAGAGCTGCAGCTTGGGGTCGAAGGCGTTGTAGCGGACCGGGCTGTCGGCCGTGGAACGGACCTTCGCATGGGCCTTGCCGACTGCCTTGCGGTAGGCCTTGCGGTCCTCGGGGGACCCCATCGCCGCGACGGCGAGGTAGCTCAGCGTGGTGCGGGTGCGCTTGAACGGGTGCTTGAACAGGTTGCCGGCGTCGACCTTGGACTCGTAGACGCCGTAGCCGACGGCGGGAACCGCGAGCTGCATGATGACGTTGGCGGCGCCGGCGAGCACGCCCGCACCGATCATGTCGATGTCGTTGGGCAGGGCGTCGAGCTCGGCACGGCTCATCCGGGTCGCCGGCGGGAGGTGCTCGGTGTCGGGACGCTCGGCGGCGAAGGCAGCGGGCAGGGCGTCAGGAGCGATCGGCGAGACGGCCGTGGGCTCGGCCGGGGTGCCCATCGAAAGTGCTGCGTTTCCGCTGGTGATGGGTTGAGTGGTCACCGGGATCCTCCTGACACAAAATTGTGAAAACGGTTGTTTCCTGATTATTACAACGCGGAACTTAGTCGGGTGTCAACATGTACGTATGGCACGTGAATCCTCGACATCGACCGGCCGGGCCGGCTCCGGTTCGGACTCGGGCGCCACACTCCGCGCCTACGGCGGCGAGGGTGGTGACACGCGCGTCGCGCGCCGTCGGTCTGCGCTCATCGACGCCGGACTCGACCTGCTCGGCGCCGGAGAGAACGCCACGGTCACGGTGCGCGGCGTCTGCCGCCAGGCCGGGCTCACCGCACGCTACTTCTACGAGAGCTTCGAATCGGTCGACGAACTCGTCGGGGTGCTCTACGACGAGGTGATCAGCGAGCTCGCCGATGCCGGGCTGCGCGCCTTCGACGAAGGCTCGGACATGGAGTCCAAGGTGCGCGGCGGGGTCACGGCGATGGTCGATATCATTGCCGCTGACCAGCGCAAAGGTCGTCTGCTGTTCTCTCAGTCCCTGCAGAGTCCGGTGATCGCCGCCAAGCGGATGGAGTCGACGACACTCTTCGCCGGCCTGACCCTGCAGAGCGCGTCCGGAGTGATCGATCTCGATCCCGAACTGGGGTCCGGTGCCGCCTTCGGCATCGCGCACTACCAGGTGGGCGGCCTGAGCCGGTTGCTGGCGGCGTGGGTCGAAGGGGATGTGGACATGACGCGCGACGCCATCGTCGACCTCAGCGTCCGACTGCTTCTTGCGCCCGCCGAACTGTTCCATGTCCACGGGCTGATCGACCGGGCGGGTGGTGGCCGGTCCAACGCCGCTGAGAGTTCCACCTGAGCGTGCCGCTATCTTGGAACCCATGACTGGCCGGGCTGGGGATGCGGACGTGCGCGCTGGGACACCCGATTCCGTCGAGCACGAGACCGGGTCGTCGAATCCCGGCCCGGGGGCGGTGGTCGCGGACGGCGACGGTACGGGTCACTGGCGTGACTACGGTGCTGCTGAACTGCCTGTTCCGCTCGCCGCGGCGCTCGCGGCGTTTGCCGAACACGGCTATCACGGCACGTCGGTACGTGAGATCGCGGCGCGGGCCAACCTCTCGGTACCCGGGCTCTATCACCACTACCCGTCCAAACAGTCCCTGCTGCAAGGGTTGCTCGAACGCACCATGACCGACCTGCTGGCTCGCTCCGAACTCGCGATCGCCGAGGCCGGACCCGAACCGGTCAAGCAGTTCGACGCGGTCGTCGAATCACTGCTGCGGTTCCACATGTACCGGCGTGAGCAGGCCTTCGTGGGGTCGACGGAGATCCGCAGTCTCGACGACAGCTACCGCCAGACCTACATCGGACACCGGGATCGTCAGCAGCACATGGTCGACGAGATCGTCTTCGCCGGCGTCAGCGCCGGTGATTTCACGACGCAGTACCCCAAGGACGCGAGTCGTGCGGTGACGACGATGTGTGTCGGGGTGTCAACGTGGTTCAAGCTCGACGGTGAACTCGGCGCGGATGAGCTGATCGCGCGGAACCTGCAGATCGCGCGGGACACCGTCGGCTACAGCGCAGAGTGACGAACGCAGACTGACGAACGCAGACTGACGACACCCACTTGACCCTCGACGGCCGGACTGGCATCGTATGGCGTGGCCGAACGATCGCTCGGTCGGCATGCTTGATCCGGCGCAACGCCGAGCGTCGAGCGCAGTGCCCGAGAAACCGCCCCGCGCGAGGAGACCCGATGCCCATAAACCTGCGCCACGATCCCGAGGTCGCGGACATCGTCGAGAAGGCGAACCGCTTCATCCGCGACTACGTGTTGCCGCTCGAGGACGCGGCAGCCGGTGACATCACGGCGGCCGGCGGCGACGACCTGCGGCGCGAGATGAATGCCAAGGCCAAGGCGGAGGGGATCTTCGCGCCGCACGCGCCCGTCGAGTTCGGCGGCCTCGGCCTCGACATGTGCGACCGCGCGCCCGTCTTCGAGGCGGCCGGATACTCGACCTTCGGTCCGGTGGCGTTGCACATCGGCGCCCCCGACGAGGGCAATGTGCACATGCTCGCGCACATCGCCAGCGACGTGCAGCGTGAGAAGTACCTCGGTCCGCTCGCGACCGGTGAGGTGCGGTCGGCGTTCGCGATGACCGAGCCGTCGCCGGGTGCCGGCTCCGACCCGAATGCGTTGCGCACCATGGCCACCAAGGTCGACGGTGGCTGGAAGATCAACGGCGAGAAGCGATTCATCACCGGTGCCGACGGTGCGGGCTTCTTCATCATCATGGCACGCACCGCGGGCGCACCTGGTGATCGTGGCGGGGCGACGATGTTCCTGGCTCCTGCCCAGACGCCGGGGATCACGGTCAAGCGGCACATCCACACCACCGACAAGTCGATGATCGGCGGGCATTGCGAGGTCGACTTCGTCGATGTCTTCGTCCCCGACGAGGACATCCTCGGCGAGGTCGACGAGGGCTACCGTTACGCACAGGTCCGGCTCGGCCCGGCCCGCATGACGCACGTGATGCGCTGGCTCGGCGCGGCCACCCGCTGCCACGACGTCGCCGTCGAATACGTCGCTACGCGTGAGGGATTCGGTGGTCGGCTCGGTGACCTCGGCATGATCCAGCAGATGGTCGCCGACAACGAGATCGATCTGGCCGCCACGCGTGCACTGCTGCTCAAGGCCTGCTACGAACTCGACCAGGGTAATCACGCGTCCAACGAGACGTCGATCGCCAAGACCTTTGCTGCCGAGGCCTATTCGCGCATTGCTGATCGCAGCATCCAGATGTGCGGTGGTCTCGGTGTCTCCGAGGACATGCCGCTGGCGCGGTTGCAGCAGGAGTTGCGTCCGTTCCGGATCTACGACGGCCCCTCCGAGGTCCATCGGTGGGCCATCGCGCGTCGTACCGTGGGCCGGGCCCGCAAGGCGCTCGAGGCGAAGAACCGATGACGGCCGTCGAGACCGCTCTCGACGCGGATCGGTTGCGGCAGTTCCTGATCGACTCGGGTGTGCCGGTCGCCGGTGACCTGCAGATCGACCTGATCTCCGGCGGCAAATCGAATCTCACCTTCGCGGTGACCGACGGGTCGTCGCGCTGGGTGGTGCGCCGCCCGCCGACCGGCGGCCTGACGCCGTCGGCCCATGACATGGGACGCGAGTGGGCAGTGACTTCGGCGCTGCAGGATACGGCCGTGCCGGTGGCGGAGACCGTTGCCTTCGATGCGGACGGCTCGGCGATCGGAGCGCCCTGCACCGTCGTCGGATTCATCGACGGCGCCGTCGTGCGGACGGCGGCGGACCTGGAGGCCTACTCCGACGCGGATGTCGCCGCCAACATCGATGCACTGGTGCGGACTCTCGCCGATCTGCACGCGGTGGACTACCGTGCCGTCGGACTCGGCGAGTTCGGCCGGCCGGCGGGATTCGCTGCGCGGCAGGTGAAGTTGTGGGCCCGGCAGTGGGGTCACGTGCATACCCGCGAGCTACCCGACGTGGACAAACTGGTTGCCGCACTGTCTGAGCGTGTGCCGGAGCAGTCGCGAGAAACGGTGGTGCACGGCGACTTCCGCGTCGACAACACCATTATCGCCGCTGACGATCCGGGTCGGATCGCGGCCGTCGTCGACTGGGAGATGTCGACGCTCGGTGACCCGATCACCGACGTCGCGCTGATGTGCGTATACCGGCAGCCGATCTTCGACACGGTGCTCGGCTTCTCCGCCGCGTGGACCAGCGACCGCTATCCCGACGCCGATGAGATCGCACAGCGCTACGCCACCGTCTCCGGAGCCGACCTGGGGGACTGGGATTTCTATCTCGGCCTGGCCAACCTGAAGCTCGGTGTGATCGCCGAGGGCATCACCCATCGCGCGCGGGCGGGTGCGTCGTCGGGCGACGGCGCCGAGAACGCCGCCGAGGCGACGGCCGAGTTCATCGCGCGGGGATTGCGTTGCGTGGCACAGTAGTGACGCGTCCGGGACGCGTATTTCGTCGAGAAGTACAGGGGGACAGGAACTCATGAGCTCTGCTGACACCAAGGTCGCGTTGGTGACCGGCGCATCACGTGGTATCGGTGCCGCCATTGCCGAACGATTCGCCTCGGAGGGTTGGGATCTCACCATCAGCTCGCGTGGCCAGGAGGCGCTCGAGAAACGTGCCGCCGAGTTGCGTGAGCGTGGCGCCGGTCGGGTGGAGGTGATCCCCGCCGACATGACCGATCCCGATGCGGTGGCGGGACTCGCGACCGCACACGCCGAGGGGTTCGGGCGGTGCGATGCGCTCGTGATAAACGCCGGCATGGGTCAGAAGGGGGCCATCGCCGATCTTCCCGTCCGTCGCTTCGACCGGCTCTACCAGGTCAACGTTGCGGCACCGTACATCCTGTTGCAGACGTTGCTGCCGACGCTGCGTTCCACCGCCGACACTGCTGGCAAGTCGAAAGTCATTGCGGTGGCCTCGATCACGGGTGTCTATCCGGAACCTGAGCTGTCCGCCTACGGCGCCACCAAGGCTGCGCTGATCTCGCTGTGTGAGACCTTCAATCTGGAGGAATCCGAACGTGGCGTGAGTGCGACGACCATCGCGCCCGGCTACGTCGACACCGACATGTCGGAGTGGACCAAGGGCACCATCCCCGGCGATCAGATGATCACCGTCAATGACGTTGCCACCATTGTTCATTCGGTGACCCAGCTGTCGCGCTATGCGGTGCTGCCCAACGTGGTGCTCACTCGACCGGGAAGCAACCTGCATCGGGCGTGACCCACCAGTTTTCGGCAAAGCCACCACCTCTTCGCGTGGTGGGTTTGCCGAAAAGTGGTGGATGGGTTGTCGTGAACGTTCAGCGGAACGTCGACACTCCGCCGTCACGATCGGCGAGATGCCCGTGTTCGTTGAACGACACGAGTGAGACGCCGCTACGCCCGAAGATGAGCTTGGTGACCGACGCGTTCACCATGGTGCGTGCCATGGTGGGCCACCGCTGGGCGGGGATGTCCCAGAGCTGCGCGATCCATTGGGTGATGGAGCCGGCCGACGACACCACCAGCACCGTCTGCCCGGAGCCGGCGAGTTCGGTGGCGCGGGCCGCGGCGTCGGCGATCCGGCGGGCGAAATGGGGGTAGGTCTCGTCGGGGCCGTCGACCTCGCCGGCCTCGCCCGCGGAGATCCACTCGGCCAGCCCGGCGTCGAGCTTGCGCTGATAGCTGCGGCCGTCGTGGTAGAGCTCCGCGCCCACCGAGCCCACCAGAGCTGGTAGCTCGTACTCGTTCCACCCGGCGTCGACGATGGGGCTGGGCGCACCGTCGAAGGCGCTGAGAACCCCTGCCAACGTCTGGGTCTGGCGGGGGAGGTCACCGCTGATGGCTGCGGTGATGGTCTCCACCTGGCCGGCGAGCATCGCACCGGTGAGCTTGGCCTGCACATCGCCGGTCCGGGTGAGTCCGCCCGGACCGTTGGAGACGTCGGCTTCGGCGTCGTCGACCCCGTACGCGAGGGCATTGGCCTGACCATGCCGGACCAGATAGATCACTCCCATGCATCGAGCCTATGCGGGCCACGATGAGTTCGGAGCGCCGGGATGGTCTGCATTCTGAGGCGGTCCCACGTCACCGGAGACTCCGGTGCGCTCCGACCGGCCTTGCTGGGAGTGCCGCGCCGTGACGCCGATGATGTTCGTCAACCTGCCCGTCGTTGACCCCGCGCGGTCGCGGGCGTTCTTCACCTCGCTCGGGTTCCGCTTCGACGCGATGTTCTGCGACGAGGGCACTCTGTGCATGATCATCAACGACGCCACGATGGTGATGCTGCACGAGCGTCGTCGCTTCGCCGGTTATGCGGCGTGGCCGTCGGGCCACCGGCTCCCTCCCGGCCGGGAGGCATTGCTTGCCGTGTCGGCCGACTCGCGACATGAGGTCGACAGATTTGCCGACGCCGCGCTCGCCGGTGGCGGCACGCATCTGCGTGACGCCGACGACCTCGGGTTCATGTACTGCCGCAGCTTCTGTGACCCCGACGGGCACGCCTGGGAGATCGTCTGGATGGACCCGTCGTCGATCCCGGCAACCGACGACTGACGGCCTCGTCGACCGTGCCGGCCAACTCGTTCATCGCGCACAGACTCGTCGGGCGTCACCGGGCACACCTGGTCAACGCAATTCAGCGCCCGGTCAACGGGATCGGCGCCCGGTGAACGTGTTCACCTGCACAACCGACGGGTGTCAGTGCCAGGGGCTCGGGGCGGTGCGGGCGGGCGCGTCGTAGGGGGTCGCCGGGAGACCGAACCGGGCGAAGTCCTCTTCCATCGTGTCGCTGAAGAAGGCGACCACGTACTGGACCTTCCCGCTCGGATCGAGGTCGAGGACCTGCAACTGGAAGGGCCGGTGCACGCCGTCGGGCTCACGCATGTACAAGCCGAAGGCTGGCTGTCCATTCGCGACGGCCGGCAGCAGGATCTGGTCGCCGGGACCCTCGGCCGGGCAATTGCGGCGGATGAGAGTGCCGATCTGCTCGGCCCCCTGATACCAACCGGTGAAGGGCGGCATCTCCCAGATCGCCTTGTCGGTGAACAGTTCGACAATCGCGTCCACGTCATACCGCTCGAAGGCGGACACGTACTTGGCCAGGAGTGCACGCTGCGCCTCGTCGTCGAGCGTCGACGACGTCTCCTGCGTGGGCCGCGACGATTTGAGCTGCTCGCGGGCCCGCTGCAACAGGCTGTTGACCGTGGCGGTGGTGACGCCGAGGGTGTCGGCGACCTCGGCGGCCTTCCACTGCAACACATCCCGCAGGATCAGGACGGCCCGCTGCCGCTCGGGCAGATGCTGCAGCGCGGCGATGAAAGCGAGCCGGACGGATTCGCGGGCGCCGACGACGTAGGCCGGGTCGGCGTCGTCGCCGGGGGAGACGTCGTCGACGGTGCCGGTGAACGGTTCCAGCCACGGCACCTCGTGATCCTGCAGCAGATCGTCGGTGGGATCGAAGGCGTCGCCACCCAGACCGGACGGAAGGGGACGACGCTGCCTGCTCTGCAGCGCGGTCAGGCAGGTGTTGGTGGCGATCTTGTGCAGCCAGGTCCGCACCGACGAGCGGTGATCGAACTTCGAGTACCCGCGCCACGCCCGCAGGTAGGTGTCCTGGGTCAGGTCCTCGGCGTCGTGGTGCGACCCCATCATCCGGTAGCAGTGCGCGACGATCTCCCGCCGGAAGGGCTCGGTGACCTGCAGGAACTCGGCGTCGGACCCTGCGGTGGCCGTGGTTGTGGTCATGCTCACAATTTACCCGGCGACTCCGACAAGCACGACCCGGCGCAGACGGTCGCCGCCGCGGTGGCTGAGCACGATCGCCGAGGTCGACGCGTGCCGGCGCCCAGGCTTTCGGCCCAGGCTGAGCACAACCCGCGCCAACGGGCGGATTCGGCCCTATTGTCGCCGGTGAACGCCCCTGTGCGCACCTGCCGGACCCCGGCTGACCAGCGGTGGGACGCTTGCCAGACTTCGCGTGCCATTGCTAACTTGATCGCCATGACGAGCGTCCGCAGTACCCACCTGGAGGTCACCTATGTGACCACCGCGCTGGGCTGCCGACTGCCGTTTGCCCGTGTGCTCTGTTGTTGTCGAATGCGCTGACCCGACCCACTGCTGTCCCGAATCTGGCGCAGGTCGTCCGTTCGGACGGGGTCGAAACTCCCGAACTTTCGCATCAGCCCGCCCGTCCCGTGAGGATGTGGCGCTTTCGACGAGGACACCATGACCACCACTCTCGGCCCCCGCAGTACCCCCGTCCGCTCTTCTGCAGCCGCCCGTTCCGGGCTGGCCGGTCGCACTGCGTCGCCCACCCGCCAACCCGTACCGTTGGCCTACGGTTCACGCTCACTCGAGCGTCAACGACTCGAGCCGGCCCGACGGCCCGCATCGGCGGCTCGTCGACCGGCCCGGACGGCGAAGGGAGATGGCCGCGTGCACGTGGCGACGCCGCACCTCGAGCTGTCGACGAAACCCGCCGCGCTGGTGCTGCGCGCCGCACGACTGTCCGGACCGCTGTTCCGCGACGACGCCGCCGCCCGGACCGGGCTGTCCATCTCGACGGTCAACCGGCAGGTAGGAGCCCTGCTGCGAGCTGGTCTGATCCGCGAGCGCGCCGATCTCGCCCCGGCCGGCGCGATCGGTCGCCCGCGCTTGCCGTTCGAGATCAACGTCAGCGACTTCCTGACCGTGGGCATCCACATCGGCCTCAAGGTCACCTCCATCACCACCCATGATCTGCTGCACCGCGTTGTGGGTGCCATCCAGATCCCCACCCCGGTGGCCGAATCGCCGGAAGCGACGCTCGCCGTCATCGGCGCCAGCGCCCGTCGGTTCGCGGCGCGCTGGACCGGACGCCGCGTGTTGTGGGCGGGGGTCGCCATCGGCGGCAAGGTCGGAACCGGCGGCGTGGTCGATCATCCGCGGCTCGGCTGGCAGGGCGCGCCCGTCGGCCGCGTGATCGCGGAGAACCTGGGCCTGCCCGTCTCGGTGGCCTCGCACGTGGAGGCGATGGCCGCAGCCGAACTGGTGGTCAATCCCGACGACGCGTCGGATCCGACGAAGTCGGACGAGGAGAAGTCGAGCTTCCTCTACTTCTACGCCCGCGAGATGGTCGGTGTGGCCTTCAGCGTCGGCGGTACTGTGCATACGCCGACGGCCGGTCCGCCGGTCATCGGGCATTTCCCGACGGGTGCGACCACCCGTCTCGACCCCACCCGCACCGGACAGCTGGAACCGACCGTCAGCGACACGGGGATCGTGGAAGCTGCTCAGGCGCTAGGACTTTCGGTGTCCGAGATCGAGGATGTGCACGTCTTGGCGCGCGACGGTGATGCCGTGGCGCGCGAGATCCTGGAGGAGCGCGCACGGGTGCTCGGTCGCACCATCGGCCTGGTCGCCGACATCTTCAACCCCGACCACATCATCCTGGGCGGCCAGGCGTTCACCGACTACCCGGCCACCCTGCCGGTGGTGGCGAGGGCGGTCCGGGAGACCTCGGTGTCGTCGAAGCGCGATGTGCGCGTGTCGCATTCGGGTGCCACCGTCCAGCAGCAGGCGGCGGGGGCGGTCTCGCTCGACGCGATCTACAACGACCCGCTCGAGGCGGTGGGCTTCACCGCCTGACAGGGCCTCCTGCTGGTTGAGCGGCCGCCCTCCAGCCCCCTAGTCCGAGGTGCGCTTGTAGTAGGCACGCAACGCGAACGGTGCGAAGACTACCGTCAGCACCAGCGCCCACAGCAGGGTGGCGATCACCGGATGTTGCAGCGGCAGTGCGGCTTCGGAGCCGAAGGCCGGTCCGTTGCCCCACAGCACACGCAGCGCCTGCACCAGTGACGACATCGGATTCCACTCGGCGATGGTGCGCAGCCAGGTGGGCATCGGGTCGGTCGGCACAAAGGCGTTGGACAGGAACGTGATCGGGAACAGGGTGGAGAACATGAACCCGTTGACGGCCTCGACCGAACGCAGCCACGACCCGATCAGGATGCCGAACCAGATCATCCCGAAGCCGAACAGCAGCAGCAGCGCGAAGGCCAGGACCGCCTCGCCGAAGGAGTTGCGGATGCGCCAGCCGATGGCCAGGCCGGTCAGGGCCATCACGACGATGCCGATCGACGAGTGCAGCAGACTCGCGACGCTGCGGCCGATGAGCACCGACGATGGATGGATGGGTAGTGACCGGAAGCGGTCGATGATGCCCTTCTCCAGGTCGGCGGTGATGCCGGTGGCCACGATGAAGGCCGTGAACACGATCGTCTGGCCCATGATGCCGGGCAGCAGGAACTCCTTGTAGGAGGCGCTGTCGGTCTGGATCGAGGCGCCGAAGACGTAGGCGAACAGCACCACGAACATGATGGGCTGGATCGTCACGTCGGACAGCATCTCGGGCATGCGTCGGGTATGGATCATGTTGCGTTTCACCATGATCCAGGCCTGCTGGAAGATATTGGTCGGGTGGGTCAGGTCGGCGGAGGCGAGGGTGGGTCCCCCGGTTGCGGTGACGGTCATCGGTTGGTCTCCTCAGTGTTGGCGCCGGCGTCGCCGTCGCGTGGTGTGCGCCCTTGAGCACCGCTCTTCGTCGTCGCTGCGCTCCTTGCGGCCTCCTCCTGCATCGCGGCGCGGCGCACGCCAGTGTTGGCGTCGCCGTCGCGCGTGGTTTCGTCCTCGGCGCGATGCCCCGTGAGCGACAGGAAGACGTCGTCGAGGGAGGGGCGGGCCAGGCCCAGGTCGTCGACGGCGATGCCGCTCTCGTCGAACCAGCCGACCACCCGGTTGAGGTCAGCAAGCCCGCCCGCGGCGGTGGTGAGCCGCCGCGCACCGGCGTCGATGAAGACGTCGGCACCGGTCTTGCGCAGCAATGCCTCGGCTTCGGGGATGTCTGCGGCGTCGGAGACGGTGAGGACCAAACTGGCCGCCCCCGCCTGCTCCTTCAGTTGCATGGGCGTGCCGTGGGCGATGATCTTGCCCTTGTCGATCACCACGATGTCGTCGGCGAGTTGGTCGGCCTCTTCGAGGTACTGCGTGGTGAGCAGCAACGTGGTGCCCTGGGCGACGAGGCCGCGCAACACATCCCAGAGTTCGGAGCGGCTGCGCGGATCGAGTCCGGTGGTGGGTTCGTCGAGGAACAGCACCGGCGGGCTGGCCAGCAGGCTGACGGCGAGGTCGAGGCGTCGGCGCATACCGCCCGAGTACGACTTGACCTGCTTGTTGGCCGCCTCGGTGAGCGAAAACTGTTCCAGCAGTTCGTCGCCGCGTCGTGCGAGTTCCCGGCGTCCGATGCCGTACAACCCGCCGATCATGCGGATGTTCTCGCGGCCGGACAGGATCTCGTCGACCGTCGCTGCCTGCCCGGTGAGGCCCATGTTGCGGCGGACGGCGTCGGGTTCGGCGATGACGTCGTGCCCGGCGATGCGCGCGGTCCCGCTGGTCGGCGGTGACAGTGTGGTCATCATGCGGACGGTGGTGGTCTTCCCGGCGCCGTTGGGTCCGAGCAGACCCAGGACGGAACCTTGGCCGACGGTGAAGCTGACGCCGTCGACGGCGGTGAAGTCACCGAAACGCTTGACGAGATCGATGGCTTCGATGGCGATGTCGGCGTCGTGGGTGGGGCGCTGGGCTTTCAGCGCCGGAGCCGTTGGTGAGGTCATGTTTCTCCACGCTATCGGGGTGGTCCGACAATTGGCGAAGGGTTTTCGCCACCTGTCCGTTGGTTGGACGAGAAGGCAGACCGCAGCCACGCCCCCAACTCATCGGTGAGGCCGATTCGGACAATCCGTACGCGGTCCCTTAGACCGTAGGAGTTCAACCGCGGTTGAGGTCAAGCGCCCCCGTGGTCCGCAGTATCGCGTTTATGCGTGCTCTTTCTCCGCGTATGCGGATAGCATCACGGTGATGAACGCTATTCGAGTTCGTGAGGCCGCCCTACTCCTCGGCGTCAGCGACGACACCCTCCGACGGTGGATCGCGGCCGGCGAGTTGACGGCTGCCGACGACGGGGGTGTGCAGGCCGTCGACGGTGCCGAACTCGCCGCCCTGGCACGACGCCGCGCCGGCGATCCGCCGAACGACGGTTCGGATGTGCTGCGCTCGGCGCGCAACCGGTTCACCGGGTTGGTCACCGAAACCGTACTCGACGGTGTGATGGCACAGGTGACGTTGCAGTGCGGACCGTTCGAGGTGACGTCGTTGATGAGCTCCGAGGCCGCACGTGAACTCGGACTCGAACCCGGCGTGGTGGCAACGGCCGTCGTCAAGGCAACGACGGTGATCGTCGAACGGAGACGAGGGAACTGATGAAGAGACACCTGGTCGGCATGGTGCTGCCCGTGCTCGTGGTGGCGGGGCTCGTGGTGGCGGGATGCTCGTCGGGCGACGATTCCGCGCCACCCTCCTCGGGTGCCCCGGCGACCCTGCACGTCTACGCGGCGGCGTCGTTGAAGAAGACCTTCACCGCCATCGCCGCGGAGTTCGAAAAGAGCCACCCCGGTGTCACCGTCGTCCCGTCCTTCGCCGGATCGTCGACGCTGGTCAACCAGATCAAGCAGGGCGCGCCCGCCGATGTCTTCGCCAGCGCCGACGAAGCCAACATGACCAAACTCGGCGACAAGGCGACCGATCCCAGGATCTTCGCCACCAACACCCTGGTAATCGTCACCGCACCGGGAAACCCCAAGGGCATCAGGACCTTTGCCGCCCTCAACAAGTCAGGGGTGACGACGGTGATCTGCCAGGTCGCGCAACCCTGTGGCGCCGCGACGAAGGCAGTGGAACGCAACACCGGCATCACCGTGAGCGCCGCCTCGGAGGAGGAATCGGTGAGCGCCGTGCTGACCAAGGTGACTTCGGGGCAGGCCGACGCGGGCGTCGTCTACGTCACCGACGCCAAGGGCGCAGGTGACAAGGTCGCGACCGTCGTCGACCCGGCGTTCGCCGCGGTCGTCAACCGGTACCCGATCGCCACCGTCAGCGGGGCGGCCAATGACACGCTCGGTAAGGAGTTCGTCGACGCGGTGCTCAGTCCGGCAGGTCAGCACATCCTGGCCGACGCGGGGTTCGGGCCCCCCTGATCGTTGCCATGACCATGCCGAAGTCCGCTGCCGTCCGGGTGATCCCGCGGTGTCTGTATCTGCCTGCCGCGCTCGGCGTGCTGCTGATCGTTCTGCCGCCACTCGCGCTGATCGCCAAGACGCCATGGGATTCCTTTGTCGCACAGGTGACTTCCGAGTCGTCGAAGCAGGCTCTGGTGCTGTCGCTGCAGACGGCATCGGCCAGCACCGTGCTGTGCCTGCTGCTCGGTGTACCGATGGCGGTGATCTTCGCCCGGCACGACGGTCTGCTTGTCCGGCTGCTGCGGTCGCTGGTGCTGCTGCCGCTCGTATTGCCGCCCGTCGTCGGGGGCATCGCGCTGCTCTACACGTTCGGCCGATTCGGTCTGGTCGGGGAGCACCTGCGCGCCGTCGGCATCGACATCGCGTTCACCTCCACCGCGGTGGTCCTCGCGCAAACCTTTGTGGCCCTGCCCTTTCTGGTGATCAGCACCGAAGGCGCGCTGCGGGTCACCGGAACCCGGTATGAAGAGGTGGCCGCGACGCTCGGCGCCGGGCCCACCCGTACGTTGTGGCGCATCACCGTGCCGCTCGTCGCACCCGCGGTATTGGCCGGGACGGTGCTGGCTTTCGCCCGGGCGATGGGCGAATTCGGCGCGACGATCACCTTCGCGGGCAACGCACCCGGCATCACCCAGACCGCCCCGCTGGCGATCTACGTGGCGGCGATCGACGACCCGACCGAGGCGATCCCGCTGTCGCTGATCCTGGTGCTGGTGTCGTTGGTGGTGGTCGTCGCGGTACACAGCCGGCGCCGAGACCGGACGGCGACACTGTGACCACGGGTGCACTGTGACAACGACATCCGCCGCCGACCTGAGCGTCTGGATCACCCTGCCGACGCCGTCGATGCGGGTGGATCACACCTTCGCCGCCGGAAGCACCACCGCGGTCGTCGGGCCCAACGGGGCCGGGAAGACGACGCTGCTCCGGGCGATCGCCGGTCTGCTGAACGGCGGTGAGTCGCGGATAGCTCTGGGAAACGAGCTCTTTCACGGCCGAGGACGGCCGGTGCCGGTGCATCGACGGGGCATCGCGCTCCTCGGACAGGATGCCGGGCTGTTTCCGCACCTGTCCGTGCGCGCGAATGTGGCCTTCGCGCCGGCGTCGCAACGTCTCCCGCGCCGAGAGGTCACCCTGCGAGCCGACCGCTGGCTCGATGCGCTCGACGTCGTCGATCTCGCCGATCGCAAGCCCGCTCAGCTGTCCGGCGGTCAGGCACAGCGGGTCGCGATCGCCCGGGCGCTGGCGGCACAACCTCGGGTCTTGCTGCTCGACGAGCCATTTCGGGCGCTCGACGTCGATGTCGCGGCCCGGCTGCGTGCGCTGTTGCGTGATCTGCTCGCCGACCGTTCGCGCACCACGCTGATCGTCACCCATGACGTCGTGGATGCCGTCGGTCTCGCCGATGACATCCTGGTGATCGAGACCGGCCGCGTGGTCCAGTCCGGCCCCACCCGCGAGGTGTTGTCGGTGCCGGCGAGTCGGTTCGCGGCGTCGTTGTCGGGGCTCAATCTCTTTGTCGGCGAACTGGAATCGCCGAACATCGTCGTCGACGCCGTCGGTAACCGGGTGGTCGGGACGGCGCGCGAGGAGCTTGACGCCGGGAAGCGTGGTGCCGCGGTGTTCGCGCCGCGCTCGGTGGCCGTGTACGCCGATGTGCCGCATGGCAGTCCGCGCACCGTCATGCAGGGCACGGTCACCGACCTCGCACCCAGTGGCGATCATGCCCTCGTCGCGTGTGCGGTGGGCACCCAGACCGTGCAGGCGGAGGTGACCTGGGATGCGGTGGCCGACCTGGACGTGCGGATCGGGGCGTCGGTATACCTGGTGGTGAAGGCCAGCGAGGTGGGCATCTACGGTTCCGCGGGCGCCGTCCTGCCCGGCGAAAAGTAGGGGAAGGATTTCTTTCCCCGGGATTTGGTTCCTTCGGCGAGAAAATTGTCGGGGAGGATTACGAAAGTGGGGGAAGGAATCCTTCCCCCACTTTCAGGCGCCGACGCCGCGGTCGAGCGCCTCGCGGAGCTCCGTCTCGGCGTCGTCGCCGGGTTCGGGGATGGCGACGTTCTCGGCTCGACGGTCCACGTCGAGCGTATACGCGTGCAAGCGGCGATAGCCCCGAACACTCAGGGTGGGAATGGATTTGACGAAGAACCGGTTGTCGTCGCGCAGCGCCGCGGCCACCGACTCGTCGATCAGGGTCTTGCCCTGGCGGGCTGACCCGCAGAGGCGCGCAGCGATGTTCACCGTCTCGCCGAAGACGTCGCCGAGCCGGGTCAGCACCGGACCGCGCGCGAGGCCGACCCGCAGCGCCGGGATGGGTGCCGACTCGCTGAGCCGGTGGATTCCGATGGCGGCCATCGCCGCCGACCGCGGGTCGCCGAAGGTGAACATCACCGCATCGCCCAGATTCTTGATGACGTAACCGTCGAGCCCGACGACGATCTCGTGGGTGCGTTCCTCGAACGCATCGAGGATTTCCTCGAGGTCGGCGAAACCGATCCGCCGCGACAGACTCGTGTAGCCGACGATGTCGGCGAAACCCACTGTGACGTCGGCCTGATCACCGTGCTCGTGGCCGGCGTCGCGTTCGAGGGCCAGTGCGAGATGCCGACGCCAGATGTGGTGCTGGATCTGTCCGAGGGCATGCGCCATCTCATCCATCGACCACGGCAGGTCGGGATTGGCCTCGAGTTGACGCAACTGGTCGGCCTGCCAGTCGGCCAGCCGGGCCATCGCCTGTCCGATGGCGCGGGCGGTGGCGACCTGAACCGGCTCGGGCATCGAGTGCTCGCTGTGCACCAGAAGTCGCAGCGCCGCAACCTCGTCGGGGTCGAGGGGTTTGTCGATGCCGCTGCCGTGCGGCAGGCCGAACGCATTCCAGATCTTCTCCGCGTACGCGTGTGAGATGCCGAGTTCGGCGACGAGTTCGTCGCGCGTGTACAGGGGTTGCGACACTTCGGGTTGCGACACCCCGGGTTCAGACATCCAGCACGCCCTTCATCAGGTAGGCCATCCGGGCCGCGAACTCGGGGTGATTCACCCCGCGCCGCATCCGCACCGCGTCGTTGACGATGGACAGCGCGGCATGGACGGCCACCGCGCCCTGATCGCGTCGCAGACCCGGATCGACCTGGATGAGCAGGTCGATCCATCGTGCTACATAGCGTCGCTGGATGTCGAGGAGTTCGGCCGCACCGGACTGTCCGCGCATCGCGGTCGAACTGTTGAACGCCACCGAGAGGTCGGTGGTGCTGGTGATCACCGTGACATAGGAATCGATCAGCAGGGCAAGCAGTTTGGCGGGATCGGAAGTGGCGGCGAAGGAGGCGATGACCCCGGCCTCCAGCCACATCGCGCTGCGCTGCCCGATGCCGACGAGGATCGCCAGCTTCGACGGGAAGTGTTTGTACACACTGGGACCGGCGATGCCGACCGCGGCGCCGATCTCGTCGATCCCCACATCGGTATAACCGCGAGCGGCAAACAGTTCGGCTGCCGCGTCGAGGATCTCGTCGCGTCGGGTCGCGGTGACCGCGGCCACCGGTGCGGCGACGTCGAGGGCCGGCGCCGACGCCGGACGCAATGCGACGACGCGTCGGATCATCTTCTCGAGTTCCTCGCGTGCCCGGGCCGCGGACATCCGGGAGTGGTGCACGGTCAGGCTTCCGCACACGCTGAGGCTGGCCCAGGCGAGTTGCACCGCTTCGCGGTCGGTGAGGTCGTCGCGACCGTCGGCCAGTGCCGAGGCCCACTTGCCGATGACCTCGCGGGTGCGCAGGGCAACCTGCTTGTTCTGCTCGACGGTGAGGTAGTTGCTGGTCCACCGCCACAGCGACGCCGCCTGCGGACGCTGCACGCCCAGCGTGCACACCGAGGCGATGAGTTCGTCGGTGTCCGCGCCGTCGGCCAGCGCGCGTTCGGTGCAGACCTCCAACTCGTCGACGCCGGCGAGGACGGCGGCCTCGAGCAGCGCCTGCTTGTCGTCGAAATGCCGGTACACCGACGGGGCCGTCACCCCGGCCGAGCGGGCGATGTCGGCCAGCGACACCTGCGGGTAACCACGACGCAGGAACAGCTCGGCGGCGCTGGCGACGAGCTGGCGTTTGGTGTCGGCGCCGCGGGTGCGTCCGGACGGCTTCTGTGCAGGCATGGTGAACCGACCATAGCGCACGTTTGGGGATTGTCGAGGCCGACTGACCACCAGGTATAGCCAAATTGGTTATTCCGCGTTAGCCTCGTGGGGTAACCAACTGGTGGTTCATGTGAAAGGAACACTAACGTGGCCGATCAAGCATTCATCTACGAGGCGATTCGTACGCCGCGTGGCAAGCAGCGTGGCGGCGCGCTGCACAGCGTCAAGCCGGTCGACCTGGCTTCCGGCGTGATCAACGAGGTCCTGGCCCGCCACGGCAGCCTGGACCCGTCCGAGGTCAACGACGTCATCCTGGGTGTGGTGTCCCCGGTCGGCGAGCAGGGCGGCGTCATCGCCCGCACCGCGGCGCTCAACAGCGGTCTGCCCGAGAACGTGCCCGGCACCCAGATCGACCGCTTCTGCGCATCGGGCCTGGAGGCCACCAACCTCGCCGCGGCCAAGGTCGCGTCGGGCTTCGACGACCTGGTCCTGGCCGGTGGCGTCGAGTCGATGTCGCGTGTGCCGATGGGCAGCGACGGCGGCGCGCTCTTCACCGACCCCACCACCGCCTACGACAATTACATCGTGCCGCAGGGCATCGGTGCCGACCTGATCGCCACCATCGAGGGCTTCAGCCGCGAAGACGTCGACGCGTTTGCCGCCGAGTCGCAGGCCCGGGCCGAGAAGGCTTGGACCAGTGGCTACTTCGCCAAGTCCGTGGTCCCGGTCCGTGACATCAACGGTGTCATCGTGCTCGACCACGACGAGCACCGTCGTCCGGGCAGCACCGTCGAGAGCCTCGGCAAGCTGAAGCCGGCATTCAAGGGCCTGGCCGACATGGCCGGATTCGACGACGTCATCCTGCAGAAGTACCCGGAGGTGGAGCGCGTCAACCACGTGCACACCGGCGGTAACAGCTCCGGCATCGTCGACGGCGCCGCAGCCGTCCTCATCGGCAGCGAGGAGGCGGGCAAGCGCAACGGCCTGACGCCGCGCGCGCGTTTCGTGTCCTTCGCGCAGATCGGCTCCGAGCCGTCCATCATGCTCACCGGCCCCACCCCGGCCACCGAGCTCGCCCTCAAGCGGGCCGGCCTGACCGTCGACGACATCGACGTCTTCGAGCTGAACGAGGCGTTCGCGTCGGTCGTCATGAAGTGGATGAAGGACCTCAAGGTTCCGCACGAGAAGGTCAACGTCAACGGTGGCGCCATCGCCATGGGCCACCCGCTCGGTGCCACCGGCGCGATGATCCTGGGCACCTGCCTCGACGAGCTCGAGCGCACCGGCGGCCGCTACGGCCTGGTCACCCTCTGCATCGGCGGCGGCATGGGTATCGCCACCGTCATCGAGCGCGTCTGACCCTTCGAGGCTCGCAAGCTCGCACCTCAGGGAGCGGGCACCACTTCACGAGAAAGAACTTTGAAAAACGATGAGTGACAACATGTTTGTGTGGGATAAGGATGCCGACGGCATCGTCGTTCTCACGATGGACGATCCGAATCAGGGCGCCAACACCATGAACGAGCTGTTCATGGAATCGGTTGCGACCACCGTCGATCGCCTGGAGGCCGAGAAGGACGACATCGCCGGTGTGGTGATCACCTCGGCCAAGAAGACCTTCTTCGCCGGTGGTGACCTGAAGGACATGACCAGCGGTCGCGGCGACGCCACCAAGGAGGAGATCGCCACCGCGATCACCGAGCGCACCAACGGCATGAAGAAGGTGCTGCGCCGGCTCGAGACCCTCGGCAAGCCGGTCGTCGCCGCCATCAACGGCGCCGCCCTCGGTGGTGGCCTCGAGATCGCGCTGCACACCCATCACCGCATCGCGGCGGACGTGAAGGGCAACCAGATCGGCCTGCCCGAGGTGACCCTGGGCCTGCTGCCCGGTGGCGGCGGCGTGGTGCGTACCGTGCGTCTGCTCGGTATCCAGAACGCGCTGATGAACGTGCTCCTGCAGGGCCAGCGGATGAACCCGACCAAGGCCAAGGAAGTCGGTGTCATCGACGAGGTCGTCGGCTCGATCGAGGAGCTGGTCCCGGCCGCCAAGGAATGGATCAAGGCCAACCCGGAAGCTGCTCAGCCGTGGGATGTCAAGGGCTACAAGATGCCCGGCGGTTCGGTGACCAACCCGTCGTTCGCGCAGACCCTGCCGGCGCTGCCGTCGTTGCTGCGCAAGCAGATCAAGGGCGCCAACATGCCGGCCCCGCGCAACATCCTGGCCGCCGCGGTCGAGGGTGCCTACGTTGACGTCGACACCGCCGACATCATCGAGACCCGCTACTTCGTGAATCTGGTGACCGGTCAGGTCGCGCAGAACATGATCAAGGCGTTCTTCTTCGACCTGCAGCACATCAACAACGGTGGCTCGCGGCCCGAGGGCATCGAGAAGTACACCGCCAAGAAGGTCGGCGTCATCGGCGCCGGCATGATGGGTGCGGCCATCGCCTACGTGTCGGCCAAGGCCGGTATCGAGGTGGTGCTCAAGGACATCGACATCGAGGCCGCCAAGCGTGGCAAGGGCTACTCGGAGAAGCTCGAGGAGAAGGCGCTCTCGCGGGGCAAGACCACGCAGGAAAAGTCCGACGCGCTGCTGGCCCGGATCACCCCGACCGTCGATCCCGAGGACTTCAAGGGCGTCGACCTCGTCATCGAGGCGGCCTTCGAGTCGGTTGAGGTGAAGCACAAGGTCTTCCAGGAGATCGAGGACATCGTCGAGCCGAACGCCATCCTGGGTTCGAACACCTCCACGCTGCCGATCACGATCCTCGCCCAGGGCGTCAAGCGCCAGGAGGACTTCATCGGCATCCACTTCTTCTCGCCGGTCGACAAGATGCCGCTGGTGGAGATCATCCGCGGTGAGAAGACCTCGGATGAGGTGCTGGCCAAGGTGATCGACTACACGCTGCAGATCCGCAAGACGCCGATCGTCGTCAACGACAGCCGTGGCTTCTTCACCAGCCGCGTCATCGGCACCTTTGTCAACGAGGCCATCGCGGCTGTCGGCGAAGGTGTGGAGCCGGCGTTCATCGAGCATGCGGGCACCCAGGCCGGTTACCCGGCCGCACCGCTGCAGCTGATGGACGAGCTGACCCTGACGCTGCCGCAGAAGATCCGCAAGGAGACCGAGGCCGCGCTGAAGGCGGAGGGCAAGTCGATCCCCGAACACGGTTCCAACGCCGTCGTCGACTGGATGGTCGAGAACGGTCGCACCGCCAAGAAGGACGGCAAGGGCTTCTACGATTACGACGAGAACGGCAAGCGCACCGGGCTGTGGCCGGGCCTGCGCGAGCAGTTCAACTCGGGCAGCACCAAGATCCCGCTGGAGGACATGAAGGAGCGCATGCTCTTCGCCGAGGCGCTCGAGACCGTGAAGTGCTTCGACGAGGGTGTGCTCACCTCCGTCCCCGACGCCAACATCGGCTCGATCTTCGGCATCGGATTCCCGGCCTGGACCGGTGGTGTCATCCAGTACATCAACCAGTACGAGGGTGGCTTGCAGGGCTTCGTCGACCGCGCCAACGACCTGGCGTCGAAGTACGGCAAGCACTTCGAGCCCCCGCAGTCGCTGGTCGACAAGGCTGCCAAGGGTGAGAAGTTCTGATCTGAGCTGATCGCTTCACACGAAGCCCCGGCCGAGTTTCCGGCCGGGGCTTTCGTTTCCCGCTTATTGCCTTCCTTCCCGCTTATTGGATCCAATAAGCGGGAAGGAAGGCAATAAGCGGGAGCTCAGGCGACCATCAGTCCGTACTTCGTCAGCCAGGGCGTCAGTTTCTCGACGACCTGGCGTTGCTCGAGCTCTGCCCAGACCCACCGCACCACCATCGCGCCCTCGCCGCGGAGATCATCCTCGCGACGCTTCTCCCGCACCACCGCATCTTCGGGTGTTTCCCCGGGTTCGAGGAGTCTGCCGTACTTGGTGAGACCGTCGAACTCGCCGATCAGCCTCTCATCCCAGTCGAAGTCGGACTCGTAGGTCTTGTCCCTGATGTGGAACTCGTGCTGGAGCCGGGGAATCGGCAGTCCCGCCTCGATCATCTGAGCTCGACTCCACGACTCGCCCACGCTCTCCGACGCGGGGTCGGACAGCAGCAGGGCTCGGCGCGCGGTCCGGACCCCGCGGCGCCGACGTCGCTCGAGGATGGTCCCAATCATCTCTGCGTCGGCGCCGGCCCGTCGGGCCTGGTCCATGACGACGAGCGCCTGGGCGAACGTCCCGCAGACGGCGACGTCGGCGGCCATGCGTTCGAGGCAGGTCACAGCGATGCCGTCGACCTCGACGACCTCGTCGGCGTCGATCGCCGCGGCATGCAGATGCCGGAACGTCTTGATCGAACCACCGCTGGGTGATCCGGTCACGAAGTGAACATGGCTGAGATCTGGCTTCAGTGAGGGGACACCTAGCACGCTCGCGGCCGACGAATGGCTCAGCGGCACATCGTCTCTGACGGTGAGCGCCGACGTCGCGGCGGCCAGGGATTTCAGCCGGTGGAGTTCCTGGCGTCCTTCGTGTCCGGCGAATCTGGTGCCGTTCTCTACGAACACGCCGGGAATCAGACGGATCAGTTCACCGCGTTTCACCGCTGCCGATAGTTCGTTGTCGCAGAAGCCGGATCCGAGCGCGGCAGTTCGCCGGATGAGGCCGTGACGGTCCACGGGATAGATACTCACAGTGATTGGACGCACCAGACGCGCGTCCGGATCCATGGATGAGAGTTGACGCAGTCCGCCGGTGTGACACACGGATTCCCGCTTATTGCCTTCCTTCCCGCTTATTGGATCCAATAAGCGGGAAGGAGATCAGTAAGCGGGAACTGACGCGGCGCGCGGTACGGCCCTGTTCGTGGTGACCGCGCCTCAGCGCGCCAGGAACGCCGCCACCGTCGCCTCGAAGGCCGCCTTGGCCTCGATCATCACCCAGTGCCCGCAGCGGGGGAAGATGTGCAACTCGGCGTCGGGGATCAGACGCATCGGCACCATCGCCATGTCCGGCGGGCTGACCCGGTCGTCGCGGCCCCAGGTGAGCAGCGTCGGGCAGGAGACCTTGTGCATCATCGCCCAGTAGGGCGCGATGTCGGCGTCGGCCAGGAACTTCTGTTGCATCTCGAAAGCCGCTGAGCCGTACATGGTTTTGGCGGTCGCCAGGGCGTCGGGGTTCATCGCGGCTTCCCAGCGTTCGGCGATGAGTTCCTCGGTGACCAGCGCCTTGTCATAGACCATCGCGTTGAGCCACCGGATCAGCTTCTCGCGGTCGGGGTCGTCGGCGAACTCCTGCAACAGGCGCAGTCCCTCGCTCGGGCTCGGGCTGTAGACGTTGGGTCCGACGCCACCGATGGTGACGAGTTTGGCGACGCGGTCGGGTTTCTTGATCGCCAGGTTGACCCCGACGACGCCGCCCATCGAATTGCCGATCATCGGGGCCGAGTCGATTCCGAGGGCGTTCATGAAGGCGATCACCGACTTCCCGGCGGTGAGCACGGGCATTCCCTCCCACGGGTCGCTGACCCCGAAGCCGGGGAACTCGAGCACGAAGCAGCGGTGGGTTTGCGCGAAGAAGCCGAGGTTGCCGCGGTAGTTACGCCAGCCGGTGACGCCCGGGCCGCTGCCGTGCAACAGGATCAGCGGCGGGGCGTCGGGGTGGCCGGCCTCGTGGTAGCGCAGGGTGCCCTGGTCGGTGCTCAGTTCGCGTCGGGTCGCGTCGAAGGTGACATCCACGCGACCAGACTAGAACGTGTTCTAATCCGCTGTCACCCCCGGGCGGCGGACCGTACTGCCTTTTCGATTCGGACAAACCCACCCATTCGGACAGTGTCCGACGGGGCCCGCGGTCGGTTACCGTGCAGGAAAGCTTCCTTGACCTGATCATATGAACAGGCCGACAGGTATATGGGTGGGGGTGGGATGACGACAACGCGATTCGCCACGGTGGTTCTCGCCGCGGTCCTGGCCGCGGCCGGCCTCGCCGCCTGCTCGTCGCAGAGCAGCGAGAACAACCAGATCGTGCTCGCCGAGGGGCAGGAACTCGGCGACTTCAATCCGATGATGGGTTACGGACAACTCGGGGTCTCACCGATCTACGAGGGACTCTTGCGGCCGCAGTCGGATACCGACGACGCGTTGCCGGCCCTGGTCCCGTCGCTGGCCGCCACCACGCCGCAGCGGATCGCGCCGCGACAGTGGCGGGTCGCGCTGCGCGAGGGTGTGACCTTCTCCGACGGGACGAGCTTTGACGCGGCGGATGTGGTGGCCACCTACCGCGCCGTGCGCGATCCGGCGGTGGCGTCGGAGATCTCCACGGACTTCGCCCCGATCGTGCGCATCGACGCCGACGGGCCGGCCGCGGTAGGGGTCACGATGAACACCGACGCCGACCCGTCGCCGTATCTGCTGCTGGGGATCGCGCCGTCGGAGCGTGTGGAGTCGGCACCGGCCGCGCAGTGGCGTCTCAACACCGCACCGGTCGGTACGGGACCGTACGCCCTGGAATCACTGGGTCCCGATCAGGCCGTGCTGGCCGTCCGCGACGACTACTGGGCCGGCCGGCCGGAGATCTCGCGCGTCGTCTACACCTACACGCCCGATGACAACACCCGCGCCCAGCGCGTCGTCGCCGACGAGGTCGACGGCGCGAATCTGCCTCCCGCACTGATCGGTTCACTCGCCAACCGGGACGGCATCGAGGTGAGTTCGGTGAAATCGGCCGATTGGCGCGGGGTCTCGTTGCCCTCGGGTAACGCCTTCACCGCCGACGTCGTCGCCCGGCAGGCGATGAACCTCGGCGTGGACCGCGACGCCATCGTCGCCGACGTCCTGCGCGGGCACGGCGCACCCGCGAGCACCCCGATCGCCGAAGTGTACGGCGCCGCATACGAACCCGCGGCTCAGTTCGCCTTCGACCGCGCGCGGGCGACGATGCTGCTCGACGGTGCGGGCTGGCGTCCGGGCCCTGATGGCATCCGAACCAAGAACGGCAGCCGGGCCGAGTTCACCCTGCTCTACAACGCGTCGGACTCGCTGCGGCGCGACCTCGCCGTCGCCTTCGCGACGGCCATGAAACCGATTGGTGTGCAGGTGAATCCGCGCGGCAGCAGCTGGGACGAGATCGACACCCGACTGACCGCCGACGCGGTCCTGCTCGGCGGCGGCGCCACTCCCTACAGCATCGATTCGCAGGTCTACGACACCCTGCATACGCGGGTGCCCGACTCGTCGCCGTACTCCAACCCCGGCAACTTCACCGCGCCGGGACTCGACGGGTTGCTCGACGAATCCCGCGTCGCCGCACCGGGCCCGGCCAACGACAAACGCTATCGGCAGATCCAACGCACCTATGTGGCCGCGCCGTCGGCGGTGTTCCTGGCCTTCCTGCACCACACCTACGCCATGCGTGATACCGGCTGGAGTTCGAGTTCGCCGATCCTGGAACCCCATTCGCACGGCGTTGCGTGGGGGCCGTGGTGGAATCTGCCGGGTTGGCGGCGATCATGACCATCGAGGAGACCACGCGCCTCATCGCCGAGACCCCGCCGGCGATCGATCGGGTGGCCCGCGACGCGAACCGCCGGCCCGGCAGGGGTGCGCGGGCACTTCGGCTCCTGGGCCGCCGCCTGCTCCTCGCGGTCCCGACCATCGGTCTGGTGTCGCTGGGAATCTTTGCGCTGGCCGCGATCTCACCCTTCGACCCGCTCGTCGCGCACCTCGGTGACAACTATCAGAGCGCCACCCCGTCACAGCGCGAGGCCATCCGCGACGCCTATCAACTCGACCAGAACTGGCTGCACGCCTGGTGGAACTGGTGCGGTGGGGTGTTCACCGGCGACCTCGGCTGGTCGTCAACGCAGTCGCTGCCGGTGGCCGATGTTCTGGCGCAACGACTTCCGTTCACCTTCGGGCTCTCGCTGGCGGCGCTGCTCGCGGCCACCGTCATCTCCGTCGGGTCGGGTGCGGTGATCGGGATGCGCCGCGGCGGATGGCTGGACCGTCTCTGCACCACGGCGGCGGGGGGACTGGCGGCCACCCCGCCGTTCGTGGTGTCGCTGGTCCTGGTGAGTGTCTTCGCCGTCGGCCTGGGCGCGTTTCCCACCTCGGGCGCCCGACGCCCGGGCGACGACTACACCCTGGACGGCGTGCTCACCCATGCCGTGCTGCCGTTCATCGCGCTGACCGTCTCGCTGATCCCGTGGCTGCTGCTGTCCATGCGGGCGGCCGTCGTCGACGCCGTCGACTCCGACGCGGTGGCCGGTGCCCGGGCCCGCGGGATCGGCGGGTGGCGTCTGCTGCGTGGACACGTCGCGCCGGTGTCGGTGCTGCCGACCCTCGCGCTGCTGGGCACCCGGCTGCCGGAACTGATCGCCGGCGCGGCCATCGTCGAGACCGTCTTCGGCTGGCCGGGACTGGCCGAAGCGCTGGTGGATTCGGCGGTGGCCCTGGACTTTCCGCTGATGGCCGCACTGTCGGTGGGGTCGGCTGCACTGGTCCTGGCCGGATCGGCGCTCTCCGACGCCGCCGCCGTCTGGATCGATCCGCGGATCGGGCTGACCGCATGACCGCGCACCTGAGCACACCGCCCGCCCAACCGTGGATGCGCGTGACGGCCTGGCTGCGGTGGTCGTGGCCGTGGGTCTTGCTGCTGGTGATCGCGACAACGGCGCTGGCCGTGCCGTGGCTGGCCGGCGAGCAGAGCGCCGACTTCGCCGCGGCATTGCGCGCACCGGGGTCGGGTGCGGTGCTGGGCACCGATCATTCCGGCTACGACCTCGGGGTGCGCACCGCGCAGGGGCTGCGCATCTCGCTGGTGATGGCGGCGGTGTGCGCGGTGGTGTCCACCGTCATCGGCCTGGTCATCGGCATCGGTGCGGCGATGGCCGGCGGGTGGCTCGACGCACTGGTGATGCGGGCCGTCGACGCGGTCAACGCGCTGCCGCATCTGGTGCTCGGCGTCGTGATCGCCGCGATGTGGCGAGGTGAGCCGGTGGCCATCGTCGCGTCGATCGCGCTCACCCACTGGCCCGCGGTGGCCCGGGTGGTGCGCGCCGAACTGCTCGCCACGCGATCGGCCGGGTGGATCGAGATGGCACATCTGGCGGGCGCGACGCGCACCTTCATCGCGACCCGGCATCTGCTGCCCGCGGTCACCGGGCAGGCGCTGGTGGCGATGACGGTGCTGCTGCCGCACGCGGTGTGGCACGAGACCACCCTGTCGTTCCTCGGTGTCGGTCTGTCCCCGGACGCGGCGAGTCTCGGCACACTGCTCGGGCAGGCACGCGGGGATGTGCTGACCGGCGCGTGGTGGACACTTGTGGTGCCCGGCGTCGCGCTCATCGTGACGGCACTGGCGTGTATGGCTGCCGGATCCACGCTGCGCAGGCGGATGGCGCCGCCGACCGGGGAGGTGTGGTGATGCGCGTCGCCGTGCAATCGCTGACCGTCGACATCGCGACCCGACGTGGCCGCCGACCGGATCCGGTGCGGGTGCTGTCCGACGTCGATCTCACCCTCGAGCCCGGTGCCGTCACCGCCCTGATCGGGGAATCCGGCTGCGGCAAGTCGATGATCGCGAACGCGCTGACCGGGATGCTGCCACCCGGGTCGCGCGCCACCGGCCGGATCGTGCTCGGCGACCGCACGCTGACCGCCGATGACCCCGCCTGGCCGTCGACCCGGGGCCGCGTCGTCGGGCTGGTCCCGCAGTCGGCGGCGACGTCGTTCACGCCGGTCCGTACCCTCGGCGATCAGCTCGACGAGATCATCGACGAGCTGTCGGGGCCGTCGAGCACGACGCAACTCTGTGCCCGGGCGGCGCTGCCCACCTCGGCGTTGTCGCTGTACCCGCATGAGATCTCCGGCGGTATGGCACAACGCGCCGCGCTGGCCGCCGCGCTCGCCGGGGACCCGCCGCTGATCGTCGCCGACGAACCGACGTCGGCCCTCGACCCCGATCTGGCCGACCACGTGTGGGACCTCTTCGCCGGGCTCGCGGCGGCGGGCACCACGGTGCTGATGATCACCCACGACCTCGACGCGTTGCTCGCCGCCGACGCGTGCGCGTCGATCGCGGTGATGCGCGAGGGACGCATCCTCACCCAGGACCGGCCCGACGCCGTGACGTCGTCCGCAGATCCCTACGTCGCCGCGTTCTTCCGGCCGATCACCGCCGGGGTGACGCGATGAGCCCGCTGATGGAGGTACGCGGCCTCGGCGTCGAGCTGGGCGGTCGGCTCATCGTCGACGACCTCGACCTGCAGGCGCGACCCGGTCGGGTGACCGGACTCGTCGGCCCGTCGGGCAGCGGGAAGACGACCATCCTGCGGGCGTTGGCCGGGCTGATCCCGGCGTCGTCCGGCAGCGTCGTCCACACCGCTCGCCGTGACGGGATCGCGATGATGGCCCAGCACCCGCGACAGGTGTGCAACCCGCGCTGGACGTTGCGGCGCATCGTTGTCGAACCGGCGGTCGTCGCCGGCCGCTCCGCCGACGCCGAAGCGGTCGCACGCCGCGTCGGCCTCGATCCGGACCTGCTCGACCGGTACCCGGGTCAGGTCAGCGACGGGCAGCTGCAGCGCGCCTGCCTGGCGCGACTGACCGTGCAGGCACCCGACATCGTGCTCGCCGACGAACCGACGGCCATGCTCGACCCGGTGTCGGCGCAGGCGGTGATCGAAGTGATCGCCGACCTCGCCGCGGCCGGTGCCGGGGTGGTGCTGGTCAGCCACCATCGCGGCCTCGTGCGGGTGTTCTGCGACGAGGTGATCGACCTCGGTTACCGCGAGCCCGCCGGTAGCGCCGGCGCGTAGCCGTCAGGACCCGAGCGCGGCGGAGTCCTCCTCGCCGAAGACGTCTTCGAGGGCCTCGGGGGAATGGTCGTACTCGACCTGCTCGACGGTGAGGCCGCGGGCACTGCCGATCGCGTCGAGCCGACGGCGGCTGCGGTCGGCGGCATAGGCGATGAACTCCGCGGTCGAGAGGTCGAAGGGCAGGGGGGCGAACTCGCCGTCGAGCCAGTTGATCATGCCCAGGGCGAGTGGCATGAGCTCGCTCATCCGGGTGACCGCGACGTCGGCCAGCGCGTCGTCGGCGGCCACGAGCCGCCGGCAGGTGTAGGTGCCCCAGGCCATGTGGCGTCGCTCGTCGGTGCTGATCATGCGGATCAGGGTGCGCATGCCGGGCAGGATGCCGTAGGCCGAGCAGATTCGCTGCAACATGCGGTGGCCGGTGCAGGCCAGCGTCCCGCCGATCACCTGGTGGAAGGTGATCACGGCGCGGATCTGGTTCTCCGGCGAGGGGTCGGTTTCCATCCGGCGCAGTGCGGCCGGCAACTCCTCGACGATCAGCTGCCGGTAGAACGGATTGGTGTCGAGCACCGGGTTGAGGTCGTCGACGAGGCCCGCCGCGTCCATCCACAGCCGGAAGACCTCGGTGTGTTTGGCCTTCTCGAATGCCACCTGGGACAGGTACATCTCGTCGCCGAGTCGTCCGTCGGCGGCGGCCGCCTGGCCGAACGGCTGGACATCGCGGGTCACCGCCTCCTCACCCGCGCAGATCTGGGCGACGAGATAGGTGACGAAGCGCCGCTCGTCGTCGCGCATCTCCCGCCAGTCGAGCGCGTCGGTGGAGAAGTCGATGCCGCGCGGGTCCCAGAACCGGGCGTTGCCGGTCACGAACAGGTGCAGACCGAACTCGTCCCAGTCGAGTCCCCCACGGCGCAGCGAGGCGAAGTCCTCGCGGCCGTCCCCGGCGCGCTGCCTGGAGTGGTGGTGCTCGACGAGACTCATGGGAACCAGCTAACGATCATTCGGGGGTGATGGAATGACGCTAACCCGTTGCCAGCGTCAACGGTATTGAATTCGGTGAACTCTCAGGTTCGGTTGAGCAACAGCGGCAGTCATCGTCAAACCTCTTGCGGTACAGGCTTTTCGGTGTCCTTGCGGGCCAAGGCGCTCGGCCACCAGATGCGTCTGCCGATCTCGAGGGTCAACGCCGGCACGAGCAGCGTGCGGACGATCAGGGCGTCGACGAGGACGCCGAAGGCCACCAGGAAGGCAACCTGCACCAGGAACAGCAGCGGCAACACGGCCAGGGCGGCGAAGGTCGCGGCCAGCACCACACCCGCGGAGGTGATCACGCCGCCGGTCGCGGTCAGCCCGCGGATCATGCCGTCGCGGGTGCCGTGCCGGATCGACTCCTCGCGCACGCGGGTCATCAGGAAGATGTTGTAGTCGATGCCCAGCGCGACGAGGAACACGAAGGCGAACAGCGGCACCACCGGGTCGGCACCGGGGAAACCGAACGGACCGTTGAACAGCAGGGCCGCCACCCCGACGGTGGTGGCGAAGCTCAGGACCGTGGTGGCCAGCAGCAGCACCGGCGCGACGATGCTGCGCAGCAGCAGCATGAGGATCGCCAGGACCACGAGCAGCACGACCGGGATGATCAGGTTGCGATCGTGGATCGCCGTGGTGCGGGTGTCCAGGTCGATCGCGGTGGTACCGCCGACCTGCGCGTCGGCCCCGGGGACCGGGTGCACGGCGTCGCGGATGCGCTCGACGGTGTCCTGGGCGGCCAACGATTCGGCGTTGTCGGTGAGGGTGGCCTGGATGGCCACGCGACCCTCGTGCACCACCGGTGTGCCGTCCTTCTCCAGGATGGTGGCCTCGCCGACGCCGTCGATGCCGCGCGTGGCGTCGAGGACCGCCGGTGCACTCTGTTGGCTGGTGATGATCCAGGTGGGGGAGCCGGACCCGGCGTCGAAGTGCGCGGCCTGGATCTCGGCGCCCTCCACGGAGTCGACGCTGCCCAGGAAGAAGTCGGTGGCGGCGATGCCGTCGGCCTTGAAGGTCGGCGCGAATGCGGCGCCCACCAGCAGCACGATGAGCGTGCCGATCCAGATCGCCCGCGGACGGGCGGCCACCCGCTCGGCGATGCGGCGCCAGAACCGGTGCGTGGTTCCGCTCTAGATGTCGGCGTCCGGCTGGTAGCGAGGACGCAGCGGCCAGAAGGCCACCCGGCCGAGCAGCGCGAGAGCCGCGGGCAGGAACGTCATCGACGCCAGGAACGACGCGGCGATGCCGATCGCGGCGACCGGTCCCAGACTGCGGTTGGAGTTCAGGTCACTGAGCAGCAGACACAGCACACCGGCGATGACGGTTCCGGCCGACGCGGCGACCGGTTCGATGGTGGCCAGCCACGCTCGGCGTAACGCCGGCCACGTCTGCTCGGTGGTGATCAGTTCCTCCCGGAACCGGGAGACCAGAAGCAGCGCATAGTCGGTCGCCGCACCGAACACGAGGATGAACAGGATGCCCTGACTCTGCCCGTTGAGTTCCAGCGCGCCCTGTTTGGTCAGGAAGTAGACCGCGCCGGAGGCCAGCGACAGCGCGAAGACCGCGGAGATGATGACCACGAACGGCAGGATCGGGCTGCGGTAGACGACGATCAGGATGAGGATCACCACCGAGCCGGCCACCAGCAGCAAAATGCCGTCGATGCCGCTGAACGCCTCTCCGAGGTCGGCGACCTGACCGGCCGGACCGGTCACCTTGACCGTCAGGCCGGCCGGTGGCTGGGCCAGCGCGTCACGCAGCTTCTCCACGGTGTCGGCGGGTTCGCCGGCGGTGGAGATCGGCACGAACATCTGGGCGGCCTGCCCGTCCTGCGACCGGACCGGCGGCGAGAACGCCGGACCAAATCCCTCGGTACCGGCCAGCGGCGCGATGCTGCGCGTCAGGTAGTCCAGATCGGCCGGGGTGAGGCCGGCGGTGCGCTCGGCGATGATCACCGCCGGCAGGAATTCGGTGTCCTGGCAGTTGGCGAGCTGATCGTTGACCTGCGTCGACTCCGCCGACACGGGCAGGAATGCCGAGTTGTCGTTGGTCGACACCGACGACAACTTGCCCGCGAAGGGCCCGGCGACACCGCCGATGACGAGCCAGCCGAGAAGGACGACGGCGGGGATGATCCACCGCCATGCGCGTCGGCGTCGGGGTGAGGGTGATGGGTTCTGGGACGTCGTGTTCGCGGCCGTCGGCATGGAGTCATCGTTACATGGCGCAGGAGTCGGCGAAGTCGGGTGCACGGACGTTGTTCGGAGCTCGGACGGCTTGGATCGGTCCGGCCCCGAGAATCGGTGAAACGTCTGCATAAAAACGTCCCTTTAGGCACGATGTGATCTGCATCGCATAAGCGCATCGCCATGGTTGCGTGCGCGCTGTCGGCAACCGCGCCGGACGGGGATCGTGCGAAGCAGCGACCGAAGGAGCTGGAGATGAAGACGAAGGGCGCCATCCTGCGTGGGCCGGGACAGCCGTGGCAGATCGAGGAGTTCGAACTCGGTGACCCGGTGGCGGGTGAGGTTCAGGTCAAGCTCGTCAGTTCCGGGCTGTGTCACTCCGATCATCACCTGCGCACCGGTGACAGTCCGGCGCCGATGCCCGTGCTCGGCGGGCACGAGGGTGCCGGTGTCGTGCAGAAGGTGGGCCCCGGCGTCACCCGGCTGAAGGAGGGCGACCACGTGGTGACCGCCTTCATCCCCGCCTGCGGTGTCTGCGATCCCTGCTCGCGTGGTGACCAGAACTTCTGCGACGAGGGGGCGCGACTGCTGACCGGTCTGGCGATCTCCGATGACACGCACCGGTGCCACACCTCCGACGGGGAGGGGCTGACGCAGATGTGTCTGCTGGGCACCTTCGCGCCGTACATCACGGTCAACGAGGCGTCCCTGGTCAAGATCGAGGACGACATCCCGCTCAAGGAGGCGGCGCTGCTCGGCTGTGGTGTGGCGACCGGCTGGGGTTCGGCGGTGGAGATCGGTGGGACGCACGCCGGCGACATCGTCGTCGTCGTCGGTGTGGGTGGCGTGGGCATCAACTCCGTTCAGGGTGCGGCCGCGGCCGGTGCGCGCATCGTCGCCGCCGTCGACCCGGTGCCGTTCAAACGGCAGATGGCCGAGAAACTGGGCGCGACACACACTTTCGAGTCGATGGAGGACGCGCTGCCGGTCCTCGGTGAGATCAGCTGGGGCAAGATGGCCAACACCACCATCCTCACCGTCGGTGAGATCGACGGCTCGATGATCGCTCCCGCCCTCGCCCTCACCGGTAAGGGTGGGCAGGTGATCGTCACCGGCATGGGCAACTTCGCGTCGATGGATGCGCAGATGAACCTCTTCGAGCTGACGCTGCTGCAGAAGCGGGTGCAGGGTGCCATCTTCGGTGGGGCCAGCCCGCGTACCCAGGTGCCCAATCTGCTCAACGAGTACCGTGCGGGCAAGCTCAACCTGGGCGACCTGGTCACCAACACCTACCGTCTCGACCAGATCAACGAGGCCTACGACGACATGCTGGCGGGCAACAACATTCGCGGCATGATCGTCTACGAGGACGGGGACTACTGAGCCCGCGCCGCTGAGTCTCCACCCGGCTCCGGGAGCAGTCTGCTGCTCCCGGAGTCCTTTTCTGCGCAGGGTGGTGGCGGCTCGACGAGTGGATGGGGCGGCTCGATTCGCTCAGCGCCGGACCCGGGCGTTGACAAGGAGATTGAGGAAGCGGATGCCGAGACCCAGGAGGATCAGGGTGCTTCCCATCTGGATCGACACGGCGATGCGTGCGCCCTGGGAGTCGGCGGCGATGTCGCCGAAACCCGTTGTGGTGAACACGGTCAGGCAGAAGTAGAGCGAGTCGACGCGGGTGAGTTGCTCGTTGAAGCTGCCGGTGTCGTACTCGGAGAACAGGAAATAGGTGGTGGCGAAGGCCACGATGTAGAAGCTCGCCAAGGCGACCAGCATTTCCATCGCTGTCGCCACCGGGTGTTTGGACCGGATGAAGTGGCGTACCTCGTAGGCGCAGAACGAGGCGAGCAGTACTGCGCCGATGAGCAGGCCGATGATGTTGACGTCGCTGGCCTTGTTGATCGGCAGACCGAAATAGCCGACGAGCAACAGCACTGCTGCGGCGAGTGGCCGCACCAGGGCCTTGGCAACCTCGCGCCGGGTCGGGCGGTCGACCGTGCCGAATGTGGGATGCGGTTGTGCACCGGCGAATTCGGGGTCCCGCCCGGACCCGGGCTCGGTCACCAGATCCGGACCCGGTCGGCCTCGTCGAGATACAGTGTGTCGCCTGGTTTCACGTCGAAGGCGTCGTAGAACACATCGATGTTGCGAACGACGCCGTTGCAGCGGAACTCCGGTGGTGAGTGCGGGTCGATCGACAGCCGTTTGATGGCCTCGGCCTCGCGGGTCTTGGTCCGCCAGATCTCCGCCCAGCTGTAGAAGACCCGCTGTACCCCGGTCAGGCCGTCGATCACCGGCGGCGTGGTGCCCTCGGTGGCGAGTTGATATGCGACCAGCGCGATGGACAGCCCACCGAGGTCGCCGATGTTCTCGCCGATGGTGAAGCCGCCGTTGACCTTGTATTTGGGGTCCAGGCCCTCCGGGGTGAACTCGCCGTACTGCTCGATGAGTTTGGCTGTGCGGGAGGAGAACTCCTCGCGATCGGCGTCGCTCCACCAGTTGACCAGGTTGCCGTCGCCGTCGTACTTGGCGCCCTGATCGTCGAAGCCGTGCCCGATCTCGTGGCCGATCACCGCACCGATGCCGCCGTAGTTGGCGGCGTCGTCGGCGTCGGGGTCGAAGAACGGTGGCTGCAGGATCGCCGCCGGGAACACGATCTCGTTCATTCCCGGGTTGTAGTAGGCGTTCACCGTTTGCGGGGTCATGAACCATTCGTCGCGGTCCACCGGTGCGCCGATCTTGGCGAACTCGCGTTCCTGCTCGAAAGACGATGCGCGCGCGACGTTTCCGATGAGATCGCCACGGTCGACGATGAGTGCGCCGTAGTCGCGCCAGGTGGCCGGGTATCCGATCTTGGGGGTGAACTTGTCCAGCTTGGCCAGCGCCTTGGTGCGGGTCTCGGGTGTCATCCACTCGAGATCGGTGATGTTGCGCCGATAGGCCGCCACCAGATTGGCGATCAGCTCATCCATCCGGGCCTTGGCTTCGGGCGGAAAGTGCTTGTCCACATACAGTTTACCGACGGCGAACCCCATCGCACCCTCCACGAAGGAGACCCCGCGCTTCCACCGGTCGCGATTGGTCTGGGCCCCGGACAGGGTGCGTCCGTAGAAGTCGAAGTTCTCCTCCACGAACTCCGACGACAGATACGGCGCCGCCGATCGCAGCAATCGCCACGCCAGCCATGTCTTCCAGTCGTCGAGCGGACGCGAGGCGATCAGCCCGGCCGCGCCGCTGACGAAGGACGGCTGGCCGACGACGACCTCGGCAAAGGTGGCGTCGCCGACGGTCCCCAGCCCGCCGAACCACTCGCCGAGATCGAATCCGGCTGCCGCGGACTCGAATTCGGCGAGCGACATGAGATTGTAGGTACGTTCGGCGTCGCGGCGGGCCACCACATCCCAATGATGTTCGGCGATGGCGGTTTCCAGGTCCAGCACCGTGGCGGCCCGGTCGGCGGGGGCGTCGAAACCGGCGAGGGCGAACATGCGCTCGACGTGAGCGGCGTAGGCGGCCCGGGTCTCGGCGTGGATGTCGTTGCCGTCGGCGTCGGGGTGATAGTAGGACTCGTCGGGCAACCCGAGACCCGACTGCACGATGTGCACGAGGTAGCGATCGGACTGCCGGGCGTCGGTGTCGACGTAGAAGCCGAAGAGCCCGCCGACGCCGTGCCGCGTGAGCCGGCCCATCCGCCGGGCCAGCGCGGTCGTCGAATCGATGCCGGCGATCTTGTCGAGTTCACCGCGGATCGGGCCGATGCCGAGGGCGTCGATGTGGTCGGTGTCCATGAACGAGGCGAACAGGTCACCGATCTTGAGGGCGTCGGAGCCGCTGGGCGGGCTCGACTCGGCGCACTCGGTGATGATGTCGCGGACATTCTCCTCGGCGCGGTCGCGCAGCACGTGGAAGGCGCCGTCGATGGCGCGGTCCTCGGGAATGACGTGGCGCTCGAGCCATTTGCCGTTGACGTGGGCGAACAGGTCGTCCTGGACACGGACGGAATCATCGACCCACTCGAGGTCGAGACCCGAATTCCGAGAACTGGAGTTGAGGGTGGTGTCGGAAGCAGTCACGCGATCCATCCTGTCACCGGATGCCCGATCCGTCAGCCGCGATCAGGCCGACGCCCTACCGTCGAGGGTATGGACACCTACGACGTGGTGGTCATCGGCGGTGGCCCTGCCGGTGAGAATGCCGCCGACTACGCCATCCGGGGCAGTTCGCGCACCGCGGTGCTCGTCGAACACGAGTTGCTGGGCGGTGAGTGCTCGTACTGGGCGTGTATGCCGAGCAAGGCGCTGCTGGGACCGGGCGCCGCGCTGGCGCGGGCGTCGGGGCTGCCCGGTGCTGCCGAACGTCTGGCCGGCACCGCGCCGGACGTACGCGCGGTCCTCGGGTGGCGTGACGAGGTGACCGGCGGTCGTGACGACGCCGGGCAGGCGTCGTGGGCGCGGTCGGCGAACATCGAGGTGATCCGCGGTGGAGCACGGATCGTGGGCGAGCGGGAGATCGAGGTGTGTGATCGACGCCTGCGGGCGCGTCACGCCGTCGTGGTGGCCACCGGCTCGACCGCGTCGATCCCGCCCGTCTCCGGCCTGGCGCAGGCGCGGCCATGGACCTCGCGCGACGCCACCAACCTCACCGAGGTGCCCGGCCGGATCCTGGTGCTCGGCGGTGGGGTGGTGGGCTGCGAGGCCGCCACCTGGCTGACCGATCTGGGGTCGGCGGTGACGATGGCCGTTCGGGGTTCCCGGTTGCTTCCCAACGCGGAACCCTTTGTCTCCGAACAGATTGCCGACGGCCTGACCGCCCGCGGTGTCGACGTGCGATTCGGTACCCAGATCGTCGCCGTGGAGCGGCCCGACGCCGCGGACACCGGATACGGACGACGCCACGGCGGCCCGGCGCGGATCACCCTGGACGGGCCCGACGGTACTGCCGAGGTGACCGTCGACGAGATCCTCGTCGCCGCCGGACGACGCCCCGCCACCGCGGGACTCGGGCTCGCGACGGTGGGCCTCGAGGACGGGGCGGCGATCGCGGTGGACGATCACCTGACGGTCCCGGGCACCGACTGGCTCTACGCCGTCGGAGATGTGAACGGGCGAAATGCGTTGACGCACATGGGTAAATATCAGGCGCGGGTGGCGGGTGAGGTGATCGCCGCCCGCGCCGAGGGGCGTGCGATCACCGGCGACCGATACGCCGCGTCGGCCGACCATCACGCGGTACCGCAGGTCGTGTTCACCCGGCCGGAGCTGGGGTCGGTCGGCCGCACCGAGCGGCAGGCACGCGCCGACGGCATCGACGTGCTGATCGCCGAGACCGACATCGCGGTGGCCGGGTCGTACCTGCTGGGACCGGACTATCGGGGCCACGCCAAGCTCGTCGTCGACCGTGATCGCGGGGTGGTGGTCGGGGCGAGTTTCCTCGGTGCCTCGACCGGTGAGCTGGTGCACGCGGCGACGATCGCGCTGGTCGGCGAGGTGCCGGTGGATCGGCTCTGGCATTCGGTGCCGTCGTATCCGACGGTCAGCGAGGTGTGGCTGCGGTTGCTCGAACAGATCCATCCGAAACTGGTCTGACCACTTGACCACTTGATCCGACATGACTACCGTCACTCCCATGCCCTTCGAACCGGTCGCGCCGCGCAGCGTGCCCACCGATGTCTACGAGCAGATCGTCACCGGCGTCCTGTCCGGTGAGCTGGCCGTCGGGGCGACGCTGCCCAGTGAACGTGAACTCGCCCGGATTCTCGGCGTCTCGCGGCCGGCGGTGCGCGAGGCGCTGGGACGGGTGGCCGCGGCCGGCCTGGTGAGCATCCGGCAGGGCGGCAGCACCAAGGTTCTCGACCCGGCCGTCGCCGGCGGTCTCGATCTGCTGCCGCGGCTGCTGGTCCGCGACGGTGAGCTCGATCCGCGGGTGGCGCGCTCCGTTGTCGAGGCCCGCGCGCTGGTGGGGCCCGAGGTCGCCGAACTCGCCGCCCGACGTGCCGCCGCCGACGTCGTGCCCGCGCTGTCGGCGATCCTCGATGAGCTTGCCGCCGAACCGGATTCGATCGCCCAGCAGGTCATCGCGCTGGAGTTCTGGAGCCGGGTCATCGACGCCGCAGATTCGATCGCCTTCCGGCTGATGTACAACTCGCTGCGGGCCGCCTACGAGCCCGCGCTCCCGGTGCTCGCGGCCGTGCTGGAACCCGAGATCGCCAACATCGGCGGATATCGCGCCGTCGTCGACGCGATCGCGGCGCGTGATCCGGCGCGCGCCGGGACGGCCGCGCGGGCGCTACTGACGCCCGCCACCGATGCACTGCTCGAGATGTGTGCTGCGCTGATCGCCGACGACCCCGAGGAGCGAGACGGATGAGCGACGTCGAATCGGCATCCGACGGGATCGATGCCCAGGCGCGGCGGCGGGTCGCCGTGGCGGAACGTCGGCTGCGTGGCCGTCGCACCGTCAGTCTGACGTCGGCGTTCGGTGAGTTCGTGCACCATCCGTCGCCGTGGATGATCTCGGCGCTGCTGGTCGCGTCGGTGATCGCACGGGTGTGGATCGGGGACTGGGGACTCGCCGACCTGCTGGTGCCGATCGTCATGATCGCGGTGTTCCCGCTGGCCGAGTGGCTGATCCACGTGTTCATCCTGCACTGGCGGCCCCGGCGGGTGGGACCGGTCACGCTCGACACCCTGCTGGCGCGCACACACCGTGAGCACCACCATGATCCGCGCGACATCCCGCTGGTCTTCATTCCCTGGCGGGCGCTCATCGGGGTGCTGGCCGCAGCGCTGATCGTCGGCCTGGTTCTGGTGCCGCTGCTCGGCAGCGTCGAACGCGGACTGACCTTCCTGATCGTTCTCGGCCTGCTGGGCATCGTCTACGAGTGGACGCACTACCTGATCCACACCGACTACACCCCGAAAACCCGTGTGTACCGGGCAGTCTGGCGCAATCACCGGTTCCATCACTATCGCAACGAGCACTACTGGTTCACCGTCACCACCTCGGGGACCGCGGATCGGTTGCTGCGCACCTATCCCGATCCGGACGCCGTCGAGAAGTCCCCGACGGCGAAGAATCTGCACGCCGTGAACCGCTGACCGGCCGCACGGTGAACGTGTTCGGTAGCACGGTCGATGCGGTGTCAGGAGGACAGCGCCACCATCAGGTCGGTCTGCATGGTCCAGATCAGGATTTCCGCGTCGCGCTCCGCGGTGACGTTGCCGATCGGGGTCTCGGTGGCACGCAGCGCGTCGCCGGTGTGGAGGGGCGACGTCCCGACGCGGACGTCCCCCGCGACGATGAACAGATGTGTCCACCGGGCCGCCGGCACCGCCACCGTCGTGCCCGCCGGCAACCGCGCGGCGTAGAGCGTCGCGCCCGCGTTGTGGATGTGGACCGCGGCGTCGAGGCCCGGAACGCCGGATGCGACGGCGACGAGTTCGCCCGTCGCGAGCGCGGCGGAGACGTCGGCCTGCTCATAGGACGGGGTGAGGCCGTGCACATCGGGTGCCACCCACATCTGGATGTAGCGAACCGGGGCCTCACCCGAGCCGGGCAGATCAGGCCAGGTATCGTTCCGTTCTGAATGTTGGATTCCAGATCCTGCACTCATGCGCTGGGCCAGGCCGGGGTGGACGACGCCGGAACGCCCGTCCGAATCGCGATGGACGAGCGTTCCGGAGACCACCCAGGTGACGATCTCGGACTCCTGATGGGCGTGGAAGTCGAAGCCGCTCCCGGGGGTAACGATCTCATCATTACTGGCCAGTAAGGACCCGTGGTGGGTATTGTATGGGTCGTAGTGATCTCCGAAGGAGAAGCTATGCCGGGACGTCAGCCAGTCGGTCGTCGTCGCCGCACGTTCGGAGGCTCTGATCACGCTGATTCCCATGCCCCGATTATGGGCGTGGGACCTTCTACCCGACCACGAGACCCGATCGTGACCGCTCGGATCCCCGAATGGAAGCTCATGGGATCGCTATTGCGTGTGACAAGAGTGAAAATTGTGAACATGAAGAATTGGGTCAAGCGCGCGCTTGTCGCGGCTTGTGCCGCGGTCGTCGCCGTCCTCGTCCTCGCCTCGTGTGGCATCACGGGCTCCGACGACACCGGTGCCGCCGCAGCGATGAAGGGTTTTGCGTCCGCACTGAGCAAGCAGGACGCCGGTGGCGCCGCGCAGTTCACCACCGCGCCCGGCCAGGCCGGGGATGCGCTCACCGCGACATTGCAGGCGATGGGTGCCCGCAGCGTGCTCGCCGAGGTTCATGATCCCGTCGAATACAGCGACGGCACTGCGTCTTTCGCGCTGAAGTACACCTGGAGCTGGGACAAGGGTCGCACCTTCGAGACCACCAGCAACGGCACCGCGCGCCACCTGTCGACCGGGTGGAAGGTGACCTGGGAGCCGTCGATCATCTACCCCGGTCTGCCCGTCGGTGGCATGCTCCGCGAGGTCCGCACCGACGCGACGCCCGCCCCCTCGGTCCGCAGTCGCACCGGCAAGGTGTTCATGTACCTGCAGCCGGTCAACGACATCATCCTCGACCCGGCCCGCACCCCGGATACCGCCAACTCGGCCCGCGCGCTGGCTCGGACCATCGCCCCGATCGCGCCGCTGATCACCTCCGATGTGATCAACGGCCGGCTCGCCGAGGCCAACGGACGTGCGATCACCGCGGTCACCCTTCGGGACACCGACATGGAGGTCCTCGCCGGTGATCCGGCTCGGGTCGCCGGGGTCACCGTCCGCCGCTCGGGTGCTCTGGTGATGGCCGATCGTCGGCTGATGTCGCCGCTCGAATCCGGTCTGACCAACTACTGGCAGGCCATCCGCGACGCCACCGCCGGCTGGCAGGTGCAGATGGTCGGGCCGGGTCTGCAACCCCGCAAACTCGTCGGCGACCAGGGCCCGGCTGGACCCAGCGTCTTCACGACGGTCGATCAGGGTCTGCAGCTGACCCTTGGCGACGCCGCGGTCGAGGTGGGCCAACCCGCCACCATCCTGGCTCTCGACGCCGCCAGCGGCGCGATCCTGGCGATGGCGCAGAACACCTACGCGGCGCAGCGCAACATCAACGTCGATGCGACCTATCCGGTGGGCACCACGCTCAACCCGGTGTTCGAGGCGGTGTCCCGCGCGGCGCGCGACAACCAGGCGACGGCGGATGCGACCCTCGACCGCCTCGGGCTCGGCGTCCAGTTCACCGTGCCGGGTGCCAGCGCCCCCACCCCGGGCCAGCCCGGTGTCACCACCGTCGACTTCCGGCCCGGTCAGAGCAGCGCGTCGATGATGAACATGGCCGCGCTCGGCGTCGCCCTCGCCCGCGGAGGGGCCGGTCAATTCAGCTCGGTCGCGCCGTATGTGATCAAGGGTGTGCCCACCAAGGTCGTCAGCGGATCGCTGGGCGACATCGATCCGGCGCTGATCAACGACGTCCGCCGGGCGATGGCCGCCACCGCCCGTACCGGTGACGCCAGTGACCTGACCCGGGCACCCGGCCTGCGCGCTCTCGTCGGCACCAACGGTCCGCAGGGGCCCGGCTGGTTCGTCGGAATCCAGGGTGGAAAGGTCATCGTCGTCTACACCGAGGGCCCGAAGTCGGGCACCGCGGCGCTGCAGGTCGCGCAGAAGTACTTCACCATCAGGTGAGCCTGGATCAGTCGCGGGCCTGCGCCCGGCGCGCGAGAGCGGCGAAGGCCGCCCGCCAGCCCAGCAAGAACAGGCCAAGGAACGATGCCGCCACGATGATGAAGCTGAGCTCGACGCCCTGGTGGAGGATGTAGCGCACGACCATCCCGACGGTGACCGTGCAGAACCAGATCACCAAACCCACCGGAACCATCCGGTCCGGGCGGAAGTCATGACCGAACCAGTCGCTCGAGCGGACGTGCGAGTACACGTAGGTGATCGACCAGCCCGCCGCGCAGCCGACCAGGAACGGCCACACCGTCTGCATGATGCCGATCGGCGAGAACGCCTCCTCGTGGCTGGCACGTCCGATCAGAGCGAACACCGTGATGACCACCGCGTCGATGACGCCCGCGGCGGGTGCCGAGGCCACCCCGCGCATGGGGGCGACGGTTCGCTCAACTGTGTCCGAACTCGCCATGGTGGATTACGGTAGCGTCTCGCGGTCGGTCAGGTCATCTCAGGATCGCGCTCAGTGGTCGTCGTTCGTTCGATCGGTCGACTTCGGCGGGTCGGGTGGATCCGGTGGATTCGGTGGCTCGACGGGGCCGGGACCGGGTTGAGGAGGTTGGTCGATACCCTCGGCCACCTCGTCGCGGGTGATCTCCTCTTCGAGCGTCTCCCCGGTCTTGATCCGATTGCGGAACATGAAGCCGACCACCACCCAGCCGATCGCGGCGATGAGGACATAGCTGATCATGCGGTAGACCAGAACCGCGGTCACCGCGTCGGCCAGCGGCATGCCGGAGCTGGTCAGCGCGGGAACGAGCACTGCGTCGACGACGCCGATGCCGCCGGGCAGCAGCGGAACCGCCGTGCCGACGGCCTTGCCCGCGGCGTAGGCGACCATCAGTCCCGAGATGCTCGGATGTGCGCCGACGGCCCAGCACGCGAACATCAGACAGCCGACGTCGGCGACCCAGTTGAACAGACTCCAGCCGAAGGCGACGGACGTATCGCGCTTGGTGAGCTGGACGGCACGCAGCTGCTCGAGGGTTTCGATCAGTTTGTCGACACCGTGATCGTCGGGCTTGCTCCGAACCTGGTTGATCCAGCCCAGGACCCGGATGCCGGTGGACTGCAACGACTCGGGATGGCTGGCCAGATACTGCAGGATGAGTGCGACGGCGATGAAGCCGACGATCGAGAAGACCACGGAGAACGGGCTGGTCTTGGCCCCGGCGAGGACGGCGCCACCCAATCCGAGGACGGCCAGGCCCACCCCGGCCAGCAGCCCCGACATCACCACCTGCCACGACGCCACGACCGGGGTGGCGCCCCACTTGCGGGTCTCGCGGTAGGTGAAGGCCGGCGCCAGCACCTGACCGCCGGGCATCGTCTGGCTGACCGAGTTGGCGGCCAGGATCAGCGACAGCGACTGCCACTGCCGGACCTTGACCCCCGCCGAACGCAGCAATGCGCGCTGCACCTGGGCGAAGCTGTCCATCGACAGCAGCGCCGCGACGATGCAGGCGATGATCCACTGCCACTTCAGCTCGTCGATCCGCCACCAGGTCTCTTCCAGCCGCGGCCAGATGAGGTACACCTCGACGGCGAGCACGGCGACGATGATGCCGAGCAACGTCCAGCGCACCCACCAGAATCGTGGCCGCGCCGGGGCGCTGCGTGGGGCAGCTCCCTCCGACGACATAGACCACACCCTAAGCCCTGGCCCCGCGGCCGCCGGACACCCGTCGGGCGGCGGTGGGTTTCGCGGCCGTTGACCGGGTCCGGGCGCCACCCGCTTCGCCGTGGCGGACCACCGGCCCGTCGGCGGTCCTACGCTGGCTCTCGTGACCGGTAGCGAACGCGCGCGAGATCTCGCGGCACTGGATCGAGAGCGAGTGCATCCGACGGTCCGGGCAGCCGCCGAGTGGAGCTGGCGCCTGCTGATCATCGCCGCGGCCGGATTCGTGCTGCTGCGACTGTTCACCGAGTTCGAGGAGGTGCTGGTCCCGGTCGCGCTGGCGATCCTGGGATCGGCGATGCTCGTGCCGGTCGTCGACGCCCTGGACCGACGCGGGGTGCCGCGTTCGCTTGCCGTGCTGGGTGTGATCGTCGTCGCGCTCGGCATCCTCGCGGCCGTCCTGACCTTTGTGGTTCGCGAATTCATCCGGGGGGTACCGGAACTCGCGGATCAGGTCCGGGTGACCGTGGATCGGACCAAGCAGTGGCTGGTCGACGGGCCGTTGCACGTCGACTCAGAGCAGGTGCGCAACGCCGGCAGCGATGTGCTCAACGTGGTGCAGAACAATCAGGACAAGGTGACCTCCGGGGCGCTGGCCACCGCGACCACCGCCAGCGAGATCGTCACCGGTGCGCTGCTCACCCTGTTCCTGCTGATCTTCTTCCTCTACGGCGGTGGACAGATCTGGCGGTTTCTGGTCAAAGGCGTGCCGTCGGGGACCCGAAGCCGGGTCTGGGCGGCCGGTATCGCCGGCTTCGGCACACTCGTCGGCTACGTCCGGGCGACGGTGGTGGTCGCCCTGGTCGACGCGATCGGGATCGGGATCGGACTGGCGATCCTGCGGGTTCCGCTGGCGCTGCCACTCGCGTCCCTGGTCTTTCTGGGGGCCTTCATCCCGATCGTCGGCGCGCTGCTGAGCGGAACGCTCGCGGTTCTCGTCGCACTCGTCACCCAGGGGTGGATCGCCGCGGTCATCACCCTGGCCATCGTCATCGGCGTCATGCAGTTGGAAAGCCATGTGCTGCAACCATTCCTGCTCGGCCGGTCGGTGCGGCTGCATCCGGTCGCGGTGGTCCTCGCGATCGCGGCGGGACTCGTCTCGGCGGGAATCATCGGCGGCCTGCTGGCCGTGCCGCTGATCGCCTTCCTCAACACCGCGATCCGACATCTCTCGGCCGACGAGGACGAACCATCCGCGGCGATCGACTCGACCGCCGAGGTGGAGGTGGGCGGCGACAAGATGTATGCCGCGCGACCCGACCCGCCCATGTGGGACGAATACGCCGACGGCATCGCGGTGCTTCCCGACGACGATGATCGGGACACCTGACGCTCGCTCACCAACCGCCGAGGACGTGAAACACCCCTCGACGTGGCGCCGGGGTCGGCTCAGCTGTCGGATCGGCTGCGGCGCAACAGGTCCTGCACGCTGATCTGCCCGCCGTCGTCGGAACGTGCGTGACGGTCGGTGCGGGAGCGTCGCGAACCCGTCTGCCCGGGCTCGGCGGCATCGGAGTCCCGGGTGCGCGTGGCGTCGGCTGACGGCACCGCGTCGGGACTCAGGCCCCGGTCCATCCGGTCGCCGGAGCCGCGGGGACGGTCGGCGGATGGACCCGAACGCTCGGGGGACAGCGACGCCGCGAGCGGACGCCCGCCGGTGTTCTCCAGCTCGGGCCGACGCCGCAGGGGTGACCCCGGCTGGGACGACCCCGGCTGGGACGACCCCTGGTGCGACGAATCCGGTTGCGGTGCACCGGACTGGGGTGAACGCGGCTGGGACGGACGAGATTGGGGCGCGCCCGGTCGGGACGGCCCGCCGGGGCCGGGGCCGGTCGCCGGACGACCCGTTGGCGGCGGAGTCGTCGGAGCCAGGGAGGTGCGTACCCCGTCGGTCGGGCGTCGACCCGAATTCGGTTCTGCCAGACGGATTCCGCCGTCTCCGAGTCGCCACCCGCCGGTGTCGGGTCCCTCGCTGCGCGGACGAGCCGCGGGCCGACGGAACGGGGTGGGCCGGTCACCGGTGACCGGCGGGCCACCCGGCGCCGACGTCGCGCCGGCACCCACGGGCTGCGGACCCGACGGCGGAGCCGACGGCCCGACCCGGGCGCCCCGTGCAGGGCGGGCCGCGGGCGGCACGGTCTCGGCGGGCGGGCGGGTGCGCGTGGGACGCTCGGTGGCCACCGTGGTCGGTTCGGGAGTCCGGGCACGATCGGCGGCCCTGCGGGCGGGGGCTGTGCGCTCCGGCGGTGGTCCCATCGACGCCGGACGGGCCACCCGTGGGCGGGCCATCACCGACGTCGGTGCCTCCGCGACCAGCGTGCCCGCGCTCATCGTCTTCGCCGCCGCGGAGCGGTCGCGCAGCTCGTCGGGCTCGTCGTCGAGCACCGTCTCACCGAGACCGATCTTCTGCTGCATCACCCGCATCCAGCGTGGTGCCCACCAGCAGTCGTCGCCGAGCAGCTTCATCACCGACGGCACCAGCAGCATGCGGATGACCGTCGCGTCGAGGATCAGCGCGGCGATCATGCCGTACGCGATGTACTTCATCATCACGATCTCGGACATGCCGAACGCACCCGTGACGACCACCAGGATGGCCGCGGCCGCGGTGATGATCCGGCCGGTGTGTGCGGTTCCCACCCGGATCGCCTCGGTGGTACTCGCGCCCTTCTGCCGCGCCTCGACCATGCGGGACAACAGGAATATCTCGTAGTCGGTGGACAGGCCGAAGACGATCGCGATGATGAGCACCAGCACGGCCGCGAACAGCGGGCCGGGCGTGAAGTTGGCCAGCTCGGCGCCGTGGCCGTCGACGAAGATCCAGGTCAGGATGCCCAGCGTGGCGCCCAGGCCGAGCGCCGACATCAACGCCGCCTTGATCGGCAACACGATGGAACCGAACGCCAGGAACATCAGGAACCCGGTGACGAGCACCAGCAGCACCGCCATCAGGGGCAACCGGCTCATCAGGGCGTCGATGGAATCCTGCGTCAGCGCGGGCGTACCCGCGACGTACATCTGCAGGCCGCCGGTGTTGATCGCCCGCAGATCCTTGATGGCCTCGGCGGCGGTGTTGCGGTCCTGCAGACCCGACGACATCTGGAAGATCCACGCACCCGAGTTGGGATACTGCCCCGACTGCGCGCCGTCGTTGGGCGAGGTGGAGAACGGTTTGGTGAAGCCGGGGATCTTGTTGGCCTGGTCGGCGATCGCCTGCAGCTTGTAATCGTAATCGGGGGTGTTGGGGTCGTAGACGACGACGAGCTTGATCTCTTCGGTGCGCTCGGTCGGGAAGTACTTATCGAAGTTCTCCTGGGCCACCCGGTTCGGGTTGTCCGGCGGCAGATACTTCTCGCTGATGCCGCCGAACTGGATGCCGCCGAACGGGATGATCAGCACCAGCAACAGCAGGACGGTGGGAACGGCGGTGGCCACCGGGTGCTTCATCACCCAGCCCGACAGCTTGCCCCAGAAGCCGTTCTCGATCTCCTGGCGACTCTTGATCCGGCCGGTGAAGCGGGCGTCGAGGGCGTCGGCCCGCTGCGCTCCGAGGGTCTTGCGCACCAGCGGGATCACGGTCCACGACATCAGGGTGTGGATGGACAGCGCGTCGATCCGCGGACCGAGGATGCCGAGGATCGCCGGCAGCACCGTGATGGACAGGATCGCGGCCAGCGTCACCGACGCGATGGCGCCGTAGGCGACCGATTTGAGGAAGCCCTGCGGCATGATCAGCAGACAGGCCAGGGCGGCGACGATGATCGTCGCCGAGAACACCACGGTCTGACCCGCGGTCATCACGGTTCTTCGGACCGCGGCCTTGGTGGAATAGCCCTCGCCGAGTTCCTCCCGGAACCGGGACACGATGAACAGGCCGTAGTCGATCGCGATACCCAGACCGATCAGGGTGACCACGGACTGCGCGAAGATGTTCAGCTCGGTGGTCAGCGCCAAAATCTTCATGATGCCCAGCGAGCCGGCGATCGTGAGACCGCCGATCAGGACCGGCAGACATGCCGCGACCACGCCCCCGAAGATGAAGAACAGCATGATGGCGACGATCGGCAGCGCGATGACCTCGGCGCGGTGGATGTCCTTGTCCATGCCGTCGGCCATACTGCCGGCCACCGGTTGCAGACCGGCGAGTTCGAAGGTGGTGCCCTCGAGCCCGAATCTGTCGTCGATGTCGTGGAAGAACGGTTCGATGGTCTTGTAGTTGTTGAGGACCGTGGTGTCGTCGTTGCCGGCGACGCCGATGCTGATGAACGCGTGTTTCTTGTCCGCGGTGAAGGTGCGTTCCTGGACCGCGGACTGCACCGACTGCTTGAAGAACGGGTCGATGACGCCCGGGTCCTGCCGGTTGACGATGTCGGGGTGCGCGGCGATGAGGTCGTCGACGAACGTCTCCACCTTCGCGCCGAAGGCCGGGTCGTCGACGGTGGTGCCCGCGGGCGGGGTGACCAGCAGGATGATGTCGGAGCGGTGATCGCGTCCGAGTGCGGCGTCGGCGTACTGCGAGCCGCGGACCGACTCGGACGTGGGATCGAACCAGCCGCTCTGACTGAGGTGTTTACCGAGGTCCAACCCGTAGAGCCCGAGGCCGGCCATCAGGGCGATCATCACCGCGATGACGGCGAAGCGCATTCGGTAGACGAATGTGCCGATGGCTCCGAACACGCGTGGCTTCCTTTCGGTGAGCGAGGGTCGAGATCGTTTGGGCTGCGACGCCGCATTCTTTCAGCGCCGCCTGAGCCGTGGCTGAGTAGCGTCGGCGCAGCGTTGGCTCGCCGGGCCGCGCGTCACGTGCCGTCGCTCACGGCGACCGCTCAGCGCAGCAGCGCGCTCAGCGGGCGGAACGGTGTCAGCCAGGCGCCTTCGTCGGGCAGCGAGTCGAGACCGATGCGCGGCAGCGGCTCGCGGAAGACGCCGGGGATGTCCTCGAGGTCGATGAACTCCAAGTCGTCGGCGGTCAGGGCCCAGCTGGCGTGTTCGCGGAACCCGATGACGGTTACTCCGACGCCTTCGGCGGCCACCTGCGACAGCGGCTCCCGGAAGGCTTGGCCATCGGCGGAGGCCACGACCACCCCAGCTAACCCAACAGTCTGCCTGCGAAGTTGGATGTGGTCGAGCATGTCGGCATCGACATCGCTGTCGTCGGCCAGTTTGGGCTTGGCGAAGACCGCGTATCCCACGTTGCGCAGGGCATCCACCCAGGGACGCACAACATCGGCGCTACCAGGCACGATGTTGGTGAACACGGTCGCCTCGGCTTCCACCGGACCGATGTCGGCGGTGGCGGCGGACACATCTGCGGTGCGCTGTAGCAACCATCGCCCCAGCGCGTCGAACCGTGGCCGGTGGGCGGCGGTGGGACGTCCGCCGAGGATCGCACCGAGACCCATGTCCATGTTCGGGGCGTCCCAGACGAGCAGCATGCGCCGCGTCGTCGACGCTCCGGCGACCGCCTCGCCGAAGCCGGACGGGCCCGCCGTGGTGGCGCCGGGAGTGGGCTCGTTCATGACGCATCCTCGCTGTCATCGGCGGTGCCGTCGGTGTCGGTGCCGGTGCCGGTGCCGCCGGGCCCGGTGCCGCGCGGTACGGGCCGGGTGTAGACGAATTCGTTGACGTCGCGACCCTCGCGTTCGGCGCGGCCCTCGAACTTGGTGGTCGGCCGATCGAGGGAGATCGGCGACGCACCGGTGAGTTGCACCACATGGTGGCCCGCGGGGTCCTGGGTGGCGAGCTTCTCGGCGATCCATTCGGCGTAACCGGCGTGGTCGGTCGCGATGTGCAGGACCCCGCCTCCGATGAGCCGGTCGGCCATCAGTTCGAGCGTCCCGGACTGCACGAAGCGGCGTTTGTGATGCCGCGACTTGGGCCACGGGTCGGGGAAGAACAGCCGGATACCGGTCAGGCTGGCCGGACGGATCAGCTCGGTGAGCACCACCGTGGCATCCCCGCGGATCATCCGGACATTCGTCAGACCGTTGCGATCGACGAGTCCGACGAGCTGCGCGAGGCCCGGCCGGTAGACCTCCACCGCGAGGACATCCACGTCGGGTTCGGCCGCGGCCATCGCGGCGGTCGAGATGCCGGTTCCGCTGCCGATCTCGAGGACCGTCGGCGCCTGCCGGCCGAAGAGCGCCTCGAGGTCGAGCGGGCCGTCGGGCTTGGTGTCGGCGGTCAGGATGTCCACGCCGAGCTGCGGCCACAGGGTTTCCCAGTTGCGTTGCTGGCCGGTCGTCAGGCTGCCCCGCCGGAACCGGAAACTGGTCACGCGCGGGTACTCGCGGGCGCGTTCGGCGCTGTTGTTCACGTCCCCATCGTTCCTCATCGCGGGGGCCTGTGGAGGTCCGGGCGCCGAACTGCCGGTCAGCGGTTAGGCTGCCAGCACGGATCGGGCAGGCCGGGTCGGGGGTGAGGGCGATGGTGACGGGACAGCCGCAGGGTGAGCCGCAGCTGGGCGGGCGGCCGCCGAACCGGCAGCAGATGGGCGGGCCGCTGATGCATGAGCCCGGCATGCTCGTCCGCGCCGCCGACGCCGGACACCTGACGTCGCTGGTGGAGCCAGCCTCGCCGTTGCGGCCCGTGCTCCAGGCCGCCGAGCAGGAGCATCTTCGGCCGTGGCAGGTCGGCGTCCTCGGGAGAGCCGGGGTGGGCCGCGACACGATGGCCCGCGCGCTCGGTGAGCGGTTGTCGCTGGCGGCGTCCGATTCCGCCGACGCCGATCTGTGGGTGTATGTCCTGGCCGGATTGCCGCGCCGGGCCGACACCGACGCGATCGGGAAGCTTCCGCGCGACCGGCTGATCGTCGTGCTGGGCAAGGCCGACACCCACGGTGACTGGGACACCGCGACGTCGATCGCGCGCAACGCTGCGCATCGACTCGGCGTGCCGGTGGCGCCGGTGTCGGCGTTGCTGGCCTGCGTCCAGGTCTCCGACGACGACTTCGCGACGCTGCGCGGCTGGGCGTCGGCGGGCATCGAGATGCCGTCGATGGCCGGACGGTTTCTCTCCGGGCCGCCGGGTTCGGCCGAACGACAGACCCGGCTGGACCTGCTGACCCGCCTCGATCAGTTCGGCATCGATCTGGCCCTCACGCTGATCGGCGAATCATCGCCGGCGGCCGCCGACGGCGCCACCTTCACCTCGTTCCTGCACGCCGCCAGCGGGATCTCCGATCTCGTCGAACCGCTGCGGGCGATGGCCGGGCCGGTTCGTCGTCGACGCCGGATGCAGTTGCGGGAGACGATCGAACTCGCCGCGATGACCGGCTGCGACCGCGATGCGGCCGAGGCCTTGCTCGCCGACCGGCCGGCGGTGGGTGCCCGATGACCGCTGCCGACGCCGACGATCTTCTCGCGCGGGTCGCCGATCTGACCGGATTCGACGCCACGACCATCGCCGTCGGGACGTCGGTTCTGGTCACCGGGACCCCTGGGGTGGGGGTGAGTTCACTCGTCGACGCCTGCCGGTCGCTGGCCCCGGACCTCCACGTCGTCGACGCCGAAGACGTTGCGCAACAACATATTTCGACAGCTATCGGGGTGGCGGTGCTGGTTGTCGACCCGTCGTCGTCGGTGGGGGAGGAGGAGCGTCGCATCCTCGACGACCTGCGCGCCACCCACGGCACCGTCGGATTGGTGTGCGCCAAGATCGACGCCTTCTGGCAGTGGCCGCGGGTGCTGCGCGCCCACCGGCACACCCTCGATCCGCACGATGCCGTGGCGCTGTTCGCCGTGTCGTCGATCGCCGCCCTGTCCGGGGCCGTCGACGAATCCGGGGTCGGCGCGCTCGTGGAGTGGCTGCGCTCGGAGGTCGAGGTTCCAGATGCCGTCCGGACGAGTCGTGCCCGCATCGCGGCCGCCCGCGGATCGGTGGAACGGCTGCTCTACGACCTCGACAATCACGACACCCTGACCGGTGCAGCGGGCGCGGACGACACCGAGGCACTGATGCGCCGTCGTCGGGTCCTGGTTTCCGGGCGCGACCGTGGGCGCACGGACCGGCTGGCCGCGGTTCGCGCCGGTCTCGGGCGGGTGCGAGCCGAGTCGTCGGTGCAGATGCAGACCGGACTGCGCACGATCGCGACCACCGCCGCCGGGTCAGACGGCGATCAGACCGTCGACGTCAGCGGCCTGCGCGCACTCCTCGACGACCTCGCCGCGACGGTGTCCGGTGCCATTGAGGAACGGATCGAAGAGGTCCGCGCCGCCGCCCTGGTGGACCTGAACGAATCCGAACACGCCGGACCCACCGGATCGGATCACGCCGGCACAGACCGCGCCGGCGATCCCGCTGAACCTGATCCGCCCGAATCCGATCCCATCGGGGCCGAGCCGTGGGCGCTGGACGTCGGGCCGGTCCGCGCACCGACCGGTGGTCGGCGCGGCGCGGAGGATGCGCTCATGCTGCTCATCGGGGCCTCGACCGGGCTCGGTGTGGGCCGGCTGCTTGCGGCGCTGATGGCCTCGGTGCATGCGGTGGGATGGATCGCGATGCCGCTCACCCTGGCCCTGGGTATCGGCGCGGCCGTGTGGGTGATCCGGATGCGGCACCGGACGACAGCGCGGATGCAGGCGCGTGGCTGGGTGACCGAGACCCTCGGCGAGGTCCGCGCCCGGGCGGATCATCAGATCGGTGTGCGCGTGGCAGGTGCCGAGAGTCGGATCGCCGGCCAGATCGCGCGCTCCTACGATCGGCGCGCCCGGCTGGTGACCGCCGAGGTGGCGGCCCTTGACGATCGGGTCCGCGCCCTGCGCGACGACGAGAACGCGCGGCGACGACGTCTTGCGGCAGCCCGAACCCTGCAGCTGGCCCTGGCCGAGGCCCAGCATGCCGCATCGACGCCGGCCGTGCCCCAGACCTCCCAGAGAGCCGAACAGCGGAAAGAGGAACTCGATGGAACCCACGTTCGGTGACCCGATCCCGGGGGACCAATCACCCGAGCCCGACCCCGCGTCGATCTCGGGGGTCGGCGACACGCGGCCAGACGGTGGGTTGTGGAACGGCGGTGGTTTCGGGAACGACAGCGGGTACTGGAACGACGGGGCGAGCGGCGACGTGACCGAGGTGTACGCCCACCCCGACCCGTTGCCCGCCGACGACCTCGACAGTCATCTGTGGATGCACGACGACGGCCGCATCTGGGATCTCGGACCGGCCGAGGTCGACACCGACAACGACGGCGTCAACGACTCGCTCACCCGCAACGGACCCGACGGCATGACCGTCTACACCGACAGCGACCGCGACGGACAGGTCGACAAGGTCACCGAGATCGGCGCCGACGGCGAGTTCCGGTCCGCGGTCCTCGACCCCGAGACCGGGGCGTGGATTCCGACCGATTCGGGTCGATTGAACTGACGGCGGGGGCGGCCCGTCGCGCCGAGTGGATTGAAGCAATCATCAAATCCGCAGCACAGCCAGGGTAAAACGTCCCGGTCTCGCCCGGTGTGGCATACACCGCATCTGCACACCCCGCCACCTAGCGCCCGTTCGGTCGTCGTATCCTTGGGGAACGACGACATCACCCCTGGCGATCCGTCGAGCCGGTCGCCAGTTTTCAGGAGGCCAGGAGACTATGACCGCAGCCACTATTCCCGGACTGGAGCCCAGTAGCGCGCCGACCAAGCATGCGGGACTGCTGGCCTGGGTGGCCGAGGTCGCCGAGCTGACCCAGCCCGATCGCGTCGTCTTCGCCGACGGCAGTGACGAGGAGTGGAACCGCCTCACCGAGCACCTCGTGTCGGCAGGCACCCTGGTCAAGCTGAACGAAGAGAAGAAACCGAACTCGTTCCTGGCCAATTCCGACCCCGCCGATGTCGCCCGCGTGGAGTCCCGCACCTACATCTGTTCCGAAAAGGAAGAGGACGCCGGCCCCACCAACAACTGGGTCGATCCCGCCGAGATGCGCTCGACCATGACCGAGCTCTACCGCGGTTGCATGCGCGGCCGCACGATGTTCGTCATCCCGTTCTGCATGGGACCCCTCGGCTCGGAGGACCCGAAGCTCGGCGTGGAGATCACCGACTCCGAGTACGTGGTGCTGTCGATGAGGATCATGGCCCGCCTCGGCCAGGCCGTTCTGGACCTGCTGGGCGAGGACGGCTTCTTCGTCAAGGCGCTGCATTCGGTCGGGGCCCCGCTGGAACCCGGTCAGGCCGACGTGCCGTGGCCGTGCAACAGCGAGAAGTACATCACCCACTTCCCGGAGACCCGCGAGATCTGGTCCTTCGGATCCGGTTACGGCGGCAACGCGCTGCTGGGCAAGAAGTGCTACGCCCTGCGCATCGCGTCGGTGATGGCCCGCGACGAGGGCTGGATGGCCGAGCACATGCTCATCCTCAAGCTGACCAGCCCGGAGCAGAAGGTCTACTACGTGGCCGCCGCATTCCCGAGCGCCTGCGGCAAGACCAACCTCGCGATGATCCAGCCGACCATCGAGGGCTGGAAGGCCGAGACCGTCGGCGACGACATCGCCTGGATGCGTTTCGGTGAGGACGGCCGTCTCTACGCCATCAACCCGGAGTTCGGTTTCTTCGGCGTCGCGCCGGGAACGAGCTATGACTCCAACCCGAACGCGATGCGCACCATCGAGGCCGGCAACACCCTCTACACCAACGTCGCACTCACCGACGACGGCGACATCTGGTGGGAGGGCATCGACGGCGAGGCCCCGGCCCACCTGACCGACTGGCTGGGCAACGACTGGACCCCGGAGTCCGATCACAAAGCCGCACACCCGAATTCGCGGTACTGCACCCCGATCTCGCAGTGCCCGTCGCTGGCGCCGGAATGGGACAACCCGCAGGGTGTGCCGATCTCGGCGATCCTGTTCGGCGGCCGTCGCAAGACCACCGTGCCGCTGGTGACCGAGGCCAAGGACTGGCAGAACGGCGTCTTCATGGGGGCCACCGTCGGTTCCGAGCAGACCGCCGCCGCCGAGGGCAAGGTCGGCACCGTGCGTCGCGACCCGATGGCCATGCTGCCGTTCATGGGCTACCACGTCGGCGACTACTTCGCGCACTGGATCAACATCGGCAAGAACGCCGACGCCACCAAGCTGCCGAAGGTCTTCTACGTCAACTGGTTCCGTCGTGGTGACGACGGCCGGTTCCTGTGGCCCGGATTCGGTGAGAACAGCCGAGTCCTGAAGTGGATCATCGGCCGCATCGAGGGCGAGAACGAGGGCGTGTCCACCCCGATCGGCATCGTCGCCAAGCCCGACGAGATCGACGTCACCGGTCTCGACGTGCCGGCCGACGACCTGGCCGCGGCTCTCGACTTCGACGCCGACGAGTGGCGTAAGGAGATCCCGCTGATCGAGGAGCTCTTCGACTTCGTCGGGGAGAAGCTGCCGACCAACCTGCGTGACGAGCTCGACGCGCTCAAACAGCGTCTGAGCTGAGCATCGTATTTGCCGTAGATCCGTGCCACCGACGTGGCACGGATCTACGGCGCTTGTGAGGTACCTGTGACTTCGCAGCTCGCCCGACCGCCTCACCTGCCACTTTGGTATCGTTGCGCCCTATGAGAATGCGCTTGTGGGGGGCGGCGATCATCGGTATCTGTGTCGTCGGCCTCTCGTCTCTGCTCGTCGGTCCGTCGTCGGCCGCTCCCCGGCCACCCGCGCCGGTCGCTGTGGGCGCGTTCTACACCGACACCACGACGATCGGCGGTGTGCCCACCTTCGCCGGCATCACCGGGTTCGACCGGGTGGCCAACGGCCGGTACGTGCTGATCCCCAAGGACTCCGCGCCGGGACGGTTCTTCACCGGCAGCATCCGCTACGCCTCGGGTGTGGGCGGCTTCCAGAGCACCGGCATCGACGGTGGCGCACCGATCCTCGGACCGGGCAACCTGCCCCTGCTGCCGGGCGCCGCGCAGTTCGAGGGCATCCGACGCGCCGGGTCCGGCTACGTGGTCGTCAGCGGCGGCGCGCAGCCCTTCGTCCGGCTCATCGGTTCCATCGGGCTCTACGGTCGCGACCTCCCACTGCCCACGGCGTGGCGGCCGACGAAGAACACCGGACTCGATCCGCGGCGCGGTCTCACCGGGGTCGCCGTGGGCCCGGGCGGGCAGATCAGTGTGCTGACCGCCGGCGGACTGCGGCAGGACCCGGCGAACGCGGCCCGGCTGCTGACCTTCGGGCGCACCAACCCCGAGTTCACCTATCGCACCGACCGCGACACCCGCGCCGCGGACATCCTCGCGATCAACGCGACCGATTATCTCGTCCTCGAGCGCGGCGCGGGCCGGGTCACCCGGATCTTCTTCACCACGACCCGCGGCGCCGACCGGGTCACCGGCAAGTCCCGGCTCACCGGCCAGGAGAAGGCGATGCCCAAGCGGCTCATCTTCTCCAGCAGCGGTGTGCCGCGGCTGAACACCGGCAACATGTCGGGGCTGGCGTGGGGCAACTGGCAACCCGATCTGCCGTGGCAGCGATACCGCGCGCGCACCCTGTTCGTCATCACCGACGACGCCGTCACGCGGGTGCACTCCTTCGAGGTTCACCTCCCCCGGTGATGCCCCCGGCATGGTCCGGGTCACCTCAGGGTGATTCCTGATGGCGGTCGGGCCGGTGATTTGGCACGGTGGAAGCCATGATCGCCAGTGACCCGGCCACGACCGGCCACGTGACCACGTCCACCGTCGCGGCCGGTGCCGAGAACCTCGTCAAGCGTTACGGTTCGGGTGATACCGCCGTGGAAGCGCTTCGCGGCGTGACAATCTCGTTCCGGGCCGGCGAGTTCACCGCCATCATGGGGCCGTCGGGGTCGGGGAAATCCACCCTGATGCACTGCCTCGCCGGACTCGACGTGGCCAGCGGTGGGCGGGTGCACATCGGTGACGTCGACCTCACGGCGCTGTCCGACAAGAACATGACGATGCTGCGACGCGACCGCATCGGCTTCGTCTTCCAGTCGTTCAACCTGGTCCCGACGCTGACCGCAGCCGAGAACATCACACTGCCCGTCGACATCGCCGGCCGCAAGGTGGACACCGCGTGGTTCGACGCCGTCGTCGACCGCCTCGGCATCACCGATCGCCTCGGTCATCTACCCAGCGAACTGTCCGGCGGACAGCAGCAGCGCGTCGCGTGCGCACGAGCGCTGATCGGCAAGCCGTCGATCATCTTCGGCGACGAGCCGACCGGCAACCTGGATTCCCGATCGTCGGGCGAGGTACTGAACATCCTGCGCGCGGCCACCGACGAGTTCGGGCAGACCGTCGTGATCGTCACCCACGATCCGCGGGCCGCCTCCTACGCCGACCGCGTCGTCTTCCTCGCCGACGGTCAGATCGTGCGGGAACTCATCCGTCCCAGCGCCGACGACGTCTTCGAGGTGATGCGCCATCTCGACGATCCGCCCGCCGCGGCCGACCCGGTTGTTGCAGAGGCCGCGATCACCACCGGGAGCACCGGGCGCCACGCGGCCCCCGAGGTCCCCGACGCCGGCACCACCGAGGCGCGCTGAGCTGTGGCAGCCTCCTCGGTGATGCGCCGGGTCTCGCTCCGAAACCTGCGCGCACACAAGCTACGCCTGTTTCTCACGGTCTTCTCGATCGTGCTCGGAACCTCGTTCGTCGCGGGCACCATCGTGTTCACCACCACCATCTCCAACGCCTTCACCAGCATCTTCGACGGCGCTGCGCAGGGTGTTGCCGCCGAGATCACCCCGTCGGCTGCGCAGTCGCCGGGGATCCCGCTGAGCGTCGTCGACGACCTCCGAGAGCGACGCGACGAACTCGGCATCGACAAACTGGTCGTCAACAACTCGGGGCTGGTGACCATCGCCAACTCCGAGGGCAAGGCGTTGCAGACCGGGGGTGCACCCAGCGTCGGCACCGCCTACATCCCGGTCGACGAGGCCATCTCGCCCACCGAATCGCAGATCGAACCCGGCGGCCGGGCACCGGAACGCGCCGGCGAGGTGGTCCTCAACAAGTCGGCCGCCGACAACGGTGATCTGAAAGTCGGCTCGAAGACAAAAATCGTTGTCGGGCAGGGTCTTTCGACGCCGATGGACGTGACCGTCGTCGGGCTTGTCAACCTCCGGGCGTCCACCGGCGGCTATGTGAACGTCCAGTTCGACGCCGCCACCGCGGCCAAGCTGTTCTCCGACGGCAAACACGTTGCCCTGGTGGACATGTCGGCAGTGCCCGGAGTGACACCCGAGCAGCTCGTCGACCGTGTCCGCGCCGCGCTCGGTCCTGCCGGCGACCGGCTGGAGGTCCGGACCGGCGATGAGGTGCGGCAGGCACAGAAGGACCAGGTCAACCAGTTCCTCGACATCTTCCAGTACATCCTGCTGGCCTTCGCCGCGATCGGTCTCATCGTCGGCACCTTCATCATCTACAACACCTTCTCGATGCTTGTCGCACAACGTAACCGGGAGTTCGCGCTATTGCGCGCGGTCGGCGCCGGGCAGGGGCAGGTGTCGCGGTCGGTGCTCTTCGAGGCGTTCATCGTCGGCATCATCGGCGGGCTGATCGGCCTGGGTATCGGTATCGGACTGGCCGCGGGTCTCAAGGCGCTGGTCACCTCGTCGTCGGGGCTGCCGGACGGCGCACTGCAGATCACCGCCCCGGCCATCATCGCGACGATCGTCGTCGGCGTGGTGGTCACCATGGTCAGCGCCTGGGTGCCGGCCGCACGCGCGTCGCGGGTGCCGCCGGTGGAGGCCATGCGCGCGAGCGCCGCCGAAGGGTCGGCGTCGCTGCGGGTGCGGACCATCGTCGGCGTGCTCTTCGGGGTCGCGGGTCTGATCGCGCTCGTCGTCGGCGCGATGGGGCAGGGGCTCGGGCCGGCGCTGACCGTGGCAGCGGGTGCGGCCGCGCTCATCATCGCCGCGGTACTGGCCGGACCGGCGCTGTCGCGACCGTTCGTCGGGGCTCTGGGCCGCGTGGTCGGCGCCCCGTTCGGCACCATCGGCCGGCTGGCACGCACCAACGCGGTCCGGAATCCGCGGCGATCGGCGGCGACCGCCTTCGCGCTGACGCTCGGGCTGATGCTGGTCGCGGTCATCGGCATCCTGGGCGAATCGTTCAAGGGGACCGTCGACGACGCGGTGGACAGCGGGATCACCGCCGAGTACATCGTCACCGGCGCCAACCAGACGCCCATTCCCGCCGTCGTCGCCGATGCTGTGAAGAAGGTTCCGGGCGTGGCGGATTCGGTGTCCTTCGCGCTGGTGCAGGCAAAGGTGGCCGAGCCCGGTGGCGGCGAGACGAAGGTGAGCGGCTACTCGCCGATCGGTGGTCCGGTGGCCTCGGTCGCGTCATTGAAGATGGTCGACGGCTCGCCGGACGTGGTTCCCGACGACGGGATGCTGGTCAGCGAACGTGCGAGCAGCGAGCGTGGCTGGAAACGCGGCGACGTGGTGACGTTCATCGGAGCCGACGGCACGCAGGTACCGGTGACGGTGGCCGGTGTCTACGTGAACAACGAGGCGTTGCAACCGTGGATGGTGGGGCAGACGGTCTACGAGCGTCTGGTGCCGCCCCCGGCGCGCATCAGCTACGGCGTCTTCGTGCGGGCGGCCCCCGGGACCGACCTCGACACCCTGCGAACCGATCTGGAGAACGCGACGGACTCCTACCTGACCGCGCAGGTCCAGGACCGCGATCAGTTCAAGAGCAGCATCACCACCCAGATCGATCAGATGCTGGTGACGCTGTACGCCATGCTCGGCCTCGCCCTGCTGATCGCCGTGCTGGGCATCATCAACACGCTCGCGTTGTCGGTGATCGAACGGAAGCGGGAGATCGGCATGCTGCGCGCCATCGGCATGGCGCGTGGACAGGTGCAGCTCGGCATCTATCTGGAGTCGGTGCTGATCTCGATCTTCGGCGCGGTCATGGGGGTCATCCTCGGTGGCGTGATCGGCTGGGCGCTGGTGCGCACCCTGGCCGAATGGGGTCTGGGCGGACCGCAGATCCCGTGGGGCCTGATCGTGGTCACGCTGGTGGGTGGCGCCGTCGTCGGCGTGCTGGCCGCGATGTGGCCCGCGGTCCGCGCAGCGCGGACCGGCCCCCTGGAGGCCATCGCGGATCCGTAGTGGTCCCCACCGGAATCCCGGTCATGGCCGCGCGGGACGCGCCGGGGAATCGAGCGGCTCGGGGCGTCGGCATCCTGGCACAATCGTGCGCATGACCCGACCCCCCGAGGACGACCCGTACGATCCGCAGCGTCGGCCGCCCGTACCTCCACAGCCTGAGCCCCCACAGCCCGAGCAGCAGCCGGGTACGCGGCAGTTCAGCCCCGACACCGATCCCGCCGCCATCGGCGAACCCGGACCGCCTACCGGCTACGAGACAGGGTATGAGTCCGGCTACGAGCCGACCGGGCCGACGGATCAGTACGGGTCGTTCGGGCCGCCGCCGTCGCAGGCGTATGCGAGCGCCGGTCCCGGCCCGGGCGAACCCCTTCAGTACGGGTCCGAGCCGCCCAAGAACACGGGCCGCACGGTCGGGCTGGTGCTGGCGGTAATCGCCGCGCTGGTGGTTCTCGGCATCGTCGCGTTCCTCATCCTGCGAGATGGCGGAGACGACAAGTCGACCACTGCGGCCGGTTCCTCGACGACGTCGAGCGCGCCGTCCACACCGTCGACGACGTCGACCACCACCACGACCAGCGAGACCACGACCACCACGACGACCACCTCGACGGCACCGTCGAATCAGGTGACCTATCAGCTGACCGGCGGCGGCAGTGTCATCACGGTGACCTACCGTGCCTCGGGGCGCCCCGGTTTCATCGCCAACACGGGTACGCCGTGGTCGGAGTCGGTGCGTGTGAACGGCGGCACCGCCGAGATCACCGCCATCGTGATCAGCGGAAATGTGACCTGCACGATCATGCAGGACGGGCAGCAGATCTCGTCGGCCACCAGCGGGCCGTCGCCGATCCCGCTGCGATGTGCGGCGGCCCTGCAGTAGCGGACGTCAGCGCTTGCGCAGGACCAGCACCAGGTTGGTGCCGGCGACCTCGCGCAGGCCAGGCACCCGCATGACCCACCACATCCAGCGCGGGAGATAGCGGGGGAAGGCGGCGATCACCTCGGCGGTGGCGGCCGTGCGGTGTGCCCAGCGCAGGCCGTCGGCCGCGGTCACCGGGAACAGAGACGTCCCGAACAGGTTCTTCGGCGGATGCCCGTGCCGGCGGGTGTACCAGCGTGCCGCGCGATGGCCGCCGGCGTAGTGGGTGAGCCCCATCTCGTGGCCGCCGAACGGACCCCACCACAGGGTGTAGCTGATGATGACGACGCCACCCGGCCTCGTCACCCGGACCATCTCATCGGCCATCTCCCATGGTCGGGAGGTGTGCTCGACGACGTTCGACGACAACGTGATGTCCATCGACGAGTCCGCAAACGGCAGGTTCTGCCCGGAGCCCCGCACGGTTCCGCGGTGGGCGATACCCCCGGCGTGCATCTCCGCGGGGTCGGGTTCCACCGACAGGTAGTGGGCGCCCGCGGCCCGGAAAGCATCGGCGAAATAGCCCGGACCACCGCCGACATCGAGCACCACCGCGCCGTCGAGCGGGGCGAACGCGCCCACCAGGCGCCGGGTGTCGGCGGCCAGCGCACCGTAGAAACGGGCCGGGTCGGACTGTTCGTAACGGAAATCGTTCAGCAGTCCGACGGCGCGACGCAGGGTGGCGTGCGCGGCCATGTCGGTGGCGGCGGCGTCGAACTCGAGCATCGGATCACGACCTGCTTCAGAATTAACAAAGTGTCTACAACTCCCGTTGTAGACGCGCGGGTAACCTGTCGGTTAGAGTCTATGCACGTTGAGGGGCTCACCCCTCGAATGCGCAGGCCCCGGGGTCGCCAGGACATGACATGGAGGGGATGACATGTACGGCGCCCGGGGACTTGTCGTGAATCCGATGGCGCGAACGCATCGGTAGGCTGTCGGCAATGCACTCTCCATCTGATGTCCTGCTGCTCTGCTGGCGGGATACCGGCCACCCGCAGGGCGGCGGTAGTGAAACCTACCTGGAACGCGTCGGCGCCGAACTCGCCCGACGCGGCGTCCGGGTCACCTTCGTCACCTCTGCCTACCCCGGCGCGCTCTCCGACGAGACGCGGGACGGCATTCGATTCGTCCGCACGGGCGGGCGGATTTCCGTCTATCCGCGCGCTGCGGCCATGATCATCGCCGGCCGGCTGGGTCGCGGTCCGCTCGCCGACATCTCGCCCGACGCCGTGGTCGACACCCAGAACGGCGTGCCCTTTTTCGCGTCGCTGGTGACCTCCGCGCCGACGGTGGTCCTCGTCCACCACTGTCACCGCGAACAATGGCCGGTGGCCGGTCGCCTTCTCGGGCGATTCGGCTGGTTCCTCGAGTCGCGGGTCGCACCGCGCGTGCATCGGCGCAATCGCTATGTGACCGTCTCGACGCCGTCCAAACGCGAACTCACCGACCTCGGCGTGGATGCCGAACGAATCTCCGTCGTGCGCAACGGAATCGACCCGCTGCCCGCCGGCTACGTGGCGGCACCGGCGGCGCCCGCATCCGACCGGCCGGTTCGGCTGTGCGTGTTGTCGCGGCTGGTTCCGCACAAGCAGGTCGAGGACGCCCTGGCGGTGGTCGCCGACCTGCGGCGCGGCGGCCTCGACGTCCACCTCGACGTCATCGGCGGTGGCTGGTGGGACCAGGAACTCCGTTCAGCCGCACGGAGACTCGGCCTCGACGCATCGGTCACCTTCCATGGCCACGTGAGCGAACCGCGTAAACACGAGATCCTCTCGGCGGCCCGCGTGCACCTGATGCCGTCGCGCAAAGAGGGCTGGGGGCTGGCCGTGATAGAGGCCGCCCAACACGGCGTCCCGACCATCGGCTACCGCAGTTCGGTGGGCCTGGCCGAGTCCATCGACGACGGACTCACCGGTCTGCTCGTCGACGGCGTAGACGAATTGCTCAGTGCCACTCGGAAACTCATCGAGGACGACGCGGCGTCCCAGCAACTCGGTCGGGCCGCGAAGGCCAAGTCCGGTCGCTATTCCTGGTCGGCGACCTGCGACGGGTTCCTCGAGGTGTTCGCCGAGATCGCCGCTCCGCAAGCCTCCTCTGCCGGTTGAGCCTCGGTTGAGCCGACCCGAGCCGCCTCCGCTGCTGGTTGAGCCGACCCGAGCCGACCCCCTTCTGCTGGTTGAGCCGACCCGAGCCGACCCCCTTCTGCCGGTTGAGCCGACTCGAGCCGCTAGGCGAGGGGCGTGTCGAAACCACCAGTAACACAACCACATTCGCAAACACCACCCACCCGCACCAAACCGGAACGGTCCGTCACCCCGACGTTTCGGTCACCCCGACGGTCAGGCGTGTCGTCGTCGGTACACCGCCGCCACGGCACCCCCGGCGATCATCACCAGCCACACCAGGTGCGCCGTCACCGCGACCACTCGATAACCGATATCGGCCCGGACCGTCTGCGCGCCCTCGATGCGGAAGAGCCGCAGGCTTTCTCCGGCGAAGATTGGCTCGAGTCCGCGCAACCGCGCCGGGGGTGGATCGGCCTCGACGAGTACCCAGCCGATCCCGAGTCGGGCCAGCTCACCCGGGTCGCCCGGGCTGCCGAGCAGCTGCTCGACCGCGACTGCCGGTGGTGAAGCCGGGTCGACCTCCTGGCCGTCGACGGTCAGTCGGCCGCTCTCCACCACGGGCGCACGCATCATCCGTGGTGCCGGATCGAGCGATACACTATTCGCGAATCCGTAGTGCCGCAAGGTATCCGACGGCCACAGAGCCACCGCGCCATCGTCGGCGGTCACGATGCCGGCGACCGTTGTCCACTCGGCCGGATAGGCGACGGGACGTAGCTGTCCGCCCACACCCCAGGCAAGATCGGGCAGGGGCGCCACCACCAGAAGGGCCACCCCGGCGAGGGCGAAACCTCCTGGGAACCATCGTCGTAGCCCGAGTACCGCACCCGCGGCCCCGACCGCGTAGGCGGGCATGAGCAGCGCCAGGAACTTCTGGGTGTCGCGCAGCAGACCGGCGCCGGGGATCGCGTCGACAGCCCAGCCGAGTACTGCCTGACCGGGACCGAAAGCGCTCAGTATCACCAGCATCAGCACCACGCCCGCCAGCAGGGTGAGGGCCGTGCTGGCTCGACTCCGGTCGCCCGCACGGAGGTGGATCAGCCCGCTGACGACCACAACGAGCAAACAGAGCGACGCGACCGCGGCCCAGCCGATGGTCCGGCTATCCGGCACGGCGTCGGCGTTCCAGATCCCGCCCAGTCCCGCGGCGGTGCCGAGCCGGCCGAGGAACGGTTCGGCCCGCAGCCCGAACGCCTCGACCCCGCCGACGCCGGTGGACGACCCCGTGCCGATCAGTCCGGCCGCCAACCACGGTGCGGCCGAGGCGATCCAGACACCCGCGACACCGCAGGCGATCCTCGGTCGGACGCGCAGCGACAGGCACATCGTCACCAGGACCGCCGCCGCCAGCAGCGAACCGGTGGGGGTGAGACCGGCGACCGCGACGAGACCGGCGAGACGACACCAGCGCACGGGCGACGCGGTGAGGTCCAGCATCTCGACCACGATCCAGCCCAGCGCGGCGTACCCGACGAGCAGGCCCCAGTGCCCCTGCAGAAGGCGTTCGGCGACATAGGGATTCCAGATCGCCAACATCGCGGCGGCCACCGCTCCGGCGTGGCCCGCTCCCGGAACCAGCCGATGCGCGAGACGACCGTACCCGACACCCGCGACCACGAGCGCGGCGACGATGATCGCGACCACCAGCCAACCACCGTCGACAACTCGGCTCCCCATCGCCACAAACCAGTCCTGCGGCACGGCCCGCGGGGGGAGGTCGCCGACACCGAGCGCCGCGTCGGTGACGTACGAGCGAGGCGTCGACACCGCATCCCGGTACAGCAGATATCGCGGTCCGACGCCGAAGAGTGCCCCGAGAAGCGGCCCCGCGACAACCGCGGTCAGCCCCGCGCTGACGAGATACAGCGTGGGCAGCAGCCGCCCGGCGGACACGATGTCAGCTCAGTAGTGGTGTGTGTCGGACGGGGCGGGCTGGTGGACCGGCTCGTCCTCGAAGTCCGATTCCGAGATGCCGTACGCGCGTGCGAGGTCCAGGATCTTGGTGGCCCGCGCGATGCGCGGCAGGTCGGAGCCGTTGCGGATCTCGCCGCCGTCGGCCTCGAACTCCGCGAAGAACTCTCGGGCCCACTTGATCTCGTCCTGCGACGGGGAGAGACCTTCGTTCACCGGCGCACACTGGTCGGGGGTGAGGCAGATCTTGCCGGTCATGCCGAACTCGGCGCTCACCGCGGTGGCCTCACTCAACTTGAGCGTGCTCGACCCCACCGTCGGCCCGTCGATCGCGCTCGGGAGGTGAGCGGCCTTGGCGGCGATGGTGAAACGTGAACGGGCGTAGGCGAGGGTGGCCGGGTTGTCGCCGAAGCCGGTGTCGCGCCGAAAGTCGCCGATCCCGAACGCCAACCGGAAAGTGCCCTTGGCGGAGGCAATCTCGCTGATCCGCTCCAACCCGCGAGCGGTCTCCACCAGGGCGACGATGGGCACGTCGGGCAGCCGCTTGGCGGTTTCGGTGACGTGATCGACCGACTCCACCATCGCCAGCATGACGCCGCCGATCGCGGTCGCCGACAACGCGTCCAGATCGTCGGCCCACCACGGCGTCCCGAATCCGTTGACACGCACCCAGTCCCCGCGCCCCGCCTCGGTGCCGAGCCACCGCACCACGTTCGCGCGGGCTTCGGCCTTGTCCTTGGGTGCGACGGCGTCCTCGATGTCGAGAACCACGATGTCGGCTCGCGAGAGCGCGGCGGGCTCGAACTTGCCGTGGTGAGATCCGTTGACCAACAGCCAGCTGCGGGCCAGCACCGGGTCGATGCGGGAGCCGATGTCGGTGGGGTCGGACTCGAAGGTCGGGTTCTGGTCGTACATCTCGATCTCTCGTGAGGCGCTGAAGCCTCCATCGTCGCCTATCCGTCGCGGCCGGTGCAAAGCGCCCGCGGCACGGTCGGCACACTTGACGCATGACCCGGCAGACCCCTCGCGCTGCGCGACTCGGCGTCGTCGGCGCGATCGGTGCCGTGGCCGGCGGTTCGATGGTCGCCAACGTGTGCATGTATCTCGTGCACCTGCTGGCGAGCAGCCGGTTCCTGACGCCCGACGAGTACGGCGAGTTCGCCGTGCTGTTGTCGGCGATGCTCGTGCTGGGCGTACCGGCCCTGGCGCTGCAAGCCGTCGTCGCCCGCGAGGTGGTGCGCGGCCGGTCCGAGCATCGGCTCCGCGTCGTCTCCGCCCAGACCACCGCCGGTGTGGTGGTGATCACGGCCATCGCGGTACCGGTGGTGACGCTGCTGGCCCGCACATCGTGGCTCACCACGCTCGCGGCCCTCGCCGCCGCCCCGCTGCTGACGGTGATATCCGCAGGTCAGGGCATTCTTCAGGGACGCGGAGAGTTCCGGGCGCTGGCATGGCTGCTGGCCGTAGTCGGCGTGCTGCGGGCGGCGCCGGTGATCGCAGTCCTGGCGGCGGGCGCGGGACCGATGGGTGGACTCGCGGCCGGGACGGCGGGCACCGCGGTGGCCGGGGTCGCGGTCTGGGCGGGTGTGCGATGGGCGGGGCGCTCCGCGACGTCGCACATGACGCTCGCCGACGCCGTCGACGCCGTCGGTGTGCTGCGCGCCTCGCAGGTGCAGCTGGTGCTGATCGTCGCGTCGTCGGTGGATCTGCTGCTGTCGCGGACAGTGCTCGGCGCCGACGACGCCGGCGTGTACGCGCTCGGCGCCATCGCGACCAAGGTGGCGTTCTGGCTTCCCCAGGCCATCGGGGTGGTGTTCTATCCGCGCCTCGCCGACCCCGCGAGTTCGCGCGCATCGCTGCGGCAGGCGGTCGGGGTGGTCGCGGTCATTGGACTGGCACTGACCGTCGCTGCCGGACTCGCCGGACCACTGGTGCCGCTCATCTTCGGCGACGACTACCGCGCACTGGTGCCGATCCTATGGCTCTTCGCCTACACGGGTGCGGTGCTGAGTGTGCTGCAGGTGGTGTTGCTGTCGGCGATTGCCCGGGACCGCACCCGGGTGGCACTCGTGACCTGGCTGGCGGTGGGCATCGAGGTGGCGGTGATCGTCTGGCTGGTCGGCTCGATCGTCGCGCTGGCCGGCACGGCCGCGGTCGCGGTGACCGTCGCCGTGTTAGCCACGGCCGGACTGTCCCGGGGCGACCGCCGAAACCGGCACGCAGCAGATCCCCGAACTGGATAGTGCGCCCGACGACGCCCACCGGTACAGGAGCCGGCAACGGCGGGTGACACTATCACGTTCAGGGATTCGCCGGCCCCGCCAACCTCCGCCGGATCCGTTCCGGCAGCCGAGCCGGATTGAGGAACCACAGTCCGACGCCGAGCAACACCACCCCGAGCACGCCGGTCGCGATCGGCACCAGCCGGCCCCAGATCACCAAGGGGGTGGCGAGATCGTCGGCGCGCGAGGTCATCTCGGAACGGGTCCGCTCGTCGTAGCGGAAGGTCGCCTGCACAAACGGAAGCGTGAAATCGTCAGCGACGCCGGGGGTTTGAGCCGGGAATCGGTACGACTCGTCAACCACGATGCGCTGATCGACGATCAGCCCGGTCCGGGTGTCGACCGACAACTCCACCTCGGAGCGATGATGCAGGGTGGCGGTGAGCGGTCGCGCCGGGTCGCCGTCGACGCCGAACCAGGAAGCGGGACGGGTGATCTGGGTGGGCCGGCTCGGCGTGGACACCCCACCGACGGCATTCAGATCGGTATCGGGGATCTGCGCGATGAAGCGTGCGGCGTCGTGGCCCGACACCTGCGTCTCACCCGCGAACCGCAGGGGCACGGTGCGCCGGGTCGTGACGTCGAAGTAGGCGTGCTGGTCGTCGGTGCTCACCCCGAAGGGCAACAGATAGGTGAAGCCCGGACGGTCGGGCGCCGGCACCGGCGCGGTCCGGCTGTCGTACTGGATCTCCGAACTGCCACCCCCGGACACACTTGGCAGTGCACTGTCCCGGCTCAGCGTGACCCGGTCCTTCACCGCGAACACGGTCGGATCGGTGCACGACGGCCGGTCGTCGTCGGCGGTATCGGAGGTGCCCGGGTCGGAACTGCCCGGGCGCGGCAGCGTCGGGTCCACCTGCCGCCCGTCGATCAGCAGGTGATCGGCCTGCACCGACGTACCGGCCTGCAACGTCACCCGTCGCTTGTCCGACGGTTGCACCGCCACCACTCGCTGCTGGCGCACCAGCTCGGCGCCGACGACGCGCGCCACCGGTGTGTTCAGCGAACACCGATCCAGGATGGTCGCCGGTGTCCGGGCGGTGACGTCGCTGCTGGTCGCCACGGTGGTGAAGTCGGTGCTCAGCGGCACCAGCCGAAGGTTGTCCACGGGCAGCGTCGGCAGCGCGATGGTCGCCGCCAGCAGGAATCCGCCGATGAACAGCAGGGTGGGGCCCAGCAGGTCGGCGGTGCTCCATCGCCGCGGCGGACGGGAAGCGTCTTCGGGCGGTGTGGGGTCCGACGGCATAGCCGCGAGCGTACTGGCCCCGGCACGGCGTCCGGGCGCACGGCTACCCTGTGGAACAGCATGACCAGCACCGACACCCATACCCCCGCGTCGACGCGACGCCCTGCCGCCGCGGCCCGGCGGTTCTATCCGCAGCTCGAGGGGATGCGCGCGCTGGCGGCGATCGGTGTGCTGACCACCCACGTCGCGTTCCAGACCGGTGCGGTGCGTCTCCCGATTCTCGGTCCGGTGCTCGGCCGCCTCGACCTCGCGGTCGCGCTGTTCTTCGCGCTGTCGGGCTTTCTGCTCTGGCGGCCGTGGGTGGACCACGCGCACGCCGCGCATGTCGACGGCACCGATCGTGGGCACCCATCGATCCGCCGCTACCTGCGGCATCGCGTCGTGCGGATCTGGCCGGCGTATGTGGTCGTGGTCGCCGTCGTCCTGCTTCTCCTGCCCGACGCACAGGGCGCCGACGCCACGGTGTGGCTGGCGAATCTCACCCTCACCCAGGTCTTCGTACCGCTGTCCCTGACAGCCGGCCTCACCCAGATGTGGAGTCTGTCGGTGGAGGTGGCGTTCTACGCGCTGCTACCGGTCATCGGGCTCGCGCTGCTGCGCCTGCGCGGACGTCGCGCCTCCCGGCGCATCCCGGCGCTACTCGCGCTCGGGGCGCTCAGCCTGGTGTGGGCGTGGCCGGCGATGGCGCTCCCGCTACCGGCCGGGGTGGAACCCAAGAACTGGGTGTTCGGCCACCTGCCATGGTTTTTCGCCGGTCTGATCCTGGCGGAGACCGCGGGCGCGATCGAACACGGCCACGCGTCGCGCTGGGTGGAACGGATCGCCGCGGTCGGTGCCCGACGATGGTGGATGCTCGCGACGCTGGTGGTGGCCTATGCGCTGGCGTGCACACCGCTGGCCGGGCCGACGGGGCTCGGTGCGCTGACCAATCTGCAATTCGCCACCAAGATGGTGCTCGGCGCCGTCTGCGGCTTCGCGCTGCTGGCCCCGCTGGTCTGTTCGGCGGGCCCGTTCCGCATCCTCACCTCGCCGGTCATGCTCGCTCTCGGCCGATGGTCCTACGGCATCTTCATCTGGCATCTGGCCGTGCTCGCCGTGGTGTTCGGCCTGTTCGGCATCATCCCGTTCACCGGGGACACGCTGCTGGTCTGGTCCATCACGGTGGTCTTGACCATCGGGATCTCCGCAGCGAGTTACGCCTTCATCGAAGAACCCGCACGCCGGTGGCTGCGTCGACGCGAGACCACTAGGGCGCTTCGCCAACCGACCCGCTGAGGGCTGCCGGGGACTATCCGGAGCTACCGGCGCACCCGGTGCCGGAGGCTGTCGTGCTGCGCGGCATTCACCTCGCGCGCACGATAATTCAGGCTGTCCGGACGGGACAGGAAAAAGGTCGCCAGGACACACAGACCCAGCACGACGAGGAACAGAATCATCGTCAATCCTCCATCACAATCGTTGTCACATCGGATATCCGGCCCGCATCCGTGCAGGCCACATACCGATTCAACACCGAGCTCAGTGACGTTCAAGCCAATGGTAAGCAACACCAACGTCGCCGCATCGAGTGACTCACGTCCGGTCCGAATCCGGAGGTGACCCGTCCGGCATCCATGACCTCCGGGTGATCTGAGTCACCTTCGCGCGCAGCCGGTCCCACCGATCGTCGGCGCCGACGGCCGAGGCGACCATGAGCAGCACGGCAACCAGGGCGGGCAACTGCACCCACCAGCTGAAACCGTTGTACCCGCCCGGTGCATGCCACGGGCCGGCGGCAAGTCCGACCGTCGCCGCCATCATGGCGACAAAGGTGGCCACCACCACGGTCCGCGGCCGCAGCACCACGGCGATGGCACCCACCACGACGCCGACCGCGAGCCCCCACCACCCGGACAACAGCCACGCCATCACCAACGTGCCGGCCGCAGCGGCTACCGTGACACCGAACGGTGTTCGGCCGGAATCGATCTCGTCGGGGCCGTCGACAGTGCGACGCGTCGGCAGGCACGCCGCGACGAGCAGCAGCGCGACCAGGATCAGGCCGAGCAGCAGCGACCATCGGTACAGGGAATCGAAGCGGTAGGTGAGATGGATCGTCCCCGAGGTCCCGGCCGGGACGACCCAGGCCTGCTGCCAACCGTCGACGACCACCGAATCCAGTTCGCGCCCATCGGCTCTGGCCTCCCAGCCCGGGTTGGTGCTCTCCGGTACCACGAGCAGCCGGTCACGGTCGGCTCCGCGCACCGTCACCGACCGATCGACCGCCGACCACCCCTGGATCTCGACGGGTGCGACCCGCGCCGATGGCAGCGCCGAATCCGTGTTCAGCGCAACCGAATCCACGGAGAACGCGGCCCCCGGATTCACCGACAGCTCCTGCTCGCCGGTACCGAGTCGTACCGGGGCCGACGTACAGGGATGGGCGATCACCGGTGCGCCGGCACGCAGCGCAGCCGTCGTCGTGTGCACCGACAATCCGATCACCTGGCCGGACACGGTCAAGCCCAGGCCATCGGCGCAGCCGATGTCGACAGTGCGGTCGTCATTCGGGGGAGTCGTTGGGGCGGGGGTGATCTCGATCTCGGCGATCCCGGGCGGTGCCTGGGAGGCGAAGCCGAGACTGTTCACGTCGATGAGGTCGCGCTGTCCGAGGATGGTCAGTGAGATGTGGTCGGTGTCGGCGGGATCGAGGCGCACCAGCCCGTCGGCGCCGACGTCCCGGGTCTGCGGCCCGGTCCCGAGGTCGACTGACACCCGCGTCGGTGCGGCCGGATAGTCGTGAGGTGCGACGATGCGCAGTTGTTCCACGCGTTGCCGGGCGGGCAACCGGAGCTCGAGGGTCGGATTCTTCGGCTCCGCCGAATCCTCGTCCCCGGCAGCGTCGTCGGAGTGCTCGGGTCTTTCGGGGTGCTCGGGTTTTTCGGAGCGCTCGGGGTCGTCGGATTCCTCGCGCGCCGGTTTCGGTGCCGTCCACACGGTGCGCGGGTCACCGTCGACGGCGGCGCCCGGCCCGCCACGGGGATCGGTGACGGCCGACGGCCCGGTCGCCACGATCTGTCCGGGACCGCGCAGCAGCGCGTTGAGCGCGTCGCCGGGGCGGGGCGTCAGGATCACCGCCGGTGTCACCGCGGTGGGGGTGGGCACCTGGAGGGCGCGGGTGAACAGACCGGGTGTCTCCGCGGTCAGGCCGAGGGCCGGCGCGCAGCGAATGGTGCCCGCCGCCGGGTCGTCGACACACGAGGCGCGGCCGGCGAGCTCCTGGCCCAGAACCCATTGGGCCACCGTGGTTCCCGGCGGCAGCGGTGGCAACACCACCCGATGCCGGATGGTGAGGGGGAAGCCGGATTGCAGGTCACTGACCGACACCTCGCCGAGCGCGAACTGGTTACCGGCCGACCCGTCGGCGGTTTCGGCGGCGCGGATGGACACCCAGCGGGTGGGGCCGCTCGGCACGGTGATCGTCACCGGCACACCCGGTTTGATGCCGGAGGCCACCGTGCTGCCGGCCTCCGTGGTGACCACCACGCTGCTGACGTCGGGACCGAGTGCCTTGGCGGTCCTCACGGTCAGGGCCAGGCCGGAATGCGGTGTGGTGAAACCGATCCGCATCCACTGCCCGACGGCCGACTGCAAACCGGCGCTCACCCACGCGGTGTTCGCATCGCCGTCGAAGGCGGCAGCGGCGGAGTTGGACGGCGACGTCTGTCCCGGCTGGGTGGCGTCGGCGGCCGAGCCGGACACGTCTACGCGCACCGCGTCGGGTCGGTTGTCCAGCAACCACTCTCCGCGGACCAGCGGTTGCCCGTCCACCGGGTAGTCGGCGACGGCGTTGTGGGTGCGCCGCGGGTCGCCGGCCGCGCGGATCGCGGAACTGTGGTCGTCCACCCGCCCGAAGTCGGTCTCCCGGTCGGCGGGGGTGTCGGTGACGATCGTCGGCCCGGGAGGTCGGCCGGCACGCCGGGCGTCGGTGCTCAGTATCGCCGGACCCAGCGGTGGTGATCCCATGCGAGCCCGCAGATCTGCGATCCGCGCGAGCGCTTCGGGACCGCCGGCGACCTCGGTGACGCTGCCGGCGTCGACGAGGAGTGGTCCCGTACCGGGGAACCCGGTCGCCTCGACGGCGAAGATCTGGATGGCGGGCATCGCGGGGCGGAGTCCGTTGTCGCGCACGACGTCACGGATCGACGGCGGTCCGACGTCGGGGCCGAACACGGCGACCCGCCGCAGCCCGGGTGAACCGGCCAGGGCGGCCTGGGCGAGGAGCGGACGGGCCGAACGCGAGGTGTCGGGCTCGAGGTCAGCGCGCAAGACAACGAACCGAACCCCCTGCGCGGCAAGCGTTGCCGCCAGTCCAGGGGAGGGCCGACCATCAGCGATGGATCGCTGCACCGAGTCCATCGCGCGGATCGCGCCGGGTGGAGTGAGCGGGATGGCATCGCGGACTGCCCACGGGGTGTCGGCCAGGGGCTGCAGCGGCTCGTCGCGGGTCAGGCCCCACAGCTGATCGGCGAACGGCGCACCGGGCACCACCAGGGCCCGGCCGGGCGCGCCGGTGTTGTCGGGATCGGCGTGGTCGCTGAGCCAGCCGGCCGCCTGCTGCCAGTACCGGGGCAGGTCGCGGTAGGTGCCGGTGGGTGCGAGCTGGCCCGTCCACATCAACGATCCCGCGCCGACGACGGCCACCAGGATCACGATCGTCGCGGCAACCGGCCGCGACCGCTGCGGATGGGCGAACGCCGAAAGTGATTCGCGCAGCGGCACACTCCCCGGCAGGGGAACCCGGGCCAGGAGGTGTGCGACTCCCAGCACCAGCGGGAGACGCAGGAACGGTTCGAACTTGTGAATGTTGCGCAGCGGCGCACCCGCCCCGTCGAGGAAGGCGCGGACGTCGTCGGCGATGGGGGAGCCGAGCTGCCCGGCGAACCCCACACACATCAGGACCAGTCCGACGGCCACCAAGGTCACCATGCGGCCACGGAAAGGCATGTGCCGCATGCACAATCCGGCGAGACCGGCGGCGGCGAGGGTGCTGGTGGCCAGCACCGCGGCGGGTTGGGTGACCAGGACGGCACCCGCCACCCGTTCCGACGACACGAACGGCGTCCACGAACTCGCGCCGCGCAGCACCTCGGTCAGCGACGTCCACTCGGTGGTGACGCCCGACGATTCGATGAAGTCAAGGAACGGCGGTGACACCCGGGACAGGATCAGCAGCGGCACCAGCCACCACGCGCAGGCCGCCAGCAACCCGGCCGCCCACCACGCACCGAAGCGCAGCCACCGCTGGTCCGGCCGGTGCAGCAGCCACCACAGCACCGACACCCCGAGTGCCGCGAGCGTGGCGACCGCGTTCACCGCACCCATCAGCGCGACCGCGGCCGCCGACCGTGCGGCGTACTGCCAGAGCGGCCGGGAGTCGTCGCGGCGGTCGAGCGCGGCCACCACCGGCACCAGTACCCATGGCGCCAGCATCATCGGCAGTGTCTCCGACGAGATGGAGCCCAGCGTCGTCAGTACTCGCGGGCTGAGCGCGAAGACCGCGCCGGCGACGATGCGTGAGGCGGGTGAACCGATGCGCAGGGTCTCGGCGAGTCGCACCACACCGGCGAATCCGACGGTCAGCAGCACCGCCCACCACAGCCGCTGGGTGATCCACGGCGGCAGATGGGCCAGCTCGCCGAGCGCGAAGAACGCGCCGTGCGGGAAGAAGTAGCCGTAGGCCTGGTTCTGTACCTGCCCCATCGGGGCGTTCGGCGTCCACAGATGTGCGGCCCGCGCCAGAAAGCCCAGCGGGTTGGCGGTCAGATCGAGTTTGGTGTCCGCGGCGACCCGCCCCGGCGACTGCAGCAGGCAGATGACCAGGAAGATCGCACCGGCCACCGCGACGGCGCTGCCGGAGAGCCGGGGAGCGATGCGCGGCGCGGACGGCCGAAGGCGCGACCCGAGGGGCCGGCTCAGACGCTCAATTGTTCTCGCCGGCGCCGCCGCGCGAGCCGTAGTCGACGGAACCCTGCACGAACCCGTTGTTGGCGTTGACCTTGTTCAGGTCGGTCGAGGGGCTGGTCTCCGCGGACAGGAAACCGCCGAGGAACACGGCGCCGATCCCGACCACGATGCCGGCGACGGCAGCCACGGCGCCGGCGACGAGGCGGTTGTTGGTCATGGCGACGAAACTACCATCGTCGAACGGTCATCCCGCCGTCACCGGCGCGCGGGTGCCGCGGATCCGGTGCACCGCCCGCTCCCACAGCAGCGCCGTCGCCGCCTTCATCGGTCCCGGCCGCAGCGCGTCCTTCGACAGCAGTGCCGTACTGCGCGCCACGGTCGACGTCGACGCCGTGGCGCGGTCTCCGGAGTCGAAGGGCGGTTGCGGGTCGTACTCGATGGCGAGCTGGATCGCCTTGGCGCGCTCGTCGCCGGCGATCCGGGCCGCCAGCTGCAGGGCGAGGTCGATGCCCGCCGACACCCCGGCCGCGGTGACGACGTCGCCGGCGTGCACCACTCGCTCGTCGGTCACCGCTTGCGCGCCGTACATGGATAGCGCCGCGACTGCCGACCAGTGCGAGGTGGCGCGCTTGCCGTCGAGCAGCCCGGCCGCGGCGAGCACGATGGAGCCGGTGCACACCGACGTCGTCCAGGTCGCCGTCGGATGAGCCTGCCGCAACCAGGTGAGCACGCGTTCGTCGCGAGCCGCCTCGGCACACCCGGGTCCGCCCGGGATCAGCACGACGTCGGGTCGCGGCGTCTCGTCGAAGGTGTGCGTCGCGCCCACCAGCAGGACGCCGGAATCCGCGGCGATCGGGCCGGGCTCGTGCCAAACGAACCGCACCTCGGCGTCGGGCAGCATGCGCAACACCTCATAGGGGCCGACGAAGTCCAGCGCGGTGAACTGAGGGTAGACGACGATGGCGATCTGGGTCATGACTCTCTCCTGTCAGAGTGGATGAATGTTGTTGTCGCGGTTAAGACTTCTCAGCGGCACGATCGGCGATACCGGTCCGGCGAGATGGCGAGCCGGCGGACGAACACGCGCCGCATGGTCTCCGCCGATCCGAAGCCGGCGCGGCTCGCGACGGCGGGCATCGGGTCGTCGATCTCCTCCAGGAATCGGCGGGCCGTGTCGGTGCGGACGCGTTCGACGTAGACGCCGGGCGGCTCGCCGACCTCCTCGGTGAACACCCGCGTGAAGTGGCGCGGGCTCATCGAGGCAATCGTGGCGAGATCGGCGATGCGGTGCGCGGCGGCCGGGTGCTTCTCGATGGCCTCCTGGACGTCGCGGATGGGTCGTCGTCGGGCGCGTGGCATCCAGACCGGCGGCGCGAACTGCGACTGCCCGCCCGGACGCCGAAGGTGCAGTACCAGCCAACGCGCGACGAGCTGCGCCACCTCGGTGCCATGGTCGTCTTCGACGAGGCCGGGCAGGAGCAGCGTGTCGATCGCGGCCGACGGGTCCGGGAGGGGGTGTGCGACGAAGTCGAGACCGAAGCCGCTGGAGACGGGCCGACCGCCCGGCGAAACGAGCGTGACGGCGTAGCCGTCGCCGGCAGCGTCCCGTCCGGCCAGCGCGATCGATGCCGAGGTGAAGACGTCGAGCGGGCCGGTGCTGTCGAGCGGCTGCACCCCGGCGAAGCCGAGGACCACCACGGATCGGGTCATGCATCCATCGTTTCCGACGGCGGTGATGGCGTCCAGGACGGGTATCGCACAGATCAGGACATGAACGTCGGGCCGACTGCCGACTTCGCGGGCCTACTGGCTCTCACGCGACGACATCGCAACCGCTGATGGCGGGTACGCCGCCGGTGAGGATCGATCACCGAGCCCACGCGTACCGCGCCTGAGACCACCCCGACCGCGCTACAGCGTGACCGGCGGCTGCTTCTCACACTTGGCCGGCACGATGAAGACCGGCCGGTGACAGTGCTTGAGGACGCGTTCGGCGACGCTGGACCGCAACAGTGCCTTGAGGCCTGAGGCCCCGCGTGTTCCGGTGACCAGGAGGTCGACGTCGAGTGCGTCGGCCGCCGCGACCAGGGCACCCCACACCGTCGACTCGACCTCTACGAGCGAACCGCGGGCGGCGAGGCCGGTCTCGGTGGCCAGCTGCACTCCGCGCGCGTTGATGCTCTCGGCCTCGGCCTGCAGCGCTTGGTCGACGCCGGTGTCGAGTTGGGTGTCGATGAAGGGCTGCATGCCGCCGGACAGCGTCGACATGCGGGCCGGGGACATGCTGCCCGGCTGCCAGGCGGTGACGACGTAGGCGCGCTCGGCGCGAAGGAAGGTGCCGGCGTACCGAATGGCACGGTCGGCGTTGGGTGAACCGTCGTAGGCGATCATCAGGACCTGGTCGGTCTTGGCGCCGATGGTGTGATTGCCGCTGGGTTGTGCGGTGGGCAGCTCGGCAGCGTCCGTCTGACCGCCGCCGGGGGCGGGTGCGGACCCGTTTGGAATGGACCCCACGTCCATTGCTCCAGGTTACATGCCAGACTCGTGCCATGGGTTCAACTCGCCGACATGACCGTGCTCGTGGCGGGCTCGTGGCCGCGCTGGTTCTGCTCACGTGTGTGGCCGTCGCGGCCTGCTCCACCGATTCGACTCCCGCTCCGGGCTCGACCACCGCGTCCTCGGCTTCCGCGTCGGTCGCGTCGTCGTCCAAGCCGTCGGTGGCGCCGGCCAGTGTCCCCCGCTCAACAGGTTGCGGCGCAACGAAATTGAACGCAACGACGGTGCGGCAGAAGCTGGCGCAGCTGATCGTGGTAGGGGTGACGGGCGCCGACGACGCGCAGGGCATCGTGAACTCCGAACACATCGGCGGCATCTTCGTCGGGAGCTGGACCGACAAGTCGATCCTGAGCAGTGGTGCGGCGGCACGTATCTCACGCAGCTCGTCGATCCCGCTGATGGTCACGGTCGACCAGGAGGGCGGCCGGGTGTCGCGGCTGTCCGATCTGGGCATCGACGGGCCGTCGGCGCGAGAACTGGCCAGGACCAAGACGCCCGAACAGGTGAAGGCGCTGGCCACCGACGTCGGCACCAAGCTCAAGCGACTCGGCGTCACCGTCGATTTCGCGCCGGTGGCCGATGTCAGCGACGAATCCGACGACGAGGTCATCGGCGACCGCTCGTTCAGCAACGATCCCGCAGTGGTCACCAAGTACGCATCGGCCTACGCCGAGGGACTCGAAGCGGCCGGAATCATGCCGGTGTACAAGCACTTTCCGGGCCACGGACACGGATCGGGCGACTCGCATCTCGGACTGGTCCGGACCCCGCCGCTCGCGCAGCTGAAGACCAGCGACCTGGTGCCGTATCAGACGTTGCTGCGCGAACCGGGCAACGCGGGCGTCATGGTGGGGCATTTGATCGTGCCCGGCCTCACCAACGGGTTGCCGGCGAGCATCAGTCGGCCGGCGATCCAGTTGCTGCGCCGGGGCGCCGGGTACGGCGGTCCGCCGTTCAACGGCGTGGTGTTCTCCGACGACCTGTCCGGCATGGCCGCCATCAGTGCGCGCTATCCCATCGAGCAGGCCGTCGAGAAGTTCATCCTGGCCGGCGGCGACATCGCGCTGTGGCTGTCCACCGACCGCGTGTCGTCGGTCCTCGATACGCTCGAGCGCGCGGTCTCGGCCGGTAGGCTGGCGCCACGTCGCCTCGACGACAAGGTGGTACGTGTCCTGCGCGCCAAGGGTGTGCTCGACTGCTGAGCCGCTCACCCCGACCCGGAGATCACGAAGAACTTACCAGCCGGTAAGTTCTTCGTTATTGTCGAAACCGGACCCGGCGGCGGGCCGGGAGTGCGCAGGAGGTGAACATGTCGGGCGGTACCAAGCGGTTACCTCGTGCGGTGCGTGAGCAGCAGATGCTCGACGCGGCGGTGAAGGTGTTCGCGCAGAACGGTTTTCGCGAGGCATCCATGGACGCCATCGCGGCCGAGGCGCAGATCAGCAAGCCGATGCTCTACCTCTACTACGGTTCCAAGGACGAACTCTTCGGCGCCTGCCTCGCCCGCGAATCGGGACTGTTCATCGAGGCGATGAGCGTGGGTTTCGACCCGAATCTGTCCCAGCGTGACCAGGCCCGCACCGTCATCCGCGAGTTCCTGCGATTCGTGCACCAGCACAGCCAGTCCTGGCGCGTGCTGTACCGCGTGGCGATCGGAACCGCTAACTTCGCCCAACTCGTCAGCGACAGCCGGCAGCGGGTCACCGAGATGGTCGCCGAACTGATCAAAGCGGGTACGACGGTCGAGGGCGCCAGCGACATCGACTTCGAACTCACCGCCGTGGCGCTCGTCGGGGCCTCCGAGGCCGTCGCCGACCGGATCACCGAAGGCGACGTGGACCTCGACACCGCCACCGACCTCCTCGTCGGCATCGCGTGGCGTGGCCTGAAGGGTGTGGGCACCGACCGCTCGGCGTGACATGCTCGCGCGCACTCATTTCCTTCCCGCTTATTGGACCCAATAAGCGGGAAGGAAATGGGGGAGCGGGAAGATCAGCTCTGTCGCGTGGTCGCGGTGAGGTGCGGATACCCCTTCTTACGGTTCAGGATCGAGATGTCGAAGTTGCCACCTCCACCGTCGATGCGCCTCGTGTACAGATTCACCTTGGCCGGCAACAGAATCGGCTTGCCGAACCGGACGTCGTAGGTGACGTCGCCGGGCAACTTGGCCTCGACGTTGGCGATTGCCGCTGCGGCACTCCACATTCCGTGCGCAATGGCCTTCGGGAAGCCGAACGCCTTGGCCGGTAGGTTGCCCATGTGGATCGGGTTGCGGTCCCCCGACGCGGCCGCATACTCGCGAATCCGGCCGAGGTCCACCGACAGGATGGAATCCGGCGGTGGGGGCGTGGCGGACTTGGGTTGCGGCCCGCGCGGCTCGTCGGACAGACTCGTCCGCTGCTGCTTGAGGAAGGTCGCCGTCTGCGTCGTGACCGGCTCACTGCCGACACTGATCTCACTGATCAGGTCCACCAGCAGCCCCTTGCGGTGTTCCCGCAGGTTCTCCGCGTGGGTGACGATGGTCAGCGGCTCGTCGACGCCGATCGGGCGCCGACGCTCGATGGTGTTGGTCATGTGTACCGAACCCACTGCGCCAAACGGGAATTCGGCCGACGTCATCAGCTTCATCACCAGCGGGAACTGCAGCACAAACGGATAGGTGAGCGGCAGCGTCGACGAGAACCGCTGCCCCGTCGCACGGCAATAGGCCTGCAACGCATCGGGATCCACCCGCACATCGTCGAGGCGGTAGCGGGTGTCGGGCAGCGTGGCGTCGGCTGCGACCTTGGCCGGCTTGCCGATCACCGGCAGCAGCCCGGTGACCGCTTTGCCGTAGATCTCGGCCGTGTTGGGAGCGCTCGCGAGAGTGATCGTCTTACCCATCACGCACCCAGGAATCCCTGGCCGCACACGCGGACCACGTTGCCGGTCACCGCATTGCTGGCCGGGTTGGCGAAGTAGGCGACCGTCTCGGCCACGTCGACGGTCTGACCGCCCTGCTGCAGTGAACTCATCAGTCGGCCGGCCACGCGGGTGGCCAGTGGGATGGCGGCGGTCATCTTGGTCTCGATGAAGCCCGGCGCCACCGCGTTGATGGTGATGCCCTTTTCGCCGAGGATCGGGGCGTAGGCGTCGACGAGACCGATGACACCGGCCTTGGAGGCGCCGTAGTTGGTCTGGCCACGGTTGCCGGCGATACCGGCGATGGACGCCACGTCGATCACAGCGCCACCGGAGCGGATGGCGTCCTTCTCGACGAGCGCGTTGACCAGTTGCTGCGGCGCGATCAGGTTCACCGAGATGACGGCGTTCCACCGGTCGGCGTCCATGTTGGCGAGCAGCTTGTCGCGGGTGATGCCGGCGTTGTTGACGATGATGTCGATGCCGCCGTGACGTTCGAGCGCGTGGTCGGCCAGCTTGGCGCCGGCGTCGGGTGCGCTGACATCGAGCGGGAACGAGGTGCCGCCGACCTTGTTGGCGGTCTCGGCGAGCGCCTCCCCGGCGGCCGGGATATCGGCGCAGATGACGTGGGCGCCGTCGCGCGCGAGCACCTCGGCGATGGTGGCACCGATGCCGCGGGCTGCACCGGTGACCACGGCGACCTTGCCCTGCAGCGGGCGGTCCCAGTCCGGGGCCACGGCGTCGGCCGAACCCACCCGGATGACCTGGGCGTCGACGAAGGCCGACTTGGCGGACAGGATGAACCGCAGCGTCGACTCCAGCCCGGTGAGTCCGGTCTTGGCGTCGGGGGCGACGTAGACGAGCTGCACCGTCGACCCCTTCAGCAGCTCCTTGCCCAGCGACCGGGTGAAACCTTCGAGGGCGCGCTGCGCGACCCGCTCGCTCGGATCGGTGATCAGTTCGGGGGTGGTGCCGATGACGACGAAGCGTGCGCACGCGGCCGTCGAGCGCATCACCGGCTGGAAGAACTCGAACAGCTGGCGCAGATCGGCGGGCGAGGTGATGCCGGTGGCGTCGAAGACGAGGCCGCCGTACTTGTCGGCGCTGCGTCCGGTGGTGGCGTTCTGGATCAGGGTGTAGTCCGGTGTGGTGAGCATCTCGCGCAGCGGTTCGACGAGTCGGCCCGCACCGCCGAGCAGGACCGGTCCGGGCAGGGCCGGCTCGGACGCCTTGAAGCGTCGCAGCGTCGGGGGCACGGGGAGACCAGCCTGCTTGGCGATGAACGCACCTGGTCCGGAGTGGACGAAGCTCGAATACAGGCCGGTGTTTCCGTTGGCTGCCACGTGAATCTCCTCTGATTGTTCTCGGGTGGCCCGGACACGACGGGCCCATGACGGACGGTTCTTGACGAGCGCGCTCAGGCGGGCGGCGTTCGACAACGAACTTACTCAAGAGTAAGAATACTCTATAGATACCAAACACCACCCTGGGAGTTCGAAGTGGCTTACACACCCAAGACCCGTTCCGAGCGGCCGGTCGCGATCCTCGGCGGCAATCGCATTCCGTTCGCCCGCCAGGACAAGGCGTACGCAAAGGTCAGCAATCAGGAAATGTTCACCGCGGCGCTCGACGGCCTGGTCAGCCGGTTCAACCTGCAGGGCGAGCGCCTCGGCATGGTCGCCGGCGGCGCCGTCCTCAAGCACGCACGTGATTTCAATCTCATCCGCGAATCGGTCCTCGGTTCGGCACTGTCGCCCTACACGCCGGCCTTCGACCTCCAGCAGGCGTGCGGCACCGGCCTGCAGGCCATCACCGCGGTGGCCGACGGCATCGCCCGCGGCCGCTACGACGTCGCAGTCGGCGGCGGCGTGGACACCACCTCCGACGCGCCCATCGCCGTCGGCGAGGGACTGCGCCGCCAGCTGCTCGAGGTGAACCGGGCCCGCAGTACGGCCGACCAGATCCTGGGCGCACTGAAGCTGCTGTCGAAACTCGGCATCGAGATCCCGCAGAACGGCGAGCCGCGCACCGGCATGTCGATGGGTGAGCACGCCGCGATCACCGCCAAGGAGTTCGGCATCAAGCGCGCCGACCAGGACGCACTGGCCGCGGCCAGTCATCAGAAGATGGCCGCCGCCTACGACGCCGGCTTCTTCGACGACCTCATCACCCCGTTCGGCGGTCTGGTGCGCGACCAGAATCTGCGCGGCGACGCGTCGGTGGAGAAACTCGCCAAGCTCAAGCCCGTCTTCGGCGTCTCGCTCGGCGACGCGACGATGACCGCGGGCAACTCGACGCCGCTCACCGACGGTGCATCGACCGTGCTGCTGGCCAGCGATGAGTGGGCGCAGGAGAAGGGGCTGGGCGTGCTGGCCTACTTCGTCGACTCCGAGACCGCCGCCGTGGACTACGTCAACGGCCCCGACGGTCTGCTGATGGCGCCGACCTACGCCGTGCCGCGTCTGCTCGAGCGCAACGGACTCACGTTGGGCGACTTCGACTTCTACGAGATCCACGAGGCCTTCGCGTCGGTCGTGCTGGCCACCCTGCAGGCATGGGAGTCCGAGGAGTACTGCAAGGAGCGCCTCGGCCTGGACCACGCGCTCGGCCCCATCGATCGCAGCAAACTCAACGTCAACGGGTCGTCGCTGGCCGCGGGTCACCCGTTTGCCGCGACCGGCGGACGCATCGTGGCCCAGGCGGCCAAGCAGATCAAGGAGAACGGCGGCGGGCGTGCGCTGATCTCCATCTGCGCCGCCGGCGGGCAGGGCGTCACGGCCATCATCGAGGGGTAGCCGTCGAAAAGTGACAAGGATCACAGCCCGGGACCGATCGGATCGGTCCCGGGCTGTTCTGCATGATTTGCGAACCTTCGACATCGATTTTGGACACTTCGCGCGGGGCCTGTCGAGATTTAGCCTGACCTTCGTCTCAGTAGCTCCGAGATGGAACCGCGAATTTGTCACAATCTCCCCGAAATCTCCCGAGAGAGGATGTAACGAAGCGAAAAGTAGCGTAGATATAACGGTTAGCTCCGGCTGAGCTGTCAGACCCCCGACCCGACAGCTCGGCCGGAGCGCCTGCTTTTCGCCGGGTTGGTCGATCGCGTGGATTCACCGCGACGCAGCCCGCGTGATCGCCGTTCCGCTCGTGTTGCCCTCGCCACAGCGGACACTGCCGGGAGACCAGCCCGGTGATGACGTAACTAAGGTTGACGATCGTGAGTACCGGCCACCGCGCGCGCAACGGCGCCCGGACCCTCGTGGTGGTGGTCTCTGTTGCCTGTCTGGTCCTTGCTGCCGACATCGTCCTCACCGGCTCGGCGTCGGCGCGCGATGTCACGATCGCCGGACTCGACGCGGGCAATCGGCAGGCCGACGAGCTCGACCCGATCCTCGCCGAGCTGTCGCACCGTGCCGCGCAGCCCGTCGTGGTGACGACCGACTCCGGGGCGGCCGAGCTCGACGCCGCCGAGCTTGGCCTGTCCTTCGACCCCGAAGCCACCCGGGCGCGGTTGTTGGAGCACTCCGCCAATCCGTTGCGACGTCTGTCGGCGCTCTTCGGTCGCGACCACGAGGTGGAGCCGGTGATCCACCTCGACCGCCGGGCCATGGACGCAACACTGGATTCGCGACGCACCATCCTCGAACGCGCGGCCGTCGAGGGCGGGGTGCACTACGCGGGTGCCGAGCCCCGCCCGGATCGTCCGGCGGCAGGTCTGCGCATCGCCCGCGACGAGGCGGCGCAGGTACTCACCGATCGCTGGCTCGACGCGGCGCCCATCGCCCTGCCGATGGAGCCGTTCGCCCCGACCGTCTCCTCGGAGGTCGTCGACGCAACCGTCGCCGGCCCGGCCAAACGTGCCACCGAGTCACCACTCGTGCTCACCGCGCGGCGTGGAGCACGGGTGGAGGTCTCGCCCGAGGACCTCGGCGGCGTCCTCACCTTTGTCGCCGACGGGCGCGGCGGCCTGAAGCCCAGCGTGGACCCCGGCCTGACCCGCGGGTTGCTCACCGACAAGCTGGGACGCACCCAGAGCGCGGCCCGCAACGCCACGTTCTCGCTGTCGGGCGGCACGCCGCGGGTGGTGCCCTCGGCCGACGGTGCCCGCATCAACTGGGCCAAGACCGCCGAGGCGATCGCGGCGGGCGTCCTCGCCGATGACGACCGCACCGTCGAGGTCGCCTACGACGTCGTCGCCCCCCGCCTCACCACCGACGCCGCCCGTCGGCTCGGCGTGAAGGAGGTGGTCAGCGAGTTCACCACCGACGGCTTCAGCAGCGCGTCGGGCGAGAACATCAGGCTCGTTGCCGCCGAGGTCGACGGTGCACTCGTCCTGCCCGGAAAAGTGTTCTCCCTCAACGGACACACCGGTCCGCGCGGCACCGCGCAGGGGTACGTGACGTCGACGATCATCGATCACGGACGCCCCGCGAAGGCGGTGGGTGGCGGCATCTCGCAGTTCGCCACCACGCTCTACAACGCGGCGTACTTCGCCGGACTCGAAGACGTCGACCACACCGAACACGCCTATTACATCTCGCGCTACCCCGAGGCGCGCGAGGCGACGGTGTTCGAGGGCGCCATCGACCTCAAGTTCCGCAACAACACCCGCCACGGCATCTATATCGAGACCAGTTGGTCCCCGTCGGCGGTGACCGTGCGGTTGTGGAGCACCAAGACCGTGGACGTCGAGTCGATCACCGGCGAGCGCACCTCCTACACGACACCCGACCGGGTCACGGTGCCCCGCGGCGACAACTGCATCGCGAGCAGCGGCAGCCGGGGGTTCATCGCCTCCAACACCCGCATCATCCGCGACGCCGCGACCCGAGCGGAGATCTCCCGGCACACCCGCACCGTGCGCTATGCGCCGGAGCCGATCGTCGTGTGCCGCTGACCGGGCACCCCAAACCATCGATCGTGCAGGCAATTTCGTCCATCGTGCAGGTGAACACGTTCATCGTGCAGGCAATGTCGTCGATCGCGCGACCGAACACTTTCATCGGGCGTCGACGGACCTTCCCGGGACCAGAGCGCCACGTCGTTCGTTCGGCATAGGACCCTGCCCGAGAACCACCTCCCGACCGCGTCCCTCGGATACGATGACGCGCACAGACAATGCGATGTACTTGATGATGAGGGGGTGCGCGGTGTCGCTGAATCCGGGAGACGACTTCGCCGGTTATCGCGTGATCTCGCCGATGGGCACGGGTGCTCTCGGAGACAGCTATCTCGTCGAATCTTCCGGCGACCCCGCGACACAACACGTCCTGACCACCGTGACGACGGCTACCTCGCCCGACGTCGCGGCGCGCGTGGACGCGGCGGCGGGCGAGGCGTCGGGCCTGTCGCATCCGGGGATCATCGCGGTGCGGGAACACGGTGTCGCCGAAGGTGTTCCGTGGTTCACCGTCGATCGTGTCGAGGGTAACCGCCTCGACGCCGAACCGTTGTCCGTCGCCGAGGTCGGGGCGATCGTCGAGCAGGTGGCCGCCGCCCTCGACCACGCCCACCAGCGTGGTGTGCTGCACCGGGATCTGACGCCGGCCAGCATCATCGTCGCACGCGCACCCGGGGGCGCACTGGGCCCGGTTTTTGTGTCCGAATTCGGAATTGCCGCTGCCCTGACGGCCGACGGTGCTGCACCGCACTCGCCGTACGCGGCACCGGAGACGCGGTCGGGCCGGTCCGACGCCCGGTCGGATCAGTATTCACTGGCGGCGATCGCCTACCAACGACTCACCGGGACGGTGCCCGCGCCACCGGCGATCGCCCCGGTCAGCGCGCTGCGTCCCGATGCCGTCGCGCTCGATCCGGTCTTCGCCTCCGCCCTCGCCGATGACCCCGGCGCCCGGTTCCCCGACTGTCGGGGATTCGCGGCTGCCCTCACCGCCGGCCTGCGCGATGAGGGGCCGGCAACGCCATCCTCAGTGCCCCCGTACCAAGGTGGGCCACAAGGGATTCCGGATGGATTTGTGCCGGTGGGTGGCGGGCCACCCACCTACGTTGGCTCTCCGCAGAACCCGCCCGGCTACCCGCCGCCCGACCCCACGCAGCAGACCGCCTATCCGCCGGGCGGGCAGATGCCGCAAACCGTATACCCGACGCAGTTCGCGCCGGCGGGGCCGCAGTTCGCCGGTGTTCCGCCGACGGTCCCGCCGGGAGGGCCGATGTACCCCGGCTCGCCGATGTACCCGGGCGCTCCGGTCGGTCCGCAAGGCCGGCGCAAAAGCCGAAAAGGCTTGTGGTGGACGATCGCCGCACTGGTTGCGGTGGTCGTGGTGGCCGTCGCCGCGACCACCACCGTGCTGCTCCTCACCGGCAACGACGAGGAGTCGCGCCCCGACGTCGTCGTCAGCGCCGGCCCGGCGTCGTGCGCGGTGATCGACGCGGAGCTGTTCTGCTGGGGCCGCAGCGGCGACGGACTGCTCAGCGAGGACTCCTCCACCACCAGCCCGCCCACCCGCATAGAGAACCTCACGAAGGTCACCACGGTGTCCAGCGAGTACGACCTCGGGTTGGGGCGCGGCAACATCTGCGCCGTCGCCGACAAGAAGCTGTACTGCTGGGGCGCAAACACATTCGGTCAACTGGGCAACGGAACGGAGACGGGGAGCACCACCCCGGTGCAGGTGCCGAACCTGCAGAACGTCACCGCCGTGTCGACCGGTTACGACAGCACCTGCGCGGTGTCCGACGGCAAAGCATACTGCTGGGGCGACAACGGTCACGGGCAACTCGGAAACGGCGCGGTGTCCGGTGACGAGGAGTCCCCCCAACTCGTCTCCTCGCTCACCGACGTCACCGACATCGACACCGACGACGGCACGAGCTGCGCGGTCGCCGGCGGCGAGGTGTACTGCTGGGGCGAGAACGACGAAGGCCAGTTGGGCAACTCGAACAACACCGACGTCGGCACGCCGACCAAGATCGCCGGGATCACCGGGGCGACGTCGGTGGAGACCGACGATGGAACCGTCTGCGCGGTGGCCAACTCGCAGGCGTACTGCTGGGGCGACAACCTCTATGGTCAGCTCGGCAACGGCAGCGAGATCTCGTCGACCTCGCCGGTTCGGATTCCGGAACTGTCCGACGTCACCGCGATCTCCACCGGCAAGAACACCACCTGCGCCGTCGCCGGTGGCGACGCCTATTGCTGGGGCTCCAACGCCGAGCAGCAGGTGGGCAACAACAGCACGTCCGATGTGTCGTCGCCGGTGAAGCTGACCGGGCTGTCCGGTGCCGATTCCATCAGCACGGCCGAGGAGTCGAGCTGTGCCGCCGTCGGGCAGGACATCTTCTGCTGGGGCAACAACGCCTTCGGCCAGATCGGTGACAGCACCACCACCAAGCGTTCCGAACCCACCAAGGTCACCATCCCGGACTGACCCGGCTCGGGTGAGCCGTGGAGGAACAGACAGGGGCATGTGTTCCCTGTCATAGAAGTTGTGGTTATCCTCCGAGACGTGGATATCAACGGAGCTAGTGCAATTGTCACGGGCGGCGCGTCGGGCATCGGCGCGGCGTCGGCCCGCCAGCTGGCGGCCAAGGGTGCCAAGGTCGTCGTCGCCGATCTCAACGCGGAGAAGGGCGAGGCCCTTGCCAAGGAGATCGGCGGGGCGTTCGTCAGCGTCGACGTGACCCAGACCGACCAGATCGAGGCGGCCGTCAACAAGGCGACCGAGCTCGGTCCGCTGCGCGTGCTGGTCAACTCGGCCGGCATCGGCTGGGCCCAGCGCACCATCGGCAAGGACGGCGAGTTCGCGTCGGCGCACAACCTGGACGCCTACAAGAAGGTCATCGCGATCAACCTGATCGGAACCTTCGACGCGATCCGACTGGCCGCCACCGCGATCAGCCGCAACGAGCCGCTCGACGCCTCCGGTGAGCGCGGTGCCATCGTCAACATGGCCAGCGTCGCCGCCTTCGACGGGCAGATCGGGCAGGCCTCGTACTCGTCGTCCAAGGGTGGCGTCGTCGGCATGACCCTGCCGGTCGCCCGTGACCTGGCCGCAGTCGGCATCCGCGTGAACACCGTGGCGCCGGGCCTCATCGACACCCCCATCTACGGCGAGGGCGAAGCTGCGGAGGCCTTCAAGGCCAAGCTCGGCGAGTCGGTCCTGTTCCCGCATCGCCTGGGTGTGGCCGATGAGCTCGCCTCGATGGTGGTCGAACTGGCCACCAACTCCTACATGAACGCCGAGGTCGTCCGCGTCGACGGCGGCATCCGGATGCCACCGAAGTAGGCATCATCATCACGACGAGATCTGCGGTGGCGGCCCTGGTGGTCGCCACCGCAGTCGTCTTCTCAGCCGGTTGCGCCCGCGACGTCGACGGCACTGCGATCGGTTGTATTCAGCGACAGTGTGACCTCGAACGCCTCGCCGACCACTGAGTCGACGCCTGCCGAATCGACTGCCCCCGAATCGACGACCGCGACGTCGGTGTCACCCCAATCCGGTGCCGCTACCGACCCCGACGAGATGACCTGCCGCACTTACCTGTCGCTGACGCCCGAGCAGCAACAGGCGACGGTCAAGACTTACGCCCAACGGCACGATAAGCCGTTGGTGTCGTCGAACGAGAACGCCTATCTGCTCGTCGCCGCGTTCTGTCAGGCCGATCCCGATCAATTGCTGAAGAACAACCTGATGCTGCAGTGAGGGCGATCGTCCACCTCGCGGTAAACCACGTCCGCGAGTGTTCGATCTCGTGACAAATGTGGCTATGTATCGCATATCTTGAGCCGATGGACTCGCGTGAGTTGCTCAAGGGCGAGAACGCCTCAGTCGACGAAGTCTTCGGCGAAAAGTCGCCCTCCATTCTCGTCACCATCGAAACCGCAGCGGAATCAGCGACGGTGATCCCCGATGCGAGCGTGCTCGTCGTGGGCTCGGACGGCAAGGTCCGCTCGAACGATGACTTCGTCTTCTACAACCAGCCCGTGGGGCTCGATGGCGCGCTGCAACTGGTGGATTCGTCCGATACGGACGCTCCCGACGGCGTGCGCCGCGACGTGATCCGCGTTGATCTCGCCCGGTTGCCGGAGTCGGTGACGAGAATCGTTATCGCGGCGAGTGCTGATGCGACAAGCGAACCCCTTGGTGGCGCGAGCATGCTACGGATGTGGGTCGCGCGGGCTGCCGAATCGGGCAGGTCCCTCATGCATCACAAGGTGGACGGTCTCACCGTCGAGCGCGCACTGATCTTCGGTGAGATATATCGGCGGGAGGATCGATGGAGGATCCGAGCCGTGGGACAAGGGTACGCAGGAGGGTTGGTCGCTTTGGTCACGGACTTCGGTGTCGTCGTCGACGACGATGATGTGCCTGAGTCGGAATCTGCTGCAGTGCCAGACTTGTCGGAGGCGCCAGGCGAAAGAGGGGAGGCTTCGGCACAGGATTCGCGGGACCCGGACTCGGATGCGACTGCCCCAGAGCCCTCCGCGGGGGTGGATTCGGAGAGGATCGCGATCTCGCGTCGTCGTCGACCCTTGCGATTACCGAGAGACTGGAGCGAGAGAAAGTCCCCCTACTGTCCACCGAGGTCGGGGGACGAGCAATGGTCACGAGCTAGGCTGTTCCCGGCAGTCGGTATGAAGACCACCGCCGAACAAGAAGGACGTGCAACGTCAGTCCTGCTGTCCGTGGTGGAGATCGTCCGAGAGTTCGGCCGCATGGTCGTCACCCGGCTAGGAGCGCCGGGAGGCAAGATCGAGACCTTCACGGAAGTCCGATTCTCCAACGCCGGCGTCGATGTCCGCCCGGACGGATTGATCCGAGTACGACGTGCCGGACGTGAATGGACTGCGCTGGTCGAGGTTAAAACAGCTAAGGCGACGATTTCGTCAGAGCAGGTGGAAGCGTATCTGAAGGTCGCGAATGCGAAAGGTTTTGACGCCGTCATCACCATCAGTCGGGACCTGGGGGCGTCAGCAGACGAACTCCCGTACACAGTAGATGCCCGTGTGCGCAGATCAGTCGATCTCTACCATCTCTCGTGGGAGGAGATTATCGCGGATGCTGCAATCACGCTGCAGCACACGACCGTCGAAGATAGGTCTCGACGCCGAATACTCGAGGAATTCCTCTGGTACGCATGCGAAGTCCAGTCCGGAATGTGGACATTCGACGACATGGGGCGACACTGGGTAAAAGTTCGCGAGTCTGTCAAGAATCGGACGATCGGTGCGAGCGACACGTCTACCCAAGAGATCTGCCTGCGGTTCGATCAACTGTCACGGCATATCGCGCTGCAATTGAGTGTATTGACAGGCCAACGCGTAACGGCCCAGCCGCCACCGGACAGATCGGATACGGTCAGTCGCGCAAAGCAACTCGCTGACTCGGGTGAGCTCTTCGCGAACCTTCGGGTCACGGGAGCGGCGGGGCCTGTCGTCATCAACGCGAATCTGGCGCGCGAACGCATCGGATGCTCGATCAAGACTCCCGCGCCGCGCAGAGGTCGGACCGGCACCAAGATCAGCTGGCTCATCCGTCACGTTGCCGATACTGCCGACAACGTACGGGTGACCGCACACCACGCCGGAAGTCGAACGGAAACGACCTCAGCTCTTCTGAGCGAGATCCGAGCCGACCCGACGGTGATCATGCCGGCGGATGGGAAGGACATCCGCGAGTTCACGGTTACATCGGAAAGCTCGATGGGATCGAAGCGGGCAGGCTCTGAGGGAGGCTTCGTTACTGCGATGGTCAAGCTCACGAACAACTTCTACGTCGAGGTAGTTGAATCTCTGCGCTCTGGGCGTGATTCATGAAGGCGGTCCCGCCGTACGACATCGCGCTGCCCGCCGGCGCGGGTAACCTTGGTTCATGAGAACCACCATCGACAGTTCGGGCCGCCTCGTCGTGCCCAAAGAACTGCGCGATCGCATCGGCTTGACCCCCGGAGACGTCGAGATCACCGTCTCCGGGAGTGCCCTGGTTCTCCAGCCCGTGCCAACGGATGAACTGATCGAATCGGACAGCCTGCTGGTCCTGTGCGGAGGAGGACCTGACCTGTCCATAGACGACATCCGTGAGTTGCGGCTTGGTGATCAGCGCTGATCTACGTCTTCTCGATACAAGCGCCGCGACACACTGGTCCGGCCTGGTCAGCCGGGTCATGACGAGACGCGGAAAGCGCTCAGCGGCTTTCGTCTGGGGCTCAGTGGACATGCCGTGTTCGAAACGTACTCGGTACTCACTCGCCTCCCTCTGCCGCACCGGCTGTCGCCCGCCGCGGCTTCGCGTTTGATCGCCGTGAACTTTCCACACTCGCGCCCAGATTCCAGGGAGTCGCCTTGCCGAGTTGATCGAGCGGTTCGTTGCGCTGGGAATCTCGGGTGGATCCGTGTACGACGGGCTCGTGGGGCAGCTGCCGTCGAGAACGATGCCACTCTGGTCACGCTGGACCGAAGGGCCGAGGCTGTCTATCGAGCGCTCGAGGTTCGCCTGGTCATGGTCTGAATCGTCTTCCGAGTCTTCGCGGGATGACGGCAGTAACATGACCATTCATGACGAACCCTCCGCCATAGCCCGGTGGCCAGCAGCCTCACGATCCCTACCAAACAGGCCAGCCCTACCAGCAAGGCCAGCCATATCAGCCGGGGCAGCCGGCCGGCCAGTCGCCGCATCCCGCGTACCCGGCCGGGGGATTCACCCCGCCGCCCAAGAAGAGCAGTCTGAAGTGGCTGTGGATCCTGCTGGGCGTGTTCGGTGTCATCGGCGTGCTGATCGTTGCGGGTGCCATCACGCTGGCTGTTCTGACGAAGGATAATGTCACCGACTCCGACGATCTCGGGGTCGGCGATTGTGCGACCCTCGCGGAGAAGAGTTCCGACGACGTACGCGCCACCAAGGTGGAATGCTCGAGTACCGATTTCCATTTCGTGGTCGCGCAAAAGGTTCAGACCCGTGGCACCTGTGGCGACTACTTCGAGTACTACTTCTACCGGGAGAGCAAGGGCAGCGACTCCGGCCAGGAGGGTGACGTCCTCTGCCTGGCGCCGGTGTATCAAGAGGGCAAGTGCTATCAGGAGGCCGACAGCTCCGCCGGCACGTTCTACGAAACCGTCGAGGTCTCGTGCACATCGCCGACGACCAAGCCGGGATACACCAACGTTCGTATCGATTCCAAGGTCGACGGAACCGCCACCTGTCCCGCGGGCCAAGGTGCACTCAACTTCGACGAGCCGACTCCGGTGGGTTACTGCGTGTCGCTTCTCGAGTAGGGAATTCCCGGATCGGCCTGTAGGTTCCGCGGATCGGTGTCACTTCGCGGATCTCCGACCTGCAGGTTCTCGCCGTCGTGTCAGTGCCTTATTCCCGCGAACTTGTCAGAATCCTCAGCCCGGTCGCTATCCCGTAAGGAGATCGATGCCCAGTCATTGGCCCGTTTGCCCCTAATGGATCGATCAGCGGGGTGCACCGAGCGGACCAGATCCCGCGGGTTGTGGTCGTGTCCGCGGTGCATCCTCAGACGCTGCGGGGTGTCTACCGGACACGGACTGGCAGCCGATATCCGTGGCGGGCGCTGTGATCGACTCGCACCCACAGCCTGGAGTTTGGGGACACACCGGGCGGGTACGCGAAGGCGGTGACGGCGAACGAGCATCTGCGGGCGGGGCACTCCGGTGCCGCGGGTGAGCAGGTTTCGGTGCTGCTGATCGCGGATCCGGGCGAACCAGCGGCTCTTGCCGAACGCATCGCCGACTACCTGCCGGAACGCCTGCAAAGCCCTGACCGGCCCGAGCGCCGGTGGACGACCTGTGTGCGCCGCAAACCGTACCTGCCGGACGAGCAAGCCGATTTCACCGATGTCATCGACACGGTCGATCCGTCCTCCGAACAGGAAGACATTCGTCGTGTATCTCACCGATCTGCCGCGCCGGGAGGACACCCTGCCGGTGGTGGCCGACGTCAGCGTCGACCACAGATTCGCGCTCATCTCGGTCGCCGGTGTGGGCGGCGTCCGGATCGAGCGCCGCATCCGCACCGTCACCGAACTCGCGCTCGCCCGCGTTCTCGGTGAACCCGAACTCATGCCTCCCGGCGCGGCGCGACGATACCCGTGTGTGCAGATCAAGGACGGCATCCGATACTTGGCGCCCTCGGGACTGCGGCGACTGCGACTGCTGTCGGGGATGGTGCGGGCCAACCGGCCGTGGCGACTGGTCACCGGACTGTCGAAGGTGCTCGTCGGCGCCTTCGCCACGGGTGCGATCGCGCTGGCCACCAACACGATCTGGTTGTTCGCCGACACGATGGGTCCATGGCGGATGAGTGCGGCGACGGTCCTGTCGATCGTGGCGATGATTCTCTGGCTGCTCGTCGAACACGAACTGTGGGAACGACCGAAGTCGCCGGAGGAGCGCGATCGTTCGGTGCTGTACAACACCGCCACCGTCGTCACGCTGGTCATCGGCGTGATCGTCCTCCACGTGGCTTTGTTCGGCCTGCTGCTGTTCACCGCGTGTCTGACTCTTCCCCCGGAACTGCTGTCCCGCATTCTCGGGCACGGGGTGAATTTTTCCGACTACCTCACCCTCGCCTGGCTACTGGCGTCCATCGCGACCATCGGTGGGGCGCTCGGGTCGGGTCTCGAGGACGACGCCGCCGTCAGAGAGGCGGCGTACGGGGTCCGGCAGCGGCAACGCATCGAGCAGACGCGACAACCGTCGAACGAGGCGGGATGATCATTGCCGGCGCAGCGCGCGCGACCCAGCCGTCCCCGGATGCGCGGGTGCCAGATCGGGTGCTCGACCGGTCGGCAGCCCGGTCCAGGTTTCGTTTGACTCCCTACACCCCGCGAGACTGTCACTCACTCAGCCCTGTTGCCGGGTTCGCTGGTGGGCGGTGAGCAGAAGGTGGTCGAACCGGGTCCGTAGGTCCGCAGCGGGTTCGCACTAGCACTTTAACCGATCCGTCACTGCAGCATCATCGAGAAGCCGTCCTCGACACCGGCAGGTGCCGGGCCCGCTGGCTGTGATGTCTTCGCGCTGGCGGCGTCGGCGGGGAGAGGATTTCGCAGTGAGCAGCACCGCTCTTTCCGGGATCGAGGCGACCACCGAATCCGGCCCGCGGTGCTGCACGAAACCTTGGGGGCTCCATCGAGCCAGTGGCAATCCGACCGTGGTTGCCTCACCATGGAGGGGTGACTGCTGAGCGTTGCCGATCCACCGCCGATCCTGCCGAACCCCCTTCCGATGCCGAGCTGCTCATCGGCCTGGTGGTCTCACCATCCCTGAGTGCGGTGCTCGGCCCCGAGGTCACCACCTCGGTGCGCAAGATTTTGGTGCAGCGGTATCCGGGAGTGCGCTGGCAACTGAAGATGGCCGAAGACCGGCTGGTCGATCCACCCACCGAGACCTTGGACCTGCTGGAGGCGGCCCGAAACCGCGTGCTGGAGGAGAACTGGGATTTGGCCGTGGTGCTCACCGAGATCCCCCTGAAGACCGGCCGACGTCCGGTGCTCACCCAGCTCAGCCCCGTGCACGGGGTAGGACTGGTCTCCGTCCCAACCCTGGGACCCGTGCACGTGCGGCAGAAGGTGCAAGAGACCACCGTGCACGTGGTCGGGCAGCTCCTGGGCTACGACGCCGAAGACCCCAACGCCCAGCGGGATCTTGCTCGAAGAGCCCACCAGCTGTCCACCGATCTCGACGAACGCCCGGACGACAACGTCGTGCAGTTCACGGCCCGAGTGCTGAGCGGCAACGTGCGGTTGCTGCTGGGCATGATCCGCGCCAACCAGCCTTGGGCCTTCGTGGCCCGGCTCTCCCGGGCGCTGGTCGGGGCAGTGGCCACCGGCATGCTGACATTGGTGGCCTCGGACCTATGGGTACTGGCCATGGCCTACGGGCCGGTGCGCCTGGTCCTGCTGGCGGTGATGGCGATCGGGGCGGTGGGTGCCACCCTGATCCTGGGAGCCGACTTGTGGGAGCGCCCGCGGCGGCGAGCCCAACGTGAGCAGGTGATCCTGTTCAATTTGGCCACCACCGCGACCGTGGCCATCGGGGTTGTGGTGTTCTACCTCGGCTTATTCATCCTGTCCTGGGTCGGCGCGCTGCTGCTCATCGACGAGCAGGTACTGGCCGGTATCGCCGGTCACCCAGTGAACGCTTTGGACTACGCGAAGATCAGCTGGCTCACCGCCAGCCTGGCCACCGTGGGCGGAGCAATAGGAGCTGGACTGGAGGACGACGATGTGGTGCGCGCCGCTGCCTACACCCGGTCCAGCACCTGACACAGCCCCAGCACAGAAGAAACTGAAACATCTACGCGTTGATGCCACGTCTATGCAGGTGTCATTGCCGGTCGCGATGACTTGGTGGGCTCAGCGCAGTGCGCTGCCTCGTACTCGGCGGGTGGGGCGTTGCCGAGGCGGGTGTGCGGGCGGGCGCTGTTGTACCTGTCGATCCGGGATCCGTTTCATGTGGTGCACTTGGCCGCCGACAAACTCACCGTGTGTCGCACAACGCGTGCAACAGGATACGTGCGGACACCGCGGCCGTAGCGGGGACCCGCTCTACGGAATCCGCCGCCCCCTGCTCACTCGAATCGGCTTGTTGACCGACAAGCAGAAGACCCGCATCACCAACGGCCTCGAAGCGCGTGAGGAACACCTGGCGGTCGCGGTCACCTACGCCGTCTATCAGGACCTGATCGACGCCTACGACCAGCCGCACAAGCGAGACGGGAAGATCGCGATGTACAAGCTGCTCAAAACGCATCCATACCGGCGTGCCGAAAGAACTCGCCGAACTTGCCCAACTCGGCCGCTCGCTGTGGGCTCGACGGACCGAGATCCTGGCCTACTTCGACACCGGCGCCTCCAACGGGCCCGTTGAAGCGATCAACGGGCGCCTGGAACACCTACGCGGGATCGCGCTCGGCTTCCGCAACCTCAACCACTACATCTTGCGGTCACTCATCCACTCCGGCGGCCTGGCAGAACACCCCGACGCACTCTGAATCAGGAAGAGCCGCTTTGTCGAACAGTCGAGTGCCGACGGGGTCGAGTCCGACGGCGTGGTGTTCGCCTTTTCCCACGTCGATGCCGCAGAACACGGCGTAGGTGGGGTCCATGAAGCGCGCCTTTCGTTCCGCTCCGGACGGTCACCGATCCGACGTCGATACCCGGCACCCACGTTACGAGGAGACCTGCCCGATGCCCCGGCACAGCAGGCGGCCGTGTCCCTATCAGCGGTCCATCGACGTCACCAGGTTCGGCGACATCACCCCCCGGATCATTCGAGTGACAGGGGCAAGAAGTCATACCGAACTTGGCGACCGTCGCCCTGTGTTGCAGGGCTACGAAGAAGGTAACGGGAAGACCGATACGTGGATGTTGATCGTCTTCATCTACGAGATGTTGTTTGTGAGTAGCGGTCCATTCCGCCTTTGTATCTCGGCCAGATCACATCGTCCTCGATGTGTCTGGCACGTTTGTCCGCCATCAGTGCCCGGTCGCTGGCTGGGTTCAGAGGAGTTGATGGAAGATGTCGAGGGCGACGTTCCACTCGGCGGTCCCGGGGTTCTTGCGGTCCGGCTCGACCGTGACGAAGGTATGCGCCAGCGCCACGCTCAGGCCTCCGGCGATCAGCGGCAGTCGTTGCTCGGTCTCCTCGGAGAGAGCCACGTCCAAGGATGGCCGGGCCGCCAGTTGGTCGAGCAGAGGTTGTAGTTCGATCTCCTCGTCCAGCTTCTCGAACCGGTGGATGCTCTCCTGCAGCCCCTTGGTGATCGGCAGGTCCCACGGTTCGATCACGTCCCGCAGGTTTGCCTTTGCCGAGGCCTTGCCGATGAGGATCAGGTCGTAGATCTTGTCGTCGATGAAATCCGTATAGCGTTTGAGGTCGTTCCGGTCGACCTGTAGTCCGGCCGCTGCCCGGAAGAACCGCTGGAATTTTGCAGTGCCCATCACTGGCATGTCGTCAGCTCCTCTCGAAGTATTCATGGATTTGGCGTACCGCCATCGCTCCTTCACCGACAGCAGATGCGACCCGTTTCACCGAGCCGCTGCGGACGTCACCCGCTGCGAACAGACCGGCCCGGCTCGTTTCGAGTGTTCTCGACGGCGGGGCGTCGATTCTCTGGTTGCCGTCCTCACGGACGGGGACGGCGTCCATGCCGGTGAGGACGAAGCCGTGATCGTCGAGCGCGATCGCGTCGGTCAGCCACCCGGTATGCGGCATCGCCCCGATGAAGACGAACAGAGCGTGCACCCGGATCCTGGCCTTGTCGCCCGTGCGATTGTCCTCGATTGCAATCTCTTCGAGGTGCTTGTCGCCGTGGACCTGACGAATCTCGGTGTTCCGGTGCACGGTCACCCGCGGATGCCGTTCGATCTGGTCGACCAGGTATCGGGACATGCTCTTTCCGAGGTCGTGGCCGCGGATGAGGAGGTGAACGTGGGAGACATGGTCTGCGAGGAAGACGGTGGCCTGGCCGGCGGAGTTTCCGCCGCCGACGATGGCTACAGGGTCGGTGCCGCACAGCCGCGCTTCCTGATGGGTTGCGGCGTAATACACGCTTCTCCCCTCCAGTGCCTCGATTCCCGGAACCTCCAACTTGCGATATCGCGCCCCGGTGGCGAGCACGACCGCCCGGGCGCGGATCTCGCCGCCGTCCGCCAGCCGGAGCACATGGTGCCCGCCCTCGGATCCCAAACCGGTCACCTCCGCCGACACGAGAAGGCGGGTACCGAATTTCCCGGCCTGGATTAGGGCGCGCTCGGCCAATTCGGCGCCGGAGATCCCCGCCGGGAAGCCCAGGTAGTTCTCGATCCGGGAGGAGGTGCTAGCCTGCCCACCTGCAGCGATCGACTCCAGTGTCACCGTGTTCAACCCGTCGGATGAGCCGTACACGGACGCGGCCAGACCCGCCGGTCCGGCACCTACGACGACGAGGTCGCACACGTCCGGGGCTGCGTCCGGGACCGAGTCCGGGACCGGGAGCCCGACGATGCGGGCGAGTTCGGCGTTCGTCGGATTGCGCAGCACTTTCTCGCCGTGCCAGATCACGACGGGAGTGTCCTCTGGGGCGACACCCAGGCTTTGCAGCAGCTGCTCCGCCCGTTCGTCTTGCTCCAGATCGATCCACCTGTGGGGCAGCCGGTTTCGTATGGCGAATTCGCGAAGCCGCAACGTGTCCGGGGAATAGCAGGAGCCGATGATCCGGAACCCCGCGCCGAGCCCGATCAGCAGGTGCCGGCGGATCAGGTAGGCGCGCAGGATCAGATCGCTGAGCACGAGGTCGTGGGCGACGAGCTCGCGCACCCGCTCGGCCGGGACGACGAGGACCTCGCCGTTCTCGATCGCTTCGGCGGTGAAGAACGCCACCTGGCCTTCCAGCAGTCCGAGCTCGCCCAGGAATCGGCCCGGACCGTGCACGCGCAGTATCCGGCGTTCGCCGTCCTCGGCGCCCTCGTCGATGACCGCGACCTTGCCGGTGAGGATGACGAAGAAGTCGTTGCTGGGCGCGCCCGCTCGGATCAGCACCTCGCCGGCGTGAACCGATCGACGCGTGCCACCGACCTCGAGCGTCGTGATCTGGTCGTCCGTCAGCCGCGGGAATGCTCCGACTGTATCCGGGGTCTCGTCGTCGACGAGCTGACCGTCGCCGAGGCGTGGGGCGTCCTCAGACGAAGTTCTGGTCGACATAACACCAGCGCCAATCTTCACCGGGTTCCATCGACTGGACGATCGGATGGCCGATGGTGTGAGCGTGTGCGCTCGCGTGCTTGCCCGGCGAGGAGTCGCAGCAACCGACGTGTCCGCACGTCAGGCACAGCCTCAGATGTACCCACGGGGTGCCGAGGCGAAGACATTCCTCGCAACCCTGTGGAGTGCGGGGCACCACGGCCCGGATCGCGGTCACGTGCGGGTCGGCATGGACCGAGGTCATGGCTTCGCCTCCTTGCCTGCATTTTCCGAGAGCGCCTGATCGAGCCACGTGCGCAGCTGGGGTACCGGAGCTGCGCCCGCCTGACGAGCGAGTACCTCACCTCGGTCCATCACCAGCAGAGTCGGTACGGCGCGGACGGTGAACCGTTCGGCCGTCTGGGGCGCAGCGTCCACGTCGACCTTGACCAGCTTGATCTGACCTGCGCGTTCTGTGGCGAGCTGCTCGAGCGCGGGGCTGACCATGCGGCACGGAGCGCACCACGTCGCCCAGAGGTCAACGAGTACAGGCACCGAGGATTTCTCGGCGACCTCCGCGAAGTCGCCGTCCCCTGCCGAGGCGATCCAGGGCAGCGGCTCGTGGCAGTTCCCGCAGCGGGGTCTCCCGTCCCCGGCCGCCGGCACCTTGTTGACCTTGCCGCAGTGTGGGCACTTCACCTTGTCGGATCCCATGACGACACCTCTTCTCAGGCCGCGATGGCGGGTCCCGTATATGCGACGGCGAGCTCGCCGCCGTCCACCGTGACACTGATGGTGCCGCCCGGTTCGATTTCGCCGCGCAACAGCGCACGACCTATCCTGGTTTCGACCTCATGGGCGATATACCTGCGCAGGGGTCGTGCACCGTAGACCGGGTCGAAACCGCGTTCGGCGATGAGCCGGCGTGCTTCCGGCGTGATATCCAGGTGTATCTGTCTCTCCGACAACCTGTTCCGAAGATCGGCGAGCTGCAGCTCGACGATGTGCTCGATCTGGGGCAGCGTGAGCGGGGTGAACAACACGATGTCGTCGACCCGGTTGAGGAACTCGGGACGGAAGTGCCCGCGCAGTTCCGCCAGCACCCGCTCCCGGGCGTCCGGCTCGATCTCGCCGTCGGCTGTGACTCCCTCGAGGAGATGCTGGGATCCGATGTTGGAGGTCATGATGATCACCGTGTTCCGGAAATCGACCTGCCTGCCTTGAGAATCGGTGATCCGGCCGTCATCGAGCACCTGCAGCAGGGTATTGAAGACGTCGGCATGGGCCTTCTCGATCTCGTCGAAGAGCACCACGGAGTACGGCTTGCGACGCACCGCCTCAGTGAGCTGACCCCCCTCGTCATACCCGACGTACCCGGGGGGCGCACCGATGAGCCTACTCACCGTGTGCCGCTCCTGGTACTCGCTCATATCCAGGCGCACCATGTTGTCTTCGCTGTCGAAGAGGGCACTGGCCAGCGTCTTTGCGAGCTCGGTCTTCCCCACACCTGTCGGTCCCAGGAAGATGAACGAACCGATCGGCCGGCGCGGATCACGGATGCCGGACCTCGCCCGGATCACCGCGTCTGCGACCAGTTGCACCGCCTCGTCCTGACCGACGACCCTCTCGTGCAGGATCTCGTCGAGCTTCAACAGCTTCTCCCGCTCGCCTTCCTGCAGTCGAGCGACCGGGATACCCGTCCATGCGGCCACGATCTCTGCGATCTCGTCTTCGGTGACCACCTCGCGCAGCAACGGATTCCGGCCCTGCCTGGTAGCCAATTGCTCCTCCGCCGCCTCGAGCCTGCGCTCCAGCGCGGTGATCTCGCCGTACCGCAACTCGGCGGCCCGATTGAGGTCGTAATTGCGTTCGGCCTCCTCGGCCTCGTGTCGCAATCGTTCCAGCTCTCCCCGCAGCTCCTGCACCCGACGGATCGCTTGGCGCTCCGCCTCCCACTGAGCGTGCCGGGCGTCGGCCTCGGCCCGCAGATCGGCCAGCTCTCTACGCAACTCCTCGAGGCGCGTCTTGCTGGCCGCGTCCGTTTCCTTGGACAGCGCGGCCTCTTCGATCTCCAGCCGGGTCACCTTCCGGGTGAGCTCGTCGAGTTCGGCGGGCATCGAATCGATTTCGGTTCGTAGCCGGGCGCACGCTTCATCTACCAGGTCGATCGCCTTGTCCGGAAGGAAACGGTCGGTGATGTACCGGTGCGAGAGGGTCACGGCGGCCACCAGTGCGCCGTCCTGGATCTTCACGCCGTGAAACACCTCGAGGCGTTCTCGAAGTCCGCGCAGAATCGAGATTGCATCCTCGATGCTGGGCTCGTCGACGAGCACGGTCTGGAATCGACGCTCCAATGCTGCATCGGATTCGATGTGCTTGCGATACTCGTCGAGAGTGGTGGCACCGATCATGTGCAGTTCGCCGCGGGCGAGCATCGGTTTGAGCATGTTGCCGGCGTCGAGAGATCCCTCGCCGCCGACCGATCCTGCGCCGACGACGGTGTGTAACTCGTCGACGAACAACAGGATGCGCCCCTCGGCCGCTTTCACCTCGGACAGCACCGCCTGTAGCCGTTCCTCGAACTCGCCGCGGTACTTCGCACCGGCCACCAGGGAACCCATGTCGAGCGAGAAGATCGTCTTGTCGCGCAGGCCCTCGGGCACGTCGCCGCGGACGATCCGCTGGGCGAGTCCCTCGACGATCGCGGTCTTGCCGACGCCGGGGTCGCCGATCAGCACCGGATTGTTCTTCGTCTTCCGGCTCAGGATCTGCGTTACCCTGCGGATCTCGGCATCTCGCCCGATGACCGGATCGAGTTTGCCTGCCCGCCCCTCGGAGACGAGGTCGCGTCCGTACTTCTCGAGCGCCTCGTACGCCCCCTCCGGGGTGGCCGAGGTGACGCGCTGGTTGCCGCGCACTGTGGTCAAGGCGGCGAGGAAGGTCTCTCGTGTGACCCCATGGCTGGTGAGAACCCGTCCGGCTGCACTGGTCGACCCCTCCTCGGAGAGGGCCATCACGAGATGCTCCACCGACACGTAGGAATCCTTGAGTCGCTTCGCCTCCCGTTCCGCGGCGTCGAGCAGCTTGGCCAGGCGCTGGGTGATCATCACCTGACCGGGCGTCGCACCGGGGCCGCTGACCTTCGGCCTACGCGACAGTTCACGTTCCAGATCGGATCGCAGGGCATCGACGTTCGCACCGGCCTGCTCGAGCAGTCGCGGTACCAACCCTTCCTGCTGATCGACCAACGCGAGCAGCAGGTGCTCTCCGTCGACCTCGGTGTGACCCATTCTGGTCGCGACGTTCTGGGCTTCCTGCAGGGCTTCTCGTGACTTTTCAGTCAGACTGCCGGTGTCCATGGGGGTGTCTTCCTTCCGTGGGACGCTGCTTCGAGTTTCTCGATTCGATCCAGCAGATCGAGCACGAGCCCGATTGCCGAGTAGTTCAGGCCCAGGCCCGTCCGTAACCGTTGGATGCGGGCAGCGTGGGCCACTGCTGACGGTTCGAACAATATTTCGCCGCCGGGGTCGCGGCGTGCGTCGAGCAGGCCGAGAGCCACAAGCTTTCGTGTCAGGTCGGGGTGCAGCCCGGTACGTTCGGCGAAGACATCCAGCGACATTCCGGTACGGCGAACCAATATGTACTGGGTGCCCGGGGTGGGGGTGCTCATGGCTGTTTCCTCGGATCGAAGTTCGATTCGGCGGCCAACTGTTCGAACAGCTCGCGTTCACGTGCTGTCGGTTTCGGCGGCACCATCACCTTGATTTCGGCGTAGAGGTTGCCGTTGGCGCCGCGCGGATTGGGCATTCCTTCTCCGCGCAGGCGGAGCTTCCTTCCCGTCGACGAGCCCGGCACCACTTTGACTTTCGCCTCGCCGCCCGGGGTGGGAACGACGACGGTGGACCCGAGGACCGCCTCCCAGGGCGATACGGGCAGGTCGACGTAGATGTCCCGGCCCTGGACGCGGAACCGGGGATGCGGCTTGATCCGCACCACGAGGTACAGATCCCCGGGCGGCGCGTCGCCGTTGCCCCGGCCGCCTTGCCCGGCCAGCCGGATTCGCTGGCCGTCCAGGACACCGGCCGGAATGTCGACGTCGTACTGCCGTCCGTCCAGTCTGAGAGTGCGTTTGCCGCCCCGATACGCCTCTTCCAAGGTCAGTTCCAGTTCCGCTTCCTGATCGGCGCCGGGAATCGGCCCGTACCCGCCACCGCCGCCGAACATCTGCCCGAAGAGGTCCTCGAAGTCGACGCCGCCCTCGCCACCGACACCGCGACCGAAGTGCACCCGTCTGCCCCCGCCACCGCCGTACCCGCCGCCGCCGAACCCGCCGCCGTACCCACCGGCGCTTGCCCGGACCCGTTCGTCGTAGTCCTCGGGCACACGCCGGAAGTCGGCGCCGAACCGGTCGTAGCGTTTCCGGGTGTCCGGGTCGGACAACACCTGGTAGGCCTCGTTGGCCTCCTTGAACTTGTCCTCCGCAGTGGGGTCCTTGTTCACGTCGGGGTGATACTTGCGGGCCAATTTGCGGTAGGCCTGCTGGATTTCGTCGGTGCCGGCGCCCCGAGAAACCCCGAGCACTTCGTAGTAGTCACGCGCCATCGGTGCTCACCCCTCGGGGCGTTCGTAGTAGTCACGCGCCATCGGTGCTCACCCCTCGGGGCGGCTGACGACCACCGCGGCGGGACGCAACTGCCGCCCGTCCTCTCCATAGCCCGGGCGCAAGACCTCGATCACGGTTCCGGAGGGAAGGTCGGGTTGGGTCACCACACTGACCACTTCGTGGAGCTCCGGGGAGAACGGCACACCGACCTCGTCGTGGCGCTCGAAGCCGAACCGTGACAGTATCTGCACCGCCTGATCCCGGATCGCCTTCACACCCTCGACGACGGCCTGAGGATCGCTGCCCGCATGGGCCAGCGCAAGCTCCAAATTGTCCAGTACCGGCAGCCACGCCGCGGAAACCTTCGCCACCTCCGCGGCGCGTTCACGATCCAGATCCTTGGAATACCGCTTGCGCAGGTTGTCCAGATCTGCGACGGCCCTGCGCCAGCGGTCCTCGAGTTGAGCCAACTCGGCCCCCGTGTCGGTGCGATCAGGCGCCGTCTCGGTCTGATCCCCGTCGGTACCGTCGGTAGCCGGCTCGGTCGTCGAATGATCAGCAGACCTCTCCATCGTGTGCCTCAGCTTCGATCGAACTCGGCGTCGATCACGTCGTCATCATCCGACGACGCAGCCTCTGCGCCGCCGGCCTGGTGTCCGTCGCCGCCGCCGGCTTGGACCGGCGCGAGCCCGTAGAGCAGCTGCTGCAGCTCCGAGGTCAGGGGCTCTATCTCCGCGGGTGAAGCACCGTCTTTCACAGCCTTCCTGGCGTCGGCGATCAGCATCTCGGCACGCGCCTTGTCGTGCGGGGGCGCACTGTCACCGAGTTCGGCGAGTCGCCGTTCCACCTGGTAGGCAACCGAATCGAGCGCGTTGCGTGCGTCGACCGCCTTGCGCAGCTCCTCGTCCTCACCCCGGTTCCGTTCGGCCTCCGCAAGCATGCGCTCGACCTCACTCTGGTCCAGGTTGCCCTGCTCACTGATCGTGATGCTCTGCTCCTTGCCGGTGTCCTTGTCGCGGGCGGTGACGTTGAGGATGCCGTTAGCGTCGATATCGAAAGTGACTTCGACCTGGGCCTCGCCACGTGGCGCGGGGCGGATGTCTTCCAGCCGGAACCGTCCGAGCACCCGGTTGTCGGCGGCCCGCTCGCGTTCGCCCTGCAGCACCACCACGTCCACGGCGGACTGATTGTCTTCCGCCGTGGAGAACACTTCGCTGCGCCGGGCCGGGATCGTCGTATTGCGCTCGATGATCTTGGTCATCACCCCGCCCTGCGTCTCGACGCCGAGGGACAGCGGGGTGACGTCGAGCAACAGTACGTCGGAGACCTCACCTTTGAGCACGCCCGCCTGGACTGCGGCACCGAGCGCCACGACCTCGTCCGGGTTGACGCCCATGTGGGGGTCCTTACCGCCGGTGAGCCGGCGAACGAGTGCCTGTACCGCCGGAATGCGTGTCGAACCACCGACCAGGATCACCTCGTCGATGTCGTTGGCGGTGATCTTGGCGTCACTCATTGCCTGCTTTACCGGACCGAGGCAGCGTTCCACCAGATCTGCCGTCAGATCCTCGAACTTCGATCGCATGATCGTGGTGGTGAGGTGTTTGGGACCGTTCGCGTCTGCGGTGACGAAGGGCAAGTTGACCTGGGCTTGAGTTACCGAGGACAACTCGACCTTGGCTTTCTCCGCGGCCTCGAAGAGGCGCTGCAATGCCTGCGCATCCTTGCGCAGATCGATGTTCTCCGCACGCTGGAACTCGTCGGCAAGGTAGTCCACCAGGCGTCGGTCGAAGTCGTCGCCGCCGAGGTGGGAGTCGCCGGCCGTCGAACGAACCTCGACTACTCCCTCGCCGACATCGAGCAGACTCACATCGAAGGTGCCGCCGCCGAGGTCGAAGACCAGTACGGTCTCGTGGGTCTGCTTGTCCATGCCGTAAGCCAGTGCCGCAGCGGTCGGCTCGTTGATGATCCGCAGGACCTCGAGGCCAGCGATCCGGCCGGCGTCTTTGGTGGCGTTGCGCTGCGCGTCGTTGAAGTAGGCCGGAACGGTGATGACCGCTTCCTTGACCTTCTCACCGAGGAACTTGCTCGCGTCGTCGACGAGCTTGCGCAGCACGAGGGCACTGATCTCCTCCGGTGCGTACTTCTTTCCCCGCACGTCGAATCGGGCCTCACCGTTGTCACCCGGCACGACGTCGAAGCTGACCGCTTTGGCCTCCTCGGAGATCTCGTCGTAATGACGTCCGATGAAGCGTTTCGCCGAGTAGATCGTGCCCTTCGGGTTCAGGATCGCCTGCCGTCGGGCAAGCTGACCCACCAGGCGCTCGCCGCTCTCGGTGAACGCCACCACCGACGGCGTCGTCCGCGCTCCCTCGACATTGGAGATCACCACCGGCTCGCCGCCTTGCCAGCTTGCGATGACCGAGTTGGTGGTGCCCAGGTCTATACCCACAGCAGTCGCCATGACTCATTCCTTTCGATCGGTCCGGCCGGTGAGCAAGCGGACGGCTTCGTCCGCGACCTCGACATCGGCGAGGACTTCGTAGTGACGTGGTTGTAATGACTGGATTGAGGTGAAGTCGCGCCGGCCGCCCTGCAGCGCATACATGAGCAGGCCGAGCAGGGCGCCCACAACGGCACCGAATACTAACCCGTAGAAGGCGAGCGCGAGGCCCGTGAGCAGCGGCTGGACCCAATCGAGTAACCCGAAGATCCAGCCGAACAGCGCACCCGTCAGCGCGCCCGCGGCGGCGCCGCGCAGAGCGGCCCAGCCGTAGTTCAATCGGCCGACGATCTGCTCGACCAGCTCGATGTCGCGACCGACGATGGCCAGTTTGTCTACCGTGAAATGCTGGTCGGAGAGGTAGTCGACGGCGCTCTCGGCGTCGGCATAGGTGTCGAATGTCGCAATCACCTGGCGAGCAGGTGGGTGTGGACTTACGGCGGAGGTTCCGCCACTGGACTCTGACATCACGCCCCCTCGGCGTCGATGTTGCGGGGTTTCGCCGAGCCTACGGCCCGGCCGTCGGTCAACCGGTTGGGCTCACGAACGGCCCAACCGCAATGCGAGTTCTTCATCCGCCTTCGGGCTGTCAACACAATTCGCCTATCGACAGTCCTGGCTTGCAATCACTGAAATGACGCTAACCCTTGTCGGGGGTCGACGCAAATTCGCCTATCGGGCGTCGACAATAGAGGCGCAATGGCGTCCATACCTGCCCTGGGCATAGATGTCCGCCGGAACCCGCTCGAGGCGACCGGTACACGCAACTCCGGGTACCGGCCACTACTGCGGTGCGTCCACGAGTAGAACTCCCGATGCAGTCATCATCGCAGCCGACGCGGTGAGTGGCAAGGCCCGCACAAGTCGAAAGCGGGAAGCGAATTCCGCAATGACAGTACAGTCGCTGACACGCTGGCAATAGCCGTTCCTTCATGCTCACGTACAGGAGCAGGTGCTCGATGGCGGAACGACAAGTTCCTGGCGCCGAGAGAACCGGCGGGAGAAATCCATTTTCCGAACGGTCGGTTTATCCATCCACTGGAGCCATGCCCACCGGATTCCACTGGGCGGCAACCGAATCGGAGACGCTCCAGATTAGAATTGTATGAAAAGTTGGCAGCGCAACAAGATACGAAGCATCTCGGCCCTCAGTGGTGGAGCATGCGCGCTGCCGTTCGTCGATGCCGGTTGCCTGGGTGCATCGAAGCGGTTCGGTGACCGGTCTCGGGCGCCGCCGGGGGTATGTTGATCGGGTGGGCCCGCTCGCGGCAGGTGCAAGTAGGAGACCGATTCCTCACGGAGGTGGTGGCTGATGCGCGTACCGTCGACCGTACGTTCCTCGATCTGGGTGCCGCTGGTCGCGATCGTGGTCCTCCTCCTCGCGGGATGCGGCGCCTCGGCTCCCACCACCTCGACGCCCTCAGCGGGACCTGCCGTAGACCTGCCGGCACTGGTCCGGCAGGTGGAGGCCTCGGTTGTCACCGTGCTTACCGGGTCCGGTGTGGGCAGCGGCATCGTCTACAAGACCGACGGCACCGTCGTCACCAACGCCCACGTGGTCGAGGGTGCCCGGCAGGTGAGTGTGGCCTTCGCGGACGGGCAACAGGTGTCCGCGAACGTGCGGGCCGTCGATCGTGTGACCGACGTCGCGGTCCTTCAAGCGGACCGCACGGATCTGACTGCGGCGACGTTCGAGACAGCGTTGCCAGAGGTCGGCGCGCTCGCCGTAGTCGTGGGCAGTCCGCTGGGGTTCGAGGCCACGGTCACCTCGGGCATCATCTCAGGATTGCACCGTCAGATCCCCGGGTCGGCTTCCACCGGGGCGCCGCTGGTCGACCTGATCCAGACCGACGCCGCGATCTCGCCGGGTAACTCCGGGGGTGCCCTGATCGACGGACAAGGGCGGGTCGTGGGGATGAGCCAGGCCTACATTCCCCCGTCGGCGGGTGCGGTGGCTCTGGGCTTCGCCATCCCCGCGGCGAATGTCGTCGACGTCGCAGACCAACTGCTGGCCTCGGGAACTGCCCGGCATGCGTACGTCGGCATTCAGCCCGGCACGCTGAGCCCGCAGATCGCCGAACAACTGGCAGTCGACCGCACCAGCGGTGCCGTCGTCCTCGAGGTCGTCCCGCTCGGTCCGGCTGCGACGGCGGGTATCCGGCCGGGCGATGTCATCACCGCGGTCAACGGCCACGACATCGAGTCGGCGGAGGACTTCATCGCGGCGCTCCGTGCCCTCGACCCGGGCGATCGAGTCGATTTGACCGTGCTCCGCGGTGGCGAGACCCAGCAGATCTCGGTCACAGTGACAGACCGCCCCGCCAGCTGAACGACTATTCCAAGAACGACCAAAACGGGGCGGGCGGGATCTGTGTTGCGGGCGGTCCGGCCCGCAGCGTTGCGGGTATCGCAGGCGTTGAGGAGCATTACCGTCCGCGTGTCCTTGGGACACAAAATTGGGAATACCAACTTCAACTTCGGGTCAGCCACGAACTGGGTGGACTGTCCTGTGCTCATCGGATTTGCTGACGCTCCTGATGGGCGCCGAGGGTGACGAGGCCTCGATGCCGACTTTGTCGGCGGCGAGGTCGCAGAAGGCCTCGAATCGGGTCGTCGCGGCCGTCCTGTCGTATCGGGAGGTGGGATCGTCGATGTCGGTGGCCTCGGCCAGCGCGGTCAGATACCGCTGAGCCGTGCACAGGTCGTCGTTGGCCTCGATTACGGTGGCGTCGCGCAAGTCGTGCCGGCAGAACGGACGCACCTTCCGATCGGCGCTCTCGCGCGGACACCGTTGGGGGCAGTGCCATGGCGGGCCGTGGCTGCCGAGCCAGGTGGTGTCGGAGAATGGCACCTGCCCGCAACCGGGACACCGGGTCTGCAACCGCAGTCGGTGCCGCAGGCAGATCGGAAGCAACGGGTGCGCCCATTGCCTCTGCCAGATGCAGTCCGGCTCGGCGAGACACCGTGGACAAAACCGGGACCCGCTGAAGTGGTGCCGGATCCCGCGGCGGTGCGCGAGGTAGCGGCCGAGCGAGGCCTCGGCCGGCCAACCACACAATGCCGGCGACAAGGCCCGCGGCGCGAGGCCGAGGCACCAGGTGATCTCCCGCGAGCACTCGGCGACCTGGTCCAGTACACGGTCGACGGTGGCGGGCCGGGAAGTGAAGCCGAACTCCCGCAACAACTGCGCCGGAGACAGCTGGTACCGGGAGGCGAAATGCAGCAGCCATCCGGGGATGGCCTCGCCGGGGCGGATCGGGACGGTGATCGGCCAGCGGTCGATGTCGTAACCGCCGGGAATCGGCCTCAGCCGCGCCGCCGGGGGCGCGGTGGAAGGTGTGGGTCAGGCCGTGCGGGCGGCGGATTCGCCGGCATTGTCGATGGTGGTCGCGGCGATCAACTCCGGGGTGATCGTCTCGGAGCCGGAGGCGATCGCCAGGTAGCAGACGCGGTCGATGAGGTTGGTCAGCGACGCTATCCGGCCCTGGGTGCGCCGGTGCAACACCTTCGCCTGCACGACGAGCATCCCCTCGTGGGCGTCGGCCAACTTGATGTGCCCCTCCAACGTGCGGAGCAGGCTGATCCAACTCCGCAGCCCCGGATCGGTATCGACCGCGAACGGGGCGACCGGGCAGCGGGTGGCACGGCGGCTGGTCTGCGCGTAGGCGGCCTGTTCCCCGAGCTGCCCTTCATCGAAGAACCGCTTCTCGGCGAGCTGAACTCCGACGTAGACGAACGTCGCCGCCATCTCGTTGGCCAGACCCTTGAGGTGGTTGGACACCTCGATGCCGTTGCGATGCTTGAAGTCCACGAAGTGCAGGTCGTCGAGCACGACCAACCGGGTTTCGCAGCTGGTGACACAGTCGACGGCCAACGCACCCAGCTTGGAGGTCGACGCCCGGTCGATGGCGGGGTGGCCGTAGAACCGCAGGATCTGCTGGTTCAGACCCTTCAACGTGATGCCGGCGCTGAGCGGGACGAACGCCACCGGCAACCGCTGATGCCCACCTTTTATCTCTGCAGTAAACGCCCGGCCCGTCTTCGGCGCCTCGTGCCACACATGCCTTCCCGCTCGGGTTGCGGCGGGCCATAATTCGCCTTTCACGTGCCCGGCTTGCCGTCTTCGGAGCTGGGCCTTGACACCCCTGCACCGGGTACCCCCGCATCAGTACCGCACCTGCCGCTGGGCAGTCGATGCATCACCTGTCCGAACGGAATCGACCGGCCCCACGCTGATCACTGCTCCCACACCGCCGAAGCACTTCAACCGATCCGTCACTGCAGCATCATCGAGAAGCCGTCCTCGACACCGGCAGGTCCCGGGCCCGCTGGCTGTGATGTCTTCGCGCTGGCGGCGTCGGCGGGGAGAGGATTTCGCAGTGAGCAGCACCGCTCTTTCCGGGATCGAGGCGACCACCGAATCCGGCCCGCGGTGCTGCACGAAACCTTGGGGCTCCATCGAGCCAGTGGCAATCGGCCCGTGGTTGCCTCACCATGGAGCGGTGACTGCTAAGCGTTGCCGATCCACCGCCGATCCTGCCGAACCCCCTTCCGATGCCGAGCTGCTCATCGGCCTGGTGGTCTCACCATCCCTGAGTGCGGTGCTCGGCCCCGAGGTCACCACCTCGGTGCGCAAGATTTTGGTGCAGCGGTATCCGGGAGTGCGCTGGCAACTGAAGATGGCCGAAGACCGGCTGGTCGATCCACCCACCGAGACCTTGGACCTGCTGGAGGCGGCCCGAAACCGCGTGCTGGAGGAGAACTGGGATTTGGCCGTGGTGCTCACCGAGATCCCCCTGAAGACCGGCCGACGTCCGGTGCTCACCCAGCTCAGCCCCGTGCACGGGGTAGGACTGGTCTCCGTCCCAACCCTGGGACCCGTGCACGTGCGGCAGAAGGTGCAAGAGACCACCGTGCACGTGGTCGGGCAGCTCCTGGGCTACGACGCCGAAGACCCCAACGCCCAGCGGGATCTTGCTCGAAGAGCCCACCAGCTGTCCACCGATCTCGACGAACGCCCGGACGACAACGTCGTGCAGTTCACGGCCCGAGTGCTGAGCGGCAACGTGCGGTTGCTGCTGGGCATGATCCGCGCCAACCAGCCTTGGGCCTTCGTGGCCCGGCTCTCCCGGGCGCTGGTCGGGGCAGTGGCCACCGGCATGCTGACATTGGTGGCCTCGGACCTATGGGTACTGGCCATGGCCTACGGGCCGGTGCGCCTGGTCCTGCTGGCGGTGATGGCGATCGGGGCGGTGGGTGCCACCCTGATCCTGGGAGCCGACTTGTGGGAGCGCCCGCGGCGGCGAGCCCAACGTGAGCAGGTGATCCTGTTCAATTTGGCCACCACCGCGACCGTGGCCATCGGGGTTGTGGTGTTCTACCTCGGCTTATTCATCCTGTCCTGGGTCGGCGCGCTGCTGCTCATCGACGAGCAGGTACTGGCCGGTATCGCCGGTCACCCAGTGAACGCTTTGGACTACGCGAAGATCAGCTGGCTCACCGCCAGCCTGGCCACCGTGGGCGGAGCAATAGGAGCTGGACTGGAGGACGACGATGTGGTGCGCGCCGCTGCCTACACCCGGTCCAGCACCTGACACAGCCCCAGCACAGAAGAAACTGAAACATCTACGCGTTGATGCCACGTCTATGCAGGTGTCATTGCCGGTCGCGATGACTTGGTGGGCTCAGCGCAGTGCGCTGCCTCGTACTCGGCGGGTGGGGCGTTGCCGAGGCGGGTGTGCGGGCGGGCGCTGTTGTACCTGTCGATCCGGGATCGATCCGCACCGCCCTGCCGGACGCGCGGATCGCAGTCGACAAGTGGCATCTCGTCGCCCTCGCCAACCTCATGGTCACCCAGGTCCGTCAACGGATCACCCGGCAACTGCACGGCCGCCGCGCATGCCGTCAAGGAACGCCTGCGCCTGCTGCTGGCCGAACACCAGCCGCACCAGATCCGGCGCAGGCTGTACGACTTCTACGACGCCGCCGCCCGCGCCGACATGGAGGAAACCAGCCGCCTGGCGACCACGATCGACACCTGGTGGCCAGCGGTGCTCGTCGCGCTCACCGAGGACGTGACCAACGCCCGCACCGAGGGCTTCAACCGGATCATCAAGCAAACCAAGCGTGTCGGATGCGGCTTCACCAACATGGACAACTACCGAAGGCGCATCATGGTCCACATCGCCCTCACCCGAGGGCAGAGACCAGCAGCATGAAATCAGCACACGCCCCGCTCAAATGCGGAGAGCCACCTAAGGTGACCGGGCCCTCCCGGCGGTAGGCGCGGCGGTGGAAGTCGCGGGCGTACCGGGTGGCGATGGTCGTCTTCCCCAAACCGGGTTCGGCGTCGATCACCACCGACCCGCGCAGCTTGTCCCCGTCCCGCCGCCCGGAGGCCAGGACCTGATCGATCACCGAGTACGCGGCGGTCAGCTGGCTGGTCTTGATCGTCGGCAGGTTCGCGTTCCACACCATCCGGGCCTCGTTGTAGTCCTCCCGTTCCTCACCGCTGAGCCGGGTCATTTCGGTGCGGGTGAGGACGTCGAACGACTCGCGCGGTGCGGAGTGCACGAACGCATCCCATCCCTTCTTGCGGGAGAGTTGGTAGCGGGCGGTGCCGTTGTCCGCCAACCATCGTGCCCATCGGTTCACTCGTCGAACACCCCGAATACCTCCTCGTCCGGCCGCTGCGCGTAGTACTGCTCGAACACGTCCAGGTCGTCGGGAAGCTCGACCGGGCTCGTCGAGCGTTGGGCGAGGTGCTCGAGCAGATCGATGACCCCGGGCAGCGACGCGTCCTCCCGCACGGATTCGCCGTCCGGCGCGGCACCGGACGTCCGTTCGCCGTCGAGGGTGGGCCGCTGCGCGCTGAGCCGCCGGGCCAGGCTGCGGTCGCGGCGGGTCTCGACTTCCTCCCGGCTCCACGCGAGCAGCAGGTCCTGCACGGCGCGGTGCGGATCGAGGTGGCGGTGCTCGCGGATGCTGACGCGTTTGGCGTAGTCGACGGCATCGGCGCTGAACGGCTGGTTCAGGCACGCCCCGTGTTCCCACACCAGTTGGTGCCAGGCGTTGGTGTCCGGATCTTGGAAGTAGGCGTGCCGGACGTCGTGGGAGTCGACGAAGATCGGCCACTTACCGGCGTGCACACCGCCGTACGGGGACCGGGTGCCGCGATACAGGTTCAGCCCGGCACCGTCGTAGCGCAGCCCGTCGACCTCCACCCCGTAGTGGTGGATCATCCGCCACCGCACATCGAGGAACTCGTACGCCAAGTCCGGGCTGCTCGGTAACAGCAGGCACCCGAATTTCGCGACCCCGATCTCGAACATCTCGGCCGGGCAGAACTCGGCCCGCGGGATCTCCGGCACACACAACCCGTCGTGCTTGGGTGCGGTGATACACCGACCCGACCCACTCGCGGATGATCTGCTCGAGTTCGCTGACGTAGTAGAATGCCTTGTCCTCGACGTCTTTTCCGCGGGAGTACACATCCGGGCCCTTGTAGGCGGGCAGGTGCTGGAGCACGGATTCGCGTAGCGTGCGGAAAAATCTCTCGACCGTGGGCTTGTCGGTCGGCTTGTGCGGGATCGCCGGCTGGACCGTGATCCCGAGCCGCGCGCAGACCCCGATCACGTGATCGGACAGGTACTGCTTGCCGTGATCGACCACGATCGCCTCCGGTAAACAGGCAGGGAGGTCGCCGACCCGCTGCTGGGAGACGCCGTCGGGTTCCTCGGTGCCGACGAGCAGATTCCGCGGAACCCGTGATACGGCCACCCGCCGTCGTCCCGCTGGCGGTCTGGGGTGATGCATTGGTGGAGCACGTTCGCGACGTCCTGCGCTTTCGTCGACACCGGGGTCAACCGCAGTCCGAGCACGCAGCGGGTGAACAGGTCCATAGCCACCGTCAACTCCACCCCGACCCAGCGCATCGTGATCGGCTCCATCGCAAACACATCCAGCGGCGTGGTGTCGAGCACCACGTACTCGCCGGGCCGGGTGGCACGGAGCCGACCGAACACACCGGTCGGACGATCGGCCACCGACCGCCGTCCCTTTGCACTGCCGAACGCATGCCGTCCCTTCGCCAGCACCTTCAGACGCCGGTAAGCAGTGGCTTTACTGGGCAGCGGCACCGTTCCCGGGCCGAAGCTTGCCTCCAACTTGCGGACAACCGCGTCGATGACATCTCCCATGGTCGGCGTGGATGCCTCGACATAGTCGTCCAGCACCTGAAGACACGTCGCGTCCCACCGCGGGTCCACGCCGACTGCATATCGGCTGCGAATGCGGGTGTCGGCCAACCCGGCGACCCCCGATGCCCGGAAGCCGCGATCCAGCGGTAGAGCGTGCGCACCGAGACATCCAGTTCCTTCGCCTTGGCCGCTAGCACCGACTCCAGGTTGGTCCCGTCATCGTTGACCGCGGCGAGCGCGCTGCGCACGTGCCCGGCTCGGACGTCGAGCTTGTGGCGCTGCGACGTCGTCAGCGACGACAGCACCACCGCTGTGGGATCGAAGGAGTCGTCCTTATGGGCCATTGCCACAGCGTGGCAGCGATTTCGGTGACCGCGACCCTTTGCAACGACGGCCCTGACCGGAGCGTCACCTCAAGACCATAGAGGGCGACGACCTCCCACGAGGCGCCCCCGAACCAGACCCGAATCCCAGGACGGAGATCGAGGATTTCTGTCATAAAGTCGTCCTCTCACCAGGTCAAGACCGTTTGCCCGGACAGCGGTACCGTAAGATCCGCCGTCCACGACCTGAACCACAACTTCGCCAGCACAGCGATGCGGCCCCGCTGCGTGTCTGCGGCCGCGACCACCTCGTCGATCGTCATTCCGGTCACGGCGACCGCCTCGATGCACGCCACGGTCGTGGTATCTATCGAGCCCGTTCTGCGCGCGGCGCCAATGGTCCGGATATTCGCCAGCACCACCGGGTCCGCGCCTGTCCACACCTCGTACGACCAACCCCGCGAGGCGCACACCCGCCCAGTCCAGGCGAATACCTGCGCCGCCTCCTCGCGGCGGGCGAACTCTTCCGGTTTGACGTCCACGACCGTGAACCCACCATCAGCATGTTCGAGAAGCATGTCGGGAACGTGCCTACGTGTGCTCGTCCCGTCCGAGCCGCACATCCACATCGGTTGCGCCGCCATCCGGATTACCCCCGGAGCGAAGTCGGCCAACCACAGCCGATCGAGCTCCAACCGGCTCTCGTAGAGCACGTGGTCACGATTGGTCGCTGACCAGAACCAGCCCGCGTAATGCCTCCGTCGAGGATGACTTCGCACTCGTCGAACCGGCAAACCGCGCACTATTCGTAGCGGATCCGCGGCGGCGACCGTCGTCGCGACAGGACCACCGTTGCCCTGCACGTACCTGACCTCGACCTCACCGCTTCGCGGCACCTACATAGCTTCACTCGTGCTGACACGAAAATGAGAAACCAACACGCCGCTGACAGACAACTGACACGAAATTGAGAAACTGACACCGATCGCGAGAACCTACACGGCCACCAGGGCTGCCGCCGACGGCGACAATCCTCTGATGAAGGCACTCTTGCGGTTGCTTTTCGTATTGTCGGCGGTGGTGGCGGTCGCCGCTTTGGCGTCGTCGGCTGCTCGTGCGGTGCCCGTCCCGCAGGGTACCGCGCCCGGCCCGGCATGTGCATGGCAGATCATGTCCAACCGCGACGATCTCAACGTCGCCTTTCCGGATGTGAACGCCACCTACTGGGTGCTGCCGTACGCGCTCGGCGCGGGGGACTCGATCTCCCTGGCCGGCCGCTATCCCAGCGCCCGCTATTTCTCGCTCAACACCTACGGCACCGACTTCAATACGGTGGACACGTTGCGGGACAATCAGATTCGGCCCACATCCGGCGTCAACCCGTTTGCGATCGCGGGTGCGACGACTGGGGGTTCGTGGCAGGCGACAGTGGTGAATCGTCCGGCAGACCACTCGCGCAACGAGATTCGCGGACTCCCGCCGGCCGGTAAGCAGCGTGTGCCCGTCGGGTTCCTGATCGTCCGGGTCTACGTGCCAGACGACCCGGCCTCGCTCAGCGGTGGCGTCCACCTACCCACGGTCACGCTGCACCTCGGCGGTAGGGACGTTCGCCTGCCGCCGTGCGAGGTGCCGTTCAACCCGCGCAACTACTCCGGCCCGGTCGCGGCCGCGATGACGGCGGTGTTTGATCGTGCCATCGGTGGTGCCGCGTCGGGCTCCTTCCCGGCCGGCACTCCGGAGGCCACTTTCGTCAACCCGCGCTCGACGTCGGGCCTGTTTCCCAACGGCGACAACAAGTACATCGGTGCGGGCTTGAGCTACCGTCCCGGACGGGTTGCGGTGATTCGCGGCAAGGCGCCGAGCTATCCCGACACCCGCAGGGGCGCATCGCCCGCGCAAGGCGGTGTGGCACTGCGGTATTGGTCGATGTGCCAGAACGACACGGTCAGCCCGTATCCGGTGGTCGCCTGCGCGGCGGACTTCCAGACCCGCCTCGACGCCGACGGCTTCTATACCTACGTGGTCGCTGCCGCACGGGACATGACCGCGTCGTCGGATCCGACGGTGACGGTCATCGGATGGGGTGACACCAGCGTTGCGACCAAGGTGGTCTTTCTGCGAAACATGTTGCCGTCGTCGGCTTTCTACCCGTCTTCGGTGCAGGCCGGCCAGGCGCCCGGAGCGAATCCCGTCCTCACCATGGGCCCCTACTATCCGCAGGCGACGTACTGCGATGTCACGGTCCTGCGCACACAGGGGTGGCGGGCCTGCTACCGGTAGCCGGTCACGCGGTGAGAATCACTTGGAAGTGACTGTCCCCGGTGTTCTACCGGGCATGTTCGACTCGCGCGTGGGCAACGATCAGACACCTACGCCTCAGCACGGGATGACGGCAGTAGCATGACCATTCATGACGAACCCTCCGCCATACCCAGGTGGCCAGCAGCCTCACGATCCCTATCAAACAGGCCAGCCGTACCAGGCGGGCCAGCCTTACCAGCAGGGCCAGCCGTATCAGCCGGGCCAGTCGCCGTACCCCGCCTATCCGGCGGGCGGCTTCACCCCGCCGCCCAAGAAAAGCAGTCTGAAGTGGCTCTGGATCCTGCTGGGCGTGTTCGGCGTCATCGGCGTGCTGATCGTGGCGGGCGTCATCGCTCTGGCGGTCTTTGCCACCAAGGACAACGTGAGTGATTCCGACGACGTCGCGATCGGCGATTGCGTGCGCGTCGAACGGACGACAGGCAATGACGTCAAGCCCAAGAAAATTGATTGTGGCACTAGCGATTTCCACTTCTCCGTGGCAAGCAAGGCCGACAGTCGAGCCGGATGTGGCGGCTACGACTACCTCTACTTCCATGGCACCGGTGATGGCACGAAGACCCTGTGTCTGGTGCGGGAAATGGCGGCCGGTAAGTGCTACGAGTGGCCGTTGAGCAGCGCTACGGGATCACTGGCCGATATCAAAGAAATCCCGTGCGGTGGCTCGCCGACGGGCAGCTCCTACGTGGCAGTCCGAGTGGAGTCGCGCGAATCCGGGTTGCGCGACTGCGCAGTCGGACAACAAGACTTGACCTACGACAAGCCGCCACAGATCACATACTGTCTGACAGTGATCAGTTAGTGTCCGCGTGACGTCATGCCGGGAATCCGAGCATGGGATCACCCGGAACGCGAGACATCACGCGCGTTGAGAATCACCTTGAGCGCCTTGGTCTCTGCCGCGCGACCGAAGACGTCGTAGGCGTCGATGATCTCCGACAGTGAGAACCGGTGGCTGATGAAACCGTCGGGCGCGATGCGGCCCTGCGCCACCAGTTTCAGCAGTGTGTCGGTGGTGTTGGTGTTGACCAGTCCCATCGACATCACGATGTTGCTGATCCACAGATCCTGCAACGCGAGTTCGACGGGTTTGCCGTGCACGCCGACGTTGGCGACATGTCCGGCCGGCCGCACGACGTCGAGGCACATCTGGAACGTGTCCGGGATGCCGACGGCCTCGATCGCGACGTCGACGCCGAGTCCGTCGGTCATGGCCATCACCTGATCACGCCAGTCGTCGGCCGAGGAGAGGACGCCGTCGGTGGCGCCGAACTTCTTGGCCTGCTCGATGCGGTTCGCGTCGAGATCGATCGCGATGACGCGGCTGGGGCCGTACAGTCCGGCAGTCGCGATGGCGGCCAGACCGACCGGGCCCGTGCCGACGACGGCCACCACGTCGCCGGCCTTGACCTGTCCGTAGCGGACTCCGATCTCATGTCCGGTGGGCAGGATGTCGGAGAGCAGCACCCCCTGCTCCGGGGTGACCGACGACGGCAGCTTGTACACCGACGTCTCCGCGTAGGGAACCCGGACGAACTCGACCTGAGTGCCGTCGATGAGGTGTCCGAAGATCCAGCCGATGCCCTCGGCGCCTTCACTTCCCAGGCAATGCGAGAACACTCCCTGCTTGCAGAAGTTGCACTTCCCGCAGGCGGACACACACGAAAGGATCACCTGGTCGCCGACGGCGAGGGTGGTCACCGCGCCGCCGACCTCGGTGATGGTGCCTACCCCTTCATGGCCGAGGATGCGGCCCGGTGTCACGGCGGGCACGTCGCCCTTGAGGATGTGCAGGTCGGTACCGCAGATGGTCGTCGTGTCCATCTTGACGACGATGTCGGTGGGGTTCACTGATCTTGGGGTCGGGTACGTCCTCCCAGCTCTTCTCGCCGGGGCCGTGATACACCAGTGCCTTCATCGGGATGCCTCGTTTCGGTACGGATACCTGTTCCGAGCGTAGAACCTGGCGGCCCGATCGCAGTCTCGAATTGAGACGCCGAGAACGACGAAATCCCCACCTACGCCGGGGCGCGGGTGGGGATTTCGGTGAACTGTCAGATCAGAAGGACGCCTCGTCGAGTTCCATGATGTCCCTCGGCGGGCGGACTTCCGTGTGGTTCGTCTGTCTCAGAAGGACGCCTCGTCGAGTTCCATGATGTCCCTCGGCGGGCGGACTTCCGTGTGGTTCGTCTGTCTCAGAAGGACGCCTCGTCGAGTTCCATGATGTCGTTGTCAACGTTCTCGACGGTGACGCGGATGGAGGTGAGCAGCGGCAGCATGTTCTTCGCGAAGAAGCTCGCCACGGCGACCTTGCCATCGTAGAAGGCCTTGTCGTCGCCGGTCGCACCCTCGTCGAGCTTGCCGAGCGCAATCTGCGCCTGACGCAGCAGCAACCAGCCGATGAGCAGGTCGCCGACGCTCATGAGGAAGCGGACGGAGCCGAGCCCCACCTTGTAGAGCTCCTTGGAATCCTCTTGTGCTGCCATCAGATTGGTGGTCAGCGAGGCCGCCATCGCCTGCACGTCATCGAGCGCGGTCTTCAGTAGCTGACGCTCGGCCTTGAGCCGACCGTTGCCTGCCTCGGAGTCGATGAACGACTGGATCTGCCCGGCGACGTGTGCGAGGGCCTGGCCCTTGTCGCGGATGATCTTGCGGAAGAAGAAGTCCTGCGCCTGGATGGCCGTGGTGCCCTCGTAGAGGGAGTCGATCTTGGAGTCGCGGATGTACTGCTCGATCGGGTAGTCCTGCAGGAAGCCCGACCCGCCCAGGGTCTGCAGCGACTCGTGGCCGAGGTTGGCGTAGGCCCGCTCGGAGCCGACGCCCTTGACGATCGGCAGGAGCAGATCGTTGACACGGTGGGCCATCGAGGCGTCGGCGCCGGAGACGATCTGTGCGGCAGCGACATCCTGGTGCGACGCGGTGTACAGGTAGATCGCGCGCAGGCCCTCGGCGTAGGCCTTCTGGGTCATCAGCGAGCGACGCACATCCGGGTGGTGGGTGATGGTCACGCGCGGTGCGGACTTGTCGGTCATCTGGGTCATGTCGGCGCCCTGGACACGCTCCTTGGCGTAATCGAGCGCATTGAGGTAGCCGGTGGAAAGGGTGGAGATGGCCTTGGTGCCCACCATCATTCGGGCGTGCTCGATGACCTCGAACATCTGCGCGATGCCCTTGTGGACCTCGCCGACGAGCCAGCCCTTGGCCGGGGTCCCGTGCTGGCCGAAGGTGACCTCACAGGTGGCCGACGCCTTGAGCCCCATCTTGTGTTCGACGTTGGTGACGAATACGCCGTTGCGTTCGCCGAGTTCGCCGGTCTCGAAGTCGAAGTGGAACTTCGGCACGAAGAACAGCGAGAGCCCCTTGGTGCCCGGGCCGGCGCCTTCGGGACGGGCGAGCACGAGGTGGAAGATGTTCTCGGTCATGTCCTGGTCGGCGGAGGTGATGAACCGCTTGACGCCGTCGATGTGCCAGGAGCCGTCTTCCTGCTGGGTGGCCTTGGTCCGTCCGGCGCCCACATCGGAACCTGCGTCGGGCTCGGTGAGCACCATGGTGGCTCCCCAGCCGCGCTCGGAACAGATTGCCGCCCACTTCTTCTGCTCGTCGGTGCCGTTGTTGAAGAAGATGTTGGCGAAGCCGGCGCCGGCGGCGTACATGAACACCGACGGGTTGGCACCGAGGATCATCTCGCCGATCGCCCAGTAGAGCGAGCGAGGAGCGGGCAGGCCGCCGAGTTCGTCGGCGATGCCGATCTTGTCCCAGCCGCCCTCGATGAGTGCGTTGTAGGACTTGGTGAAGGATTCGGGGATCGTCACCGAATGGGTCTCGGGGTCGAAGACCGGCGGGTTACGGTCGGCGTCGACGAACGACTCCGCGATGGGCCCCTCGGCCAGGGCCTTGACCTCGCGCAGCATGTCGACGGCGGTCTCGTGATCAAGGTCGCCGAACTCGCCCGATTCCAGGACCTTGTCGAGTTCGAACAGTTCGAAGAGGTTGAACTGGAGGTCGCGCATGTTGCTCTTGTAGTGGCCCATGAGAGTTCCTATCTGGCTGGGTCGTGTGGGCGTATGAGGCGTTCGGCGAACGGCATAAGTTACTCGCCGGTAACCTCAGTTTACTCGCGAGTAGCCCGGCCGACAACCCGAGCCGATGTGAGGCCGCTAACTATTGCAAGCGCAGGGTGCCCGAAACGATGCGAGGGCGCCGACCTGCGGACTCAGCCCAGTGCTTCGCGCAGATAGGCGAGGTCGCCGGGGATGCCGTCGGCCGGGGTCTCGAGAATGACCGGTGCGTCAGCGGCTGCGGCGACCGCGGCCAGGACAGCCGGATCGATGTGCCCGGATTCGAGATTCGCGTGCCGGTCGCGGCCCGAGTCGAACTCGTCGCGTGAGTTGTTCAGGTGTACGAGGTCGATGCGTCCGGTGATCGCCTTGATCCGCTCGACCAGTCCCACCAGATCTTCACCGCCCGCCCACGCGTGACAGGTGTCGAGGCAGAAACCCGCCTGCTCGAAGTCGCCGACGGCCTCCCACAGCCGATCGATCGACTCCAGGGTGCGCGCCATCGCGTGATCACCACCGGCGGTGTTCTCGATGAGGATCGGGACGCCGAAGCCGCCCTTGTCTACCTGGCGGTCGAAGAGTTTGCGCCAGTTGGCAAAACCCTCCGCGGAATCCTCACCGTCGCGCAGATGCCCACCGTGTACGACGAGGCCGAAGGCGCCGAGTTCGGCGGCCGCGGCAGCCTGTTGCTCGACGGCTTTGCGCGACGGCATACGCAGCCGGTTGTTGAGGCTCGCGACGTTGATCTGGTAGCTCGAGTGCACCACCACGTCGACGCCGGAGTCGCGGATCTCGGCGGCGTGCGGGTTGGGTGCGGGTTTCTTCCAGCTCTGCGGGTCGGTGACGAACATCTGGAAGACGTCGATGCCGAGTTCTTCCGCCGTGGCGAGTGGGTCGCCGTCTTCACGAAGGTGGGCTCCGATGCGCATGAGCCCACGATAGTTTCGCCGGCTGGCAGCTCGTGCGGCGGTCGTCGAATCGCCGATAGTGGGCTTGTCAGTCCCCTACGCAGGGCTCGGTCTCGATGGTGATCGGTACACCCGCGGCGATGAGGAGGCGACACGGCGCCGGGCTGTCGTGGTAGAGATTCAGCCACTCGTGACTCCGGCCGCCCGCCGCATACACCGAGTCGAGGGTGCGGTTCAGGCGCGCCTCCGCCTCCTTGGTGATGATGTAGCGCTGATCGCCGTAACGCAGATATCGATTGGGCACCGGACCTCCTGCTCCGTTCACATCCGGGGAGAGCGTCTAGTTCACCCTGATGTGACGCACAACACCATATTAGTGTCCGATTGACCGGAAAATCGGACACTGACGGCCGGGCGTCGGTTCGACCAACAGCAGATGGCCTCTAGACTGACGGGAAGTGACCGGGTGGGTGCCCCGCGGGGTGTGATGGGCAGGAAGTTTCTTCGGTGAGTGTTGACGAGACGGTCGGGAAGTCCCGACCGGACAAGCCGGCATCCGATCCGCCCACGGTGGAACCCATCCTCGATGACCTGGCCGCGGCTGCCGAGATGGAGGCCGAACCGGAGAAGCGTCGTGACCTGACGATGGTGCGGCGTATCGCGATCGGCGCGTGGATTCTGCTGATCGTGGGGGAATTCCTGCTGGAAGGCCTGGCCGTCGACCGGACCAGCCTCATCATCCTGATGTGCCTGGGCCTGCTGGCCAACTGCATCGGTCGCCGCAAGATGATCACGGTCATCGTCGACTGGCTGCCGTTCGCGCTGATCCTGATCCTTTACGACCTGGTGCGCAACTTCGCGCAGGCCATCAACATGCCGACGCACTGGCACCTCGCGGTCGACGTCGACCACTGGATGTTCGGCGTCAACCCCACGGTGTGGCTGCAATCCCACCTCAAGGAGCCGACCGCCCCGTGGTGGGAAGTCATCGTCAGCATCGTCTACATGTCGTTCTTCATCATTCCGTACGCGGTGGCCGGAGTGCTCTGGCTGCGCGACCGCACGGCCTGGCGACGATATGCGGCCTGTTTCGTGGCGACTTCGTTCCTCGGTCTGATCGGCTACACGATGGTGCCCGCGGCGCCGCCGTGGGCGGCGGCCAAATGCACTGCCGCGGACGTCGTCGACTATCCGCGCGACCCGGCGTGTATGTATCAGGAAGCCGGTCCCGTCGAGGGGAATCTCCTCGGCGACGTCGAACCCACCCATCCCGGCGCCGCGCCCTACGTCGAACGCATCTCCTCGCGTGGCTGGAACTTCCTCGGGATCGCGATGGCGTCGAGTCTCGTCGAAGTCGGGCAGGGCAAGTCGAACCTCGTGGCCGCCATACCGTCGTTGCATGCCGGACTCAGCATGCTGCTCGCGCTGTTCATGTGGCCACGCGTCAAAGCCCTTGGTAAAACACTGTTCATGGCCTACCCGCTCGCCATGGCCTTCGCCTTGGTCTACACCGCCGAGCACTACGTCTTCGACATCCTGCTCGGCTGGGGTCTCGCGGCGATCGTCATCGCCGCCTACCACGTGATCGACCGCACCTGGCTGATACCGCGGCGTGAACGCCACGAAGCGGAGCGGCAGAGTGATCCCGACGACGTCGTGGTCGCTTCGACCTAGGTTTTCGTCTGATGGTCAGCGGGTTTCGATACGCCTCCGTTAGCGCTCCGGCTACTCAACCGACAGGACGAAGCGCCTTCGGCGGTCGGCTGCTGAGCCGCTGGTGGGGCATCGCGCTGCTGGTCGCGATCGTGGTCGCGGTTCCGCTCATGCACATCGTGGTCGCCGCATGTGGCCCGGCGACAGCGACCTCGTCGGCGACTTCCGCGTCTGGGCACCATTCGACTCCGGTTGCGCCCGAGACGCATTCACCCCACCCCGCCACTGCACCGGTCATCATGCCCGGGACCGACCAATCCGGCGCCTCGATGGGCCCGGGTGACGACTGCGACGCCCACACGCACGGATGTGCCTTCCTGCGCGGCGCCGACGTGGATCCGCCCCCGATCATCATGGTTGCCCTCATCTGGGGCTTCCTGGTGTTGGCCGGCACGGTGCTCCGGGGCTTCCCGGTCCGCACCGTGCTCGGCCGTCCGCCGCCGTGGGCGATGCGCAGCCACCTCGAGTTGCAGGTGATCCGCTGCTGATGGGCCCCAACTGGCCGGAACGCGTAGTTCCGGTCGGATAGTCGTGCCCGTCATCAGCAAGACATCTCTCTCGTAAGGAAAACAATGCACACCAACCCAATTCAGCGTCGAATCATCGTCACCGCCGGTGGTGCGATCGCCCTGTGCGGACTCGCCTTCGGCGCCGTCGGCTGCTCCGCCTCGGATAACGCGACCGGCTCGTCGAGTTCGGCGTCGGCGCCGGCATCAACGCACAACGACGCCGACGTCACCTTCAACTCGATGATGATCCCGCACCACCAACAGGCCGTGGAGATGGCCGAGCTGGTCAACGGCCGGACCACCAACCCCCAATTGATCGCTCTCGCAACGCGAATCAAGAACGCGCAGCAACCCGAGATCGATCAGATGACCGCGCGATTGAAGTCGTGGGGCGTCGACCCGTCGACCGATGAGCACTCGACTGGCCACGGTGGCCACGGCGACATGTCGGGCATGATGTCCGAGGCGGACATGGCGGCTCTGCGCGCTGCGTCGGGTGCGGAGTTCGACACGAGGTGGATCAACATGATGATTCAGCACCACATGGGTGCGATCGCCATGGCCGACACCGAGATCGCTGAGGGCTCCGACCCGGCATCCAAGGCCCTTGCCGCGCAGATCAAGTCGACGCAGCAGGCCGAGATCGACGAGATGGGCCGCATCGGCGGCTGACGCCACAAATATCGCCGTAGATCCGAGCAAACATTTGGCTCGGATCTACGGCGATAAACGTCGGTGGTACGGGGAAGGGGTCAGCCCTTCTTGAGCGGCAACCGCATCAGGTACACCTGGTATCCCAGCGAGATCGAGTACGTGAAGTACAGCGTGCTGCCCTTGGACCACGGGTGGATGTAGGGCGCATAACCGGTGTAGGGATCGGCCGACGGGATGACCAGCTCACCAGAGGTCCACGGCCCCTCCGGCTTGTCGGCGGTGCGCAGCTTGACGCCGATGTCGCCCTGGGCGAGCGAGACGTATTTGCCCAGGTAGTCGTTCCAGGCGACCGACATCTCACCGGTCGGTGCGGCCATGATCGGGGTGGACGCGTCGGGGTTGTTGCGCACCCAGCGGCCGTAGGAGAAGTACTCCCACTTGCCGAGGTTCTCGATGTCGGACTCGTCGACCTTGGCCAGATAGACTGCGCCCCACCGTCCGTCGGGGGTGCCGTAGTAGTACACGGTCTTGCCGACCTTGAGGAAGGCGCCCATCTGGAACTTCTTGTTGCCGCCGCCGTTGGGCCGGAAGGCGTTGACGGCCTTCCAGTTCCGGCCGTTGTCGGTGGACTTCACCAGCCCCGACCAGTTGGTCAGCCAGATGCCCGGATCGCCCCAGTGCTTCACCGACATGACGGTCATGTACTGCGCACCGTTGGCGGCGACCCCGGCGGTCGGGATGATGGTGATCTCGCGACGCAGGTTCGGCTTGAGCAGACGCTTGGCGTGTCCGGGCGGACCGGCGTGACTGGTGAAGGTCATGCCGTCGGCCAGATTGCGGTCGGTACTGCGCAGCAACACGTTGGAGCGCCAGTAGAAGAGCTGGCCGTAGAGCAACGACCATCCGTTGAACGACTGTGTGTCGCCGAAGGCGGTCAGGATCTCACCATGCCCGTTGTCCCACATGACACCCAGATCGGTGCCGACGATGTTGTACCGCGCGACGGTATCGTTCATCGAGAACGGTCCGGTCAGCCGGTTGACGATCGATGCCGGTCCGGCCGCATTGGCGGCCTGGGCAGTGGACGGCGTGACCGCGAGGCCAACCGTCATGGCCAGGGTCAGGGCCGAGACACCCAATCCCAGTCGTAGTCGTGTGAGGCTCCGATTCATGGGCGTGACCTTATCAAGACCTGAGAGCGACGCGCGCGTGACGCATGGCGCCGCTCAGGCCTCGCGGTAGCGCTCCGAGGTGTCGACACTGGTGAAGTCGATCTCGGCGGCGGCGTTGTTCACCGCGGTCACCAGCCCGGTTCCGAACATCCCGTGCTCGTCATACAGGCCCGACGTACTAACCGAGATGCCGTCGTTCTCGACATGCGAATCGGCCTCCACCCCGATCCGCGCGCCGACCGGCAGACGGGAGAGGGCGACGGTCAGGTCGCAGTTGATGAAGCCGATCCCCGTCGAGCCCCAGTTGCAGACCAGGCTCGTCGATTCGGCGCTGATCACGGCCTGCTGAAAGGGTGTCAGCGACTCGCCGGCCACCGCGGGCGCCGCTCGTGACCACAGACGTTTGCGGTGACCATTCTGGTGGTTGCCCATGTTGGAGTCCCAGTCACCCGGAACATCATCGACGTCGGAGGCGAACCTGGGGAAGTAGTCGTCGTCGCCGACGGTCGGTGGACGGAAGGTGACCGCATCGTCGGGTCGCGACCACCGGTCGCCCGGCGGGTTGACCGAGTCCCTCAGGAAGACCGTGGTACTGCGCGCGACGATCACGCCGTCGTCGGGGCCGTCGGCGGGAAACTGGACCACGTCGACCTCGGCCACCCGGATTCGCCCACCCGCTCGGGTGAGCCGGCCGCGCGTCGTCGTGGGGATTTCCCGGGCCGCTTTGAACAGGTCGATGGTGAACCGCGCCGGCCGGAATCCGGTCTCGCCGTACTCGACCTCGGCGTGGCGGGCGGCGATCGCGCACACCGCCGGGCCGTTGAGGGTGCCGGGGGCCCACATGCTGCGCGAGAACCGGGTGGGGAACAGGCGGTCGTCGTCGCTGCGGTCGAAGAATCCGATGGTGGCCACAGATATGTACTACCGTCCCGGCCGGGACATCTGACCAACCGGGGTTGATTACGGCGGGTCACCCGCGTTTGCGGCTCCATCGCCCGTGCCGCGGGCTAAACTCACAGCATGACATTCGCTGTGTACACCAAGCAGATCCCGGACGAGTTCGTCAACGCCGTCCGCACGGCCATGATCGTCACCTCCGTCATCGGCATCGTCCTGGGGATCGTCGCCATCGTGTGGCCGGGGCCCACCACGGTCGTGCTGGGTTTCCTGTTCGGCATCGCACTCATCGTCGCCGGGCTCTTCCGCATCTACCAGGCGTTCGCCGCAACCTTCCTCAGCGTTGGGTGGCGGGCACTGCTCGGGGTGCTGGGCCTCATCGTTCTCGTGGCCGGGGTGATCGCGGTGACCAGCCCCGAAGACGCCGTGTGGCTGCTCGCGCTGTTCATCGGAATCGGTTGGATCTTCCAGGGCGTCTCCGACCTTTATGCCGCCTTTTCCGGCTCGGCTCACGCCCCCAAGTGGTACCTGATCATCTCCGGCGTCATCTCGGTCCTGGCCGGCATCGTGCTCGCGGCGGTGCCGTGGGCGCTCGGGGTGTTCGTGTGGGTCGCCGGCATCATGCTGATCGTCGTCAGCGTCGCGACGCTGCTCACGCTGCCGAAGAAGGTCGACGACGCGCAGACCGTCTGAGGTCGACCTCTGGCGCGTTGTGCATGACGACTGAAGCCGTCGACCCGTATCGGGGTCGACGGCTTCAGTGTGTTGAGGGACGGTGCCGGTCAGTGCGCCTCTCGGCGAGTGGCCGCACGCAGCGGCGAAAAGGGGTGAGGCCCGGGGCAATGAGCCCGCCACCGTCACATGAAGGAACGCCTGCCCCACCGAAGGTATTCCACGCGTATCGCGAAAGGGGCGCTGAGGCCTCGAGCGACACATCCGAGAGGAGATGGATCGTCGCCGATGATGGGTCGAGCGGTCACTTCTCCCACGGCGCAATCGGATTGCCCTGCCAGCGGGTGTGCGCCGGAACCACATCGCCACGCATGACCAGCGAGGCCGGGCCCACCGTCGCCGAGTCGCCGAGACCCGACGCGGGCAGTGCCACACAGTGCGGGCCCAGCGTCGCGCCGGCTCCCAGGCGGACTGTGTCGATGGCCATCACCCGGTCGTGGAAGAGGTGGGTCTGCACCACACACCCGCGCTGCACGGTTGCGCCGTCGCCGAGGGTCACCAGGTCGGCCTCGGGGAGCCAGTAGGTCTCGCACCAGACGCCGCGCCCGATGTGGGCCCCCAGCATCCGCAGCCACAGGTTCAGGATCGGGGTGCCGGTCGCGGCGTTGGCGAACCACGGCGCCGCGACGGTCTCGACGAAGGCGTCGGACAGCTCGTTGCGCCACACGAAGGAACTCCACAGCGGATGTTCGCTGACCCGGATGCGGCCCACCACAAGCCATTTTGCGGCCGCGGCGATGCAGCAGGCACACACGCCGGCCACCAGGAGCAGCAGCCCCGACACCAGTGCGGCGATGCCGTAGTGCGACTGGCTGGCGATGTACTGCAAGCCCAGCAGCATGAAGATGCCCAGCCCGAAGGACACCATCACCGGGACCAGCCGCAGCGTCTCGATGACCGCGCGGGCCACCTTCAGTTTTGTCGGCGGGTCGAAGGTGCGCGAGGTGTCGATCTCGGCGGCGGTGCGGCGCAACCGGACCGGCGGGCTCCCCAGCCAGCTCGACCCCGACTTGGCCCGATCCGGCGTCGCCGACAACACCGCGACCAGACCGTTCTTGGGTACCTTGCGTCCCGGGCCGGTCATCCCGGAGTTCCCCAGGAACGACCGCTTGCCGATTTTCGCCTCGTCGATGTGTAGCCAGCCGCCACCCAGCTCGTAGGACGCGACCATGGTGTCGTCGGCGAGGAAGGCGCCGTCGCCGATGGTGGTGAACTTCGGCAGCACCAACGCGGTCGAGATCTCGGTGCCCTTGCCGACCTTGGCGCCGAGCAACCGGAACCACGACGGGGTGAGCAGGCTCGCATACAGCGGGAACAGATAGGTGCGGGCCGAATCCAGCAGACGCTCGGTCATCCACACCTGCCACCCGACACGCGAACGCACCGGGTGATACCCCTTCTCCAGGCGCAGCGACAGCAGCCGCACCAGCACGACGGTGATCACCGCGAAGACGAGCAGACTGGTCAGGGTGGCTGCGGGCAGCAGGATCAGGGCTCGGCGACCGACGTCGCGCAGCCGGTCGGCGTGCAGCGCCCAGGTGCCGATGACGGCGAGTCCGGCGCCCAGCGAGATCAGCGGGATGGCGGCCAGCACCATCGACGACACCCCGTAGATCGGCACCCACAGCGGACCGCGTCGGGGCCGGTGATCCGGCCACGGATGACCGGCTTTGCCCACCTTGATCGCCGGTGAACCGGCCCAGTGCTGCCGCGCCTTGACCCGCCCGAAGACCGCCGATCCGGGTGCGACCTCGGCGTCGCCGCCGATGACCGCGCCGGGCATCAGTGTGGACCGGGCGCCGATGGACGCCCCCCGCTTGATCACGATCTCGCCGATGTGGACGACGTCGCCGTCGATCCACCATCCGGACAGGTCGACCTCGGGTTCCACCGAGGCGCCCTCGCCGATGCTGAGCAGGCCGGTGACCGGGGGAATGGTGTGCAGGTCCACGCCGCGGCCGATCTGCGCGCCGAGCGCCCGGGCCAGGTAGATCATCCACGGCGCGCCGGACAGATTCGCGGCGCCGCTGGCCTCGAGCAGCCGCTCGGCCACCCACAGTCGCAGGTGCACGCTGCCGCCGCGCGGGTACTCGCCGGGCCCGACGCCGGCGAGCAGCAGCCGGGAGCCGATCGCGGCGATCAGCATGCGTCCGGGCGGGGTGATGAACAGCAGGAACGCCACCAGCAGCACCCACCAGTTGACCTCGATGAGCCACGGCACCGACCGGTCGAGCCCGTCGGTCACCAGGATCGCGACGTTGTTGACCACCCCGAGCCAGGTGGCCCACTGCAGTCCGGTGAGCGTGGTCAGCGGCACCGACAACGCGATCTGCGCGAGGCCGGCCCGGCGCGGCGTCGGCGTCACCTGCCGTTCGACGACGACGGCGGCCGAGGTGCGGGCGGCCAGCATCTCGGCCATCGAACCCAGGCGGGGATGGTCGTAGAGGTCGGCGACGGTGACGTCGGGGTAGCGGGCGCGGACCGCGGTGACGAGTTGCGCGGCCGAGAGCGATCCGCCACCTTCGGCGAAGAAGTCGGCGTCGGGGTCGGAGATGGTGACCCCGAGGACATCGGTCCACTGCTGCGCCAGCCAGGCGGTGTGGGCGTCGAGTTCGGGTGCGGCGTCGTCGGCCGGCGCCCCGGGCAACGGCCACGGTAGAGCGTTCCGATCGACCTTTCCGGATGTGCGCGTGGGCAATTCGTCGACGACGGCCAGTCGCGGGACCATCGCCGCGGGCAGTGCGCGGGACAGTTCGTCGCGGGCGCGGGCCACATCGAAGTCGGGGTCGGCCGACACCAGGTACCCGACCAGCAGGCTGTTGCCCGCCGCGGACTTGCGGACCGCCGCCGCGGCCCCGCTGACTCCCGGCAGATGTTGCAGCGCATTGTCGATCTCGCCGAGTTCGATGCGCCGGCCACCGACCTTGACCTGATCGTCGGCGCGGCCCATGAAGATCAGGCCGTCGGGGTCGAGGCGGACGAGATCCCCACTGCGATAAGCGCGTTCCCACCCGAGGGTGGTCATCGGGGCGTACTTCTCGGCGTCTTTCGCCGGGTCGAGGTAGCGCGCGAGTCCCACACCGCCGATGACCAGTTCGCCCACTTCGCCTTCGGCGACGGGCTGGTCGTCGGGTCCCACGACGGCCAGGTCCCAGCCGGCCAGCGGCAGGCCGATGCGGACCGGTGGCGTGCCGTCGAGCGGGGCGGCGCAGGCCACCACGGTGGCCTCGGTGGGGCCGTAGGTGTTCCACACCTCGCGGCCGCCGACGGCGAGGCGTTCGGCCAGTTCGGGTGGGCAGGCCTCACCGCCGAAGATCAACAGGCGCACCGCCTCCAGCGCTTCCGGCGGCCACAGCGACGCCAGCGTCGGCACCGTGGAGACCACCGTGACGTCGCGCTGTACCAGCCATGGACCGAGGTCCATGCCACTGCGCACCAGCGACCGCGGTGCCGGCACCAGACAGGCTCCGTTGCGCCAGGCCAGCCACATCTCCTCGCACGACGCGTCGAAGGCCACCGACAATCCGGCCAGCACCCGGTCATGCGGCCCGATTGGGTTGTCGCGCAAGAACATCTGCGCCTCGGCGTCGACGAAGGCGGCGGCGCTGCGATGGCTGACCGCCACACCCTTCGGCGTTCCGGTGGACCCGGAGGTGAAGATGATCCAGGCATCGTCGTCGACGGTGGGCAGTTCGGGGTCGGCCGGGCCGGTGTCGGCGGAGTGCCCGGTGGCATGGATGCCGTCGGCGTCGATGATGGCGTCCACCCGCGCCTCCCCGAAGACCAGGGTGGCGCGTTCTTCCGGGTCGTCGGCGTCGACCGGCACGTAGGCGGCTCCGGCATACAACGTCGAGAGGATGGCGACGTACAGGTCACGCGAGCCCGACGGCATGCGGATGCCGACGCGAGAACCGCGGCCCACGCCCGCCTCGGTCAGCCGGACGGCGGCGCGGCGGACGACGGCGACGAGCTGGGTGTAACTGAGAGCCTGGTCACCATCGTCGATGGCGGGCGCATCGGGAAACCGGGCGGCGGTCTCCGACAACACGTCGCAGAGGGTGCGCGGGGCTGCAGCCTGCGTGGACAGCAGGAACTGAGGAGGGATCTGCACGCTTACCGCCACCATCTCGACACGAGTCCGAGAATATAGCCCACCAGTGCGAACAACAGGTGTCGTGGCCTGTGTCTCGTGTGGCGGTCCCGGTGAGGTTTCGCGCGAAACACGCCCGATAACGCGGTCCACGACGATCGTCGGGTGTAGCTTCGGCCCAGGGTCCACCCGACTTCTGGTGGGGTGCAGGCCTCCTGACGTGGCTGTTTCGGTAGAGGAGGAGACGAATGCCGATCGTGTCGCACCGCAAGCCGAGTCTCCGCTCGTACCCGCTGTGGCTTGGCACCCGCGTACTGCTCAAGCCGACACTGGCCCTGTGGCCCCTGACCCGCTCGGGAATGGCCGGCCTGTTCCTCATCGACCGGCTCTTCGCGGCAGGACCCAAACCCAGGGGCGTGGTGCGTGAGGACATGGTTCTCGCGGGGCGTCCGGTGGAATTGATCGTGCCGTCCGGGCCGTCGCGGCGGGACGGCGACACCGCGATGCTCTATCTGCACGGCGGCGCCTTCGTCGTCTGCGGACTCGGCACGCACCGGTCGATCGCGGCCCGCCTCGCCCGCGCCTGCGAGGTCCCGGTGTTCGCGCTCGAGTACCGTCAGCTCCCCAAGGCCGGGGTGGGGACCTCGGTGGCCGACGCCGTGGACGCCTACACCGAACTGATCAGGGAACGCGGGTATCGCCGGGTCATCGTCGCCGGCGATTCGGCGGGCGGATTTCTCGCCGCCAAGGTCGTGGAAGCCGCGGCCCAGCGGGATCTGCCTGCACCCGCCGCGCTGATCGGGTTCTCACCGCTGCTCGACCTCGACCTCGGCGACAATCCGGACCGTTCCAGCCGATCCGACGCCTACCTCCCGAAATCGAAGATGGCCCGCCTCGCCACCCTCTTCGACCGTGGACCCATCCCGCTGACTGGCGCGCGGCGCATCCGCGACGTCGACGCCACGATCTTCCCGCCGACGGCCTTCATCACCGCCGAAGGCGAGATGCTCGAACCCGACGTCGTCGAACTGGTGGAGACCCTCGACGCGGCCGGGGTGGATGCGGTGGCCCACAGTTACGCTTGGCAGGTGCACGCGTTCCCGGTACTCGCCGTGCACCACCCGGAAACGCTGCACGCGATCGACGTGACCGCCGCGTTCGCGGTGCAGGCGATACGAGAGGGCAAGGACGCTGACAACCGCGAGGAACGAGCCGGCTGACGAGGGTTCCGCACCCCGGGAACCGATACCCGGTGCGGTGGATGCCCGCTTCACTCTCGCCGCCGAACGCACGCTTCTGGCCTGGATTCGCACCTCGTTGGGGTTCCTCGCCGGCGGCGTCGCGATCGTCTACATCGCCCCCGATGTCACCGACACCGTCGTGGAGACCTCGTTGGGTCTGGTGATGATCGCCGTCGGCTGCGCGGTCACCCTCATCGGCGGCTACCGGTGGCGCAAGGTCACGCGCGCCCTGCAGTACGGCGACCCGATGCCGGGGCCGTCGGCGGTGCTGTTCCTGGTCGCTGCGATAGTGGTGGTGGCGGTCGCGGTCGCGGTGTCGATCGTGCTGCAGAATTACTGAGAGGTCTGAGATGTCCCCACAAACCGTTGCCGAACTGTTCGCGCTCGACACCCTCGTCGACGACGAGGAACGCGCCATCATCGACACGGTGCGCGACTTCGGCGCCCGACGGCTGCGCCCGCATGTGGCCCAGTGGTTCGAGGACGGATCGCTGCCGGTACGTGACCTCGCCACCGAACTCGGCGAACTGGGCCTGTTCGGGATGCATCTCGAGGGCTACGGCTGTGCGGGCACCTCGGCCACCGCCTACGGTCTGGCCTGTCTCGAACTCGAGGCCGTCGACTCCGGGTTGCGCAGCTTTGTCTCTGTCCAGGGCTCATTGTCGATGTTCGCGATTCGTGCGTTCGGCAGCGACGAGCAGCGCGAGGAATGGCTACCGCGGATGGCGGCCGGACAGGCGATCGGCTGTTTCGGGCTCACCGAACCCGACTTCGGCAGCAATCCGGCCGGCATGCGCACCAGCGCCAAACGCGACGGCGACGACTGGGTCCTCAACGGCACCAAGATGTGGATCACCAACGGCAGCGTCGCCGACGTCGCGGTCGTGTGGGCGCGCACCGACCTCGACGAGGGTGCGCGCGGTATCCGCGGGTTCGTGGTGCCCACGGACACACCGGGATTCCGCGGTATCGAGATCGAACACAAGATGTCGTTGCGGGCGTCGGTCACCGCCGAACTCGTGCTCGAGGACGTACGGTTGCCGGCGTCGGCGATGCTGCCCGGCGTCGAAGGACTCAAAGGCCCGCTGAGTTGCCTCAACGAGGCGCGCTTCGGCATCGTCTTCGGCGCGGTGGGCGCCGCCCGCGATTGTCTGGAAGCCGCCGTCGCCTACGCCACCGACCGCGAGGTCTTCGACAAATCGCTTGCCGGATACCAGATCACCCAGGTCAAACTCGCCGACATGGCCCTCGAGGTGGGTAAGGCCCAGTTGCTGGCCCTGCACCTCGGTCGTCGCAAGGATGCCGGCGGGATTCGTCCCGAACAGATCAGCCTGGGCAAGTTGAACAACGTCCGCGAGGCCATCGCGATCGCCCGTGAATGCCGGACGATTCTGGGCGCCAACGGAATCACCCTGGAGTACCCGGTGATCCGCCACGCCAACAACCTGGAGTCGGTGCTCACCTACGAGGGAACCAGTGAGATGCATCAGCTGATGATCGGCAAGGCCCTGACCGGAAAGGACGCCTTCCGATGACCTATCACCAATATCAGCGCACCGCACAGACTTTCGCGAGCAGCCTGACTATCGTCGGCGCGATCATCCTGATGGTCTGCGTGAGCGCCCTCACCTATACGTGGTGGCGCGACGGCCGGTGGGTGTGGGTGGCCATCGGCATCGCGATCATCCTGGTGAACATCGCGATGATCTTCCTGCAGTTCCGTCGTCGCAAACTCACCCCCAAGCCGGCCGAGGGGGACAAGCCGCGGCGCGGACTGATCGACAACTTCGACGACCTCGACGACTGATTTCCAGCAGGGGGGCGGCGGCTCAACCGGCAGAGGGGGAGGCGACGCATCTCCGGCGCGGGAGAGGACGGCCAGGCAGCAGAGACGCTGTCACGCACTCATCGACTCGCCACAGCACGTCACCGTCGCACTGTCGTCGGCGAACTGGGTCCGATACAACTCCGCGTAGCGCCCACCGCGGGCGAGAAGCGCTGCGTGGTCCCCGCGTTCGACGACGCGCCCGGATTCGAGTACCACGATCTCGTCGGCCGCCCGAATGGTCGAGAGCCGGTGTGCGATGACGATCGATGTGCGACCGGCCAGTGCCTCGGAAAGTGCTTCCTGCACCGCCGCTTCCGACGTCGAGTCCAGGTGTGCGGTGGCCTCGTCGAGGATCACCACGGCCGGCTGTGCGAGTAGCAGGCGCGCAATGGTCATGCGCTGGCGTTCGCCACCGGAGAGCCGGTAACCGCGTTCCCCGACGACGGTGTCGAGTCCCTCGGGCAGTGATCCGACGAGATCGGCCAGCCGGGCCCGCCGTAGCGCGTCCCAGATCGCCTCATCATCGGCATCGGGTTGCGCCAGAGCGAGATTCGCGCGGATCGTGTCGTGGAATAGGTGACCGTCCTGCGTGACGAGACCGACCGTGCGGTGTAGCGAGTCGAGCCGGAGATCGCGGACGTCGACGCCGTTGAGTTGCACCGACCCGTCGTCGACGTCGTAGAGCCGCGTCACCAGCCCGGCGATCGTCGACTTACCGGCCCCGGAACTGCCCACCAGGGCGAGCATCTTGCCGGGTGCGACCTCGAGATCGACGCGATGCAGAATCGTCTCGCCACCCCGGTTATCCAGCTGCGCAACCTCTTCCAGCGATGCCAGCGACACCTTGTCGGCCGACGGGTAGGCAAAGGACACGTCGGACATGCGGACCGCGACCGATCCGCTGTCGGCGAGCGGTACCGGTCGCGCGTCGGGCTTCTCGGCGACCAGTGGCTCGAGGTCGAGCACCTCGAAGACCCGCTCGAAACTGACCAGGGCACTCATGATTTCGACGCGGGCGTTGGCCAGCGCGGTCAGCGGCGCATACATGCGGGTGAGCAACAGCGCCAGGGAGACAACGGCTCCGGCCGAAAGATGCTGATGGATCGCCAGCCAGCCGCCGAGGCCGTACACCAGCGCGAGGGCGAGCGCCGACACCAGCGTCAGGGCGGTCATGAACACCGTCTGCAGCATGGCGCGCCGAACCCCGATGTCGCGCACCCGATCCGCGCGGCCGGAGAACTCGGCGGACTCGACCTCGGGGCGCCCGAACAGTTTCACCAGGGTGGCACCCGGTGCGGAGAACCGCTCGGTCATCTGGGTCGACATCCGCGCATTGTGCTCGGCGGCCTCGCGGGACAGGGCAGCCATCCGCCGCCCCATCCGCCGGGCCGGAATCACGAAGACAGGCAACAGAATCAACGCCAGGATGGTCACCTCCCAGCTGATCGCGATCATCACGCCCAGCGTCAGCGCCAGCGTGACGATGTTGGACACCACCCCGGACAGGGTGTCGCTGAAGGCGCGCTGCGCGCCGATGACGTCGTTGTTGAGGCGGCTCACCAGCGCGCCGGTGCGGGTGCGGGTGAAGAAGGCGACCGGCATCCGCTGGACGTGGTCGAAGACGGCGCGGCGCAGGTCCAGGATCAGACCCTCACCGATGGTCGACGACAACCACCGCACCACCACCGACACCGCGGCCTCCGCGACGGCGATGAACGCGATCAGTGCGGCGAGGCCGACGATCGCGGCTCCGGCGTCGGAGCCGCCACCGGTGATCAGGTTGACCACCCGCCCGGCCAGCAGCGGCGTGACGACGGTGAGGACCGCGGTGAACACCGACAACACCAGGAACGCAGCGATCCGACGACGATGCGGCCGCGCGAATCCGCCGATCCGGCGCAGCGTCGTCCGGCGGTCGCGACGAAGCCGGCGGTCCGTCGGCGAGGTCGACGACTTGTACATCATGTCCCAGGCGACCGATTCCATACTCATGCCGACCACCGTAGAACTTAAAGTTCACTTGAGGTCCAGTGGTGGGTCACCGGGACCGGCACAGGAGATGCACGGCCGGGAACCGGTTATCCGCGTCGGGCCGGCTGACCACGCGGAACTCCTCGTCGAAGCCGTTGTCGCCGAGCATCTGCGCCAGCGAATCCGGATGCCATCGCCACGCCCGGGACACCAGATGATCGAACTCGTGAACCCCCGAATCGTCGGATGCCTGCGCGGCGACGAGGAGCAGGGTGCCCGCGCGCACCCGACGATGCCAGCCCCGGACGATGCCCGGCAGGGCAGTGGGCTCGACGTGGATGAGACTGAACCGAGCGAGAACGCCGGCGCAGGTCTCGAGAGGTGCGTCGACGGCGCGCGCGTCCCCGGCCAGGAACGTGATCCCGGCATAAGTGCGACGAGCGTGGTCGAGCATCGCGCGACTCGGGTCCACACCGACAACGGCACAGCCCCGATCGGCCAGGTGGCCGGCCACGTGCCCTGGTCCACAGCCCACATCGACCACCGACGGCATACCGGCGTCCTCGGTGAGCAGCAGATCGACGAAGCAGTCGACGACATGGCGCTCCAGGTCGCTCTGAAAGGCCGTCGGAAACGTCTGCGCATACAGATCGGCGAGCGCGTCGTAGCCGGGTTGTCCCACCGGCGGCCGGGAACTCATCGGCTAATCGCACCACAACCCTCCGACAATCCACGGGTGGCACCGCCCACATCGCCCGATGGCCCCGTGAGTAGGTTGGGTACCAAGTGATCGTTCGGTGACCCCGCGGGACCTCTGCCGCGGGCTGGGTGAAGCGAGGTAGGCACGTGGCACAAGAACTCAAACTCGGTTTCAAGGCCTCTGCGGAACAGTTCGATCCGCGCGAACTCGTGGAGATCGCGGTCGCCGCCGAGGAGCACGGGATGGACTCGGTGGCGGTGAGCGACCACTTCCAGCCGTGGCGACACAACGGCGGACACGCTCCGTTCTCGCTGGCCTGGATGGCGGCGGTCGGCGAGCGCACCAAGCGGGTGCAGATCGGCACCTCGGTGATGACCCCGACCTTCCGCTACAACCCGGCCGTCATCGCCCAGGCCTTCGCGTCCATGGGGTGCATGTATCCGGGACGGATCATGCTCGGCGTCGGCACCGGCGAAGCGCTCAACGAGTACGCGGCCGGCTTTCAGGGGGAGTGGCCCGAGTTCAAGGAACGCTTCGCCCGGCTGCGCGAGGCCATCCGGCTCATGCGTGAGCTGTGGACCGGCGACGAGGTGAACTTCGACGGCGAGTACTACCACACCCAGGGCGCTTACATGTATGACGTTCCCGAGCAACCGATTCCGGTGTACGTTGCCGCCGGTGGTCCCGTGGTCGCCCGATATGCCGGACGGGCCGGCGACGGGTTCATCTGCACCTCCGGCAAGGGCGCCGACCTTTATCAGGAAAAGCTGATCCCGGCCGTCAAAGAAGGGGCCGAGAAGGCCGAACGCGACTTCGAGGCGATCGACCGGATGATCGAGATCAAGATCTCCTACGATCCGGATCCGCAACTCGCACTGGAGAACACCCGCTTCTGGGCGCCACTGTCGCTGACCCCGGAGCAGAAGCACAGCGTCAACAGCTCGACCGAGATGGAACGTCTCGCCGACGAACTGCCCATCGAACAGGTCGCCAAGCGATGGATCGTCGCCTCGGATCCCGACGAGGCCGTCGAGAAGGTCAAGTTCTACACCGACTGCGGACTCAACCACCTCGTCTTCCACGCTCCCGGCCACGACCAGCGTCGATTCCTGGAGAACTTCGAGAAAGACCTCGCACCGCGGTTGCGCAAGCTGTCGGTGTGACTCGACGGGCGGTGTCCGAGAAAGCGTCACCGCTGAGCGTCGGTGACCGTCTGGTCCAGGAGACCGAGAAACCGTTGCGCAGCAGGGTTGTTCAGCGCATCCTCGCGAATTCGTACCCGGATGGCTCGAGTGGGTGTCGGGTCGACGATCGGGACGGCGACGACACCGGCGGGTAGGTCGACGGTGCCGAGCCGGGGCAGCACGGTGAGTCCCACCCCCGCGGCGACAAACCTGATGGCCGTGGGGTAATCCTGGGTTTCGACACTGAAATCGGGCGCGAATCCGACCGCCGTGCACGCATCGAGTAGCGCCTGCCGGCAGGGCCCGCGGGCCACGTCGTTGTCCACCCAGGGCACCTCAGCGAGTTCGCGCAGCGGCAGTGACTCGCGCTGCGCCCACGTCGAATCCGCGGGCATCACGGCCAGATACGGTTCGACGACGAGCGGCCGGGTCAGGTGCCCCGCCGACCCCGCCGACGCGGCCTGCTCCCGATCACTGCCGGCCACGTATATCTCGATATCGGCCGACCGTGCGGCGTCGTCGCCGAGGAGTTCGATGAGTCGCAGGTCGAGCCGCACGTCGGGGAACTCGCGTGAGATGGTCGCCACGATCGGCGGAATCCAGGTGGCCCCGGCCGACGCGAAGTAGTTGACGCGAAGCTGTCCGAGCCGGCCGTCGCGTAGTTCGGCGATCAGTCCGTTGACCCGGGCGAGCTGATCGAAGATGCCATCTGATTCGCGGGCGAGCAGGACGCCGGCCTCGGTCGGGGTGATTCCGCGGCCGTCGCGCTCCACCAGCGTCAATCCGGTCTCGCGTTGCAGCGCGGCGATGTGCTGACTCACCGCCGATGGGGTGTACCCGAGGGCGCCGGCGGCACCGCCGATGGATCGCTCGCCGATGACTGAGCGCAGAATCCGGAGCCGGTGGATGTCGACCATGGACGCGACACTACAGTTGGACTGAATGTTTCGACAGAAGAATTAACTTGTGCTCATGTTTGCGGCCGGGCACGATCGACGGATGACCTTGACCACTGCCGCGAACACGCCACCGACCACGGCGCTGCCCGCGCTCGCGGCAACCGTGACGGTGGTGCTGTGGGCGTCGGCCTTCGTCGCGATCCGTGCCCTCGGCGACACGTTCTCCCCGGGGTCGATGGCCTTTCTGCGTCTGCTCGCGGCGGTGATACCGCTCAGCGTCGTCCTGTTGGTCGTGCGCCGGCGGTCGTCGACGCGAAAGCCGTTGTTCCCGCGCGGGCGGGCACTCGCGCAGGTGATCGCCTACGGCGTCGCCTGGTTCGGCGGCTACATGGTTCTGCTCAACTGGGCCGAACGTCACCTCGACGCCGGGACCGCCGCACTGCTGGTGAATCTCGCGCCGATCCTCGTGGCCGTGTACGCCGGGCTCTTCATGGGCGAGGGCTTCCCGCGGCATCTGGTGGCCGGTCTCGCGCTCGCCTTCGGCGGCGTCGTCCTGATCGCGCTGGGGCCGTCGGCGGGGAGCTCCGCTCACTCGGACTGGCTGGGTATCGTCCTGGGTCTGGCCACCGCGGTGCTCTATGCGCTCGGTGTGCTGCTGCAGAAGTCGGCACTGAGCTCGGTGGATGCGCTCACCGCGACATGGCTCGGCGCTCTGGCCGGACTCGTCTCGACCGCGCCCTTCGCACCGGTGGCGGTCGCCGAACTCGGCGACGCCGCACCGGCCGACGTGTGGTGGGTGATCTACCTCGGCGTCGGGCCGACCGCGATCGCCTTCACCACCTGGGCCTATGCCCTGGCCCGCACGCAGGCGAGCACCATGGCCGCGACCACGCTGGTGGTGCCCGCGATCGTCGTCGGGATGTCGTGGCTGTTCCTCGGCGAGCTGCCCACCGTCGTCGGACTCGTCGGTGGGGCCCTGTGTCTCCTCGGGGTGGCGGTCGCGCGTGGGCTCCTGCGCCGCCGCACGCCGCGCCCGGTCCTGCCCACCCGCAGCACCGCGGATCGAGCCGACGACGACCCGTTGAGCCACGTCACACCTGGCGCGTAATCTCTCAGGCACGCGGTATCGGGGACGCCGCGCGGCACACGACCCGACAGCCAGGACTCGCTCATGCGAAAGCTCACCACCGGCATCATCGTCGGTACCGCCCTGACCGCCGGGGCCGCCGGCACGGTCGCGTTCATCGGAACGTCGTCGACCGACGCGGCACCCCCGCTGCCACGCCATTACTGCGGCCAGTTCGACGGCGTGGGACCGGCCCCCGACTGCTCTTACGTCGTCAACGGCAATCAGGTGGTGATCGGCCTGCGTAACAACGGGATCAGACCGTCGCCGGTGCGCTGCGATCTGATCCCGTCGGGACAGCGGACACCGATCGACTCGACGACCCTCGGTCCCGGTGGACGCGGCAGCGTCGCGGCGGGGATGACACCCGGCGTGCCGCGCGTCCTGCTCCTGAACTGCCGCAGCATCACCGTCGGCGCACCCGAGGTGGCGCGGCATACGTCGCTGACGATCAGCGCACCACGGTCGACGGTGACGAAGAAGCCGACGACGAGACAACCGACCCGGACCACTCGGCAGCGCACTCCCGACACCTCCACACGTCCGTCGCGCACCCTGAGGCCACGCACCACGCCACCCCAGACCACGGCACCCCAGACCACCGGGCCCCAGACCCAGACCACGACCCCGCACGCCACGACGACCACCACGACAACGACCACCATGAGCGGCGGGTGACCAGGGTAAATCCTGGATCGGCGACTGAGTTGGATACGGTTTGACCATGGATCGTGACCGCATGGTGGACGTCGGCGTGGCCATGGTGTCGCGCTTCGGGGCCAAGGCGCTCAGCCTCACCTCGGTGGCCCGGCACGCCGGGGTCGCCCGCGCCACCGCCTACCGGATGTTCGGCGGCCGCGACGCCCTTGTCGCGGCGATCGTGGAACGCGAGGTGTCGTTGCTACGCGTCAAACTCCGCGAGTGGTCCGACACCGCCCCCGACGCCGCAGGCAAGATCCGCGCGCAGGTCACCCACGTGTTGCCCTACATCCGCGAACACGAAGCGCTGCAGTACGTGCTGCGTAACGAACCGCAGGAAATCGTCGGGGCGCTGGTCGCGACGTCCTCGAACAGCGGGCCGACGTTGATCCATCAGATCGTCAACGAGACCCTGCCGGACATGGAACCGCAGATCGGCGATCAGCTCACGCCCAATGCGCGGGGGGCCGCGGAGTTCCTGGTGCGCACCATCTACTCGATGATGCTCAACCCCGACACCGCGCTCACCGACGACGAGATCGCCGACCTCGTGGTCCGCGCGATCGTCAAGTAGGTCGCGATGAGTCCGACGTCCGGAACCGCCGACACTGCCGGATCCCGGGAAACCGCACTGCCCACGGTCGCCATGCGCCGTCCCCGCTGGGGTGATCCGAACGATCCCGGACACCTCCCCGACGCGGCGCGGCTGCTCGCCACCCGCGACGAACCCGACCCCGGCGTCGACCCCACCGGCGTCGAGGTCTCGCCGTCCACGATCCCCGCCGCCGTGCGCGCGGTGATCGAGAACGTCGTCGGTGCGGAGAATCTGACCGTCGCGGCCGCCGAACGTGTGCAGCACACCCGCGGGTTTTCCACGCCGGACCTGTTGCGGCTGAGGGCCGGTGACGTCACCGACGCGCCCGACGCCGTCGTCTTCCCCGGCTCGCACGACGAGGTGGCCGCGGTGCTGGCGCTGTGCGCCGAACACCGAATTGCGTTGGTGCCCTTCACCGGCGGCACCTCGGTGGTCGGCGGACTCGCTCCCGATCGCCGCGGATTCGCCGGGGTCCTGTGCCTCGATCTGCGACGGATGAATCGCCTCATCGAGCTCGACGAGGTGTCCAGAACGGCCACGCTGGAAGCCGGCATGCGTGCCACCGAAGCCGAATCTGCTTTGGCCGCACGCGGTTTCACCCTTGGACACTTCCCGCAGTCCTATGCCGGCGCGGGTATCGGCGGGTATGCCGCCACCCGGTCGGCCGGCCAGTCGTCGGCGGGATACGGCCGATTCGACGAGATGGTCGAGGGCCTCACACTGGCCACCCCACGCGGCACCCTGACGCTGGGTACCGCACCGAAATCGGCAGCCGGACCGGACCTTCGGCAACTGGTCCTGGGGTCGGAGGGGACGCTCGGGGTGATCACCGCCGTTCGCGTCCGCGTCCACCCGGTGCCGACGGCGCGCCTGTTCACCGGCTGGCGCTTCGAGTCCTTCGACGCCGGCGCCCACGCCCTGCGCCGACTGGCCCAGGACGGCCCGCTGCCGACGGTGCTGCGCCTGTCCGACGAGACCGAAACCGCGCTCAACCTCGCCGACCCGGGCAAGCTCGGCGGCGACGCCTCCGGCTGCCTCGCGATCACCGGATTCGAGGGAAACGACGCCGACGTGCGATGGCGTCATGACGCCGCGGCCGCCGTCCTCACCGACTGTGGTGCGACCCCGTTGGGACCCGAACCGGGCGAGGCGTGGCGTACCGGCCGGTTCCGCGGCCCCTACCTGCGCGACCCGTTGCTCGACGCCGGGGTGCTGGTGGAGACGCTGGAGACGGTGACCTTCTGGTCGGGACTCGCCGAACTGCGGACGACGGTGACCGCGGCGCTCACCGACACGCTCACCGCGTCGGGGACCCCGCCGCTGGTCATGTGCCACATCAGTCACGTTTATCACTCCGGCGCGTCGCTGTACTTCACCGTCGCAGCCCCCTTCGGCGACGACCCGCTGGCCGATTGGGCGGCCGCGAAATCGGCCGCGAACTCGGCAATCCGGGCCGCCGGGGCGAGCATCACGCACCACCACGCCGTCGGTCGCGATCACCGTGACGCCTACCACGACGAGATCGGCGCGGTCGGCGTCGAGATCATCAACGCCGTCAAGCGTGCCGTCGACCCCGACGGCATCTGCAACCCGGGCATCCTCATCTGACCCCCCACCCCGCGTTGATCGTGCTGGCGAACACGTTCACTGTGCAGCCCGATCCGTTGACCGGTCGCCTATTCCCGAGGCGCGGCGCTAGGCTCTAGAACCATGGCCAGCGACACCGACGCCGACACCGCCAACGACACCCCGACCTTGCACAGCATCTACATCGCCTCCGCCGAAGGGGACACCGGAAAGTCGACGGTCGCGCTGGGCCTGCTCGCCCTGCTCACCGCCACGGGCGGACGGGTCGGTGTCTTCCGGCCCATCTCGCGGGCGGCGGCCGGCGAGCGTGACTACATCCTCGACCTCCTCATCGAGCACGACTCGGTGGACATCGACTACGACGACTGCATCGGCGTGACCTACGACCAGGTACACGAGGACCCCGAGGGCGCGATCGGCGAGATCGTCGCCCGCTTCCACGCGGTCGAGGCCCGCTGCGACCGCGTGCTGGTGATCGGATCCGACTACACCGACGTCGGCAACCCGTCGGAGTTGAGCTTCAACGCCCGCATCGCCGCCAACCTCTCGGCCCCGATCATCTTGGCGCTCAAGGCCGCCGGACGAACACCGCAGGAAGTGCACGGTCTGGCCGAGCTGCTGATGGCTGAGATCGCGGCGTCACATGCGACGACGATCGCGCTCGTCGCGAACCGGTGTGACCCCGACCAACTGGTGGTCATCGAGAAGGAACTCGAGAAGACCGGCATGCCGACGCTGTGCCTGCCCGAGGAGCCGGTCCTGTTCGCGCCGACGATGGCCGAACTGCGCGATGAACTCGGTGCCCAGATGTACAGCGGCGACGAGGAACTGCTCGACCGCGAGGCACTCAAGGTGATGGTGGGCGGGATGACCGTCGAGCACATCCTCGAGCGCCTCACCGAGGGGACCGTCGTCATCACCCCGGCAGATCGGTCCGACGTCCTGCTGGCTCTCGTCAATGCCAATACGGCACAAGGGTTTCCGCGCCTCTCCGGAATCATCCTCAACGGTGGGCTGCGGCCCCATCCGATGATCGAGGCACTGGTCCGCGGACTCAAACCCACGCTGCCGATCATCGCCTGCGAGCAGGGCACGTATGAGACAGCGCGTACGGCGGCGCACACGCGAGGACGACTCGCCAAGGGGTCGGCACGCAAGATCGAGGCCGTGCTGAACCTGGTGGAAGAGCATGTGGACCCCGAAAAGGTGCTGCAGAAACTGAATGTCGGGACGCCGACGGTCGTCACACCGCAGATGTTCGAGTACGGACTCATCGCTCGCGCCAGGTCGGCACGCAAGCACATCGTTCTTCCCGAGGGCGACGAGGATCGCGTCCTGCGGGCCGCGGGGCGGCTGGTCCGCCGCAACGTCGCCGAACTCACCCTGCTCGGCGACAACGACGCCGTGCGCGCCCGCGCAAGCGAACTCGACGTCGATCTCGACGGGGTGCACATCATCGATCCCGCGTCGTCGGAGTACCTCGACGAATTCGCTTCGCTCTACACGGAGTTGCGCAAACACAAGGGGATGGAGTTCGACCGTGCGCAGGAATTGATGCGTGACGTCTCCTACTTCGGCACGATGATGGTGCACACCGGGCGCGCCGACGGGATGGTCTCGGGCGCCGCCCACACCACCGCGCACACCATCCGCCCCGCCTTCGAGATCATCAAGACGCGCCCGGGGGTGTCCACCGTGTCCAGCGTGTTCTTCATGTGTCTGGCCGATCGTGTTCTCGCCTATGGGGATTGCGCGATCGTTCCCGATCCGACCGCCGAACAACTCGCCGACATCGCGATCAGCTCCGCGCAGACCGCCGGACAGTTCGACATCGATCCGCGGGTGGCGATGCTCTCGTACTCCACCGGCCAGTCCGGCTCCGGCGCAGACGTCGACAAGGTCCGTGTCGCAACGGATCTGGTCCGTCAGCGGGCACCCGAAGTGCTTGTGGAGGGTCCGATCCAGTACGACGCGGCGGTGGACCCGAGTGTGGCCGCCACCAAGATGCCGGATTCGGAGGTGGCCGGGCGGGCAACCGTGCTCATCTTCCCCGACCTCAACACCGGCAACAACACCTACAAGGCGGTGCAGCGCAGCGCGGGTGCCGTCGCGATCGGCCCGGTGTTGCAGGGACTCAACAAACCCATCAACGACCTGTCGCGGGGCGCCCTGGTCTCCGACATCGTCAACACGGTCGCCATCACCGCCATCCAGGCACAGCAGAACACCGGTGACGCACGATGAGCGGAACCGAAGGCGCTGTGCTCGTCCTCAACGCCGGCTCGTCGTCGCTCAAATACCAACTGGTGCATCCCGATACCGGGGATGTGCGCGCCGACGGCATCGTCGAGCGCATCGGTGAGGAACTATCCTCCATCACCCACGGGCAGGGTGACGAGGTGATCAGCGAGTCGCTGCAGATCGCCGATCATCACGCCGCGATCGAACGTGCGCTACGTTGCTTCGCCGACAACGGAACCGATCTCGCCACCGCCGGGCTGGCCGCGGTGGGACACCGGGTGGTGCACGGTGGCCGGACCTTCTATGAGCCGACGATCATCACACCCGAAGTGATCTCCGAGATCAGCCGGATCTCCACCCTAGCGCCGCTGCACAATCCGGCGAACCTGGTCGGTATCACCGCGGCCCGCACCTTTCTTCCGGAAGTGCCCTCGGTCGCCGTCTTCGACACCGCCTTCTTCCACGGCCTGCCCGACGCCGCCGCGACGTACGCCATCGACCGCGGAGTCGCCGACCTACATGCCATCCGCCGCTACGGATTTCACGGCACCAGCCACGAGTACGTGTCCCGACGCGCCGCCGAGTTCCTCGGCCGCGACGTCGAGGAGGTGAACCAGATCGTCCTCCACCTCGGCAACGGGGCGTCGGCGTCGGCGATCGAGGGCGGTCGTCCCGTCGACACGTCCATGGGTATGACTCCCCTCGAGGGGCTCGTGATGGGCACCCGCAGCGGCGACATCGATCCCGGTCTGGTGCTGCACCTGCATCGCGTCGCCAAGCTGTCCGTCGACCAGATCGACACCTTGCTCAACAAGCAGTCCGGCCTACGAGGTCTGTGTGGCGAGAACGACTTTCGCGCCATCTCCGCCAGAATCGAGCAGGGCGACGAGGCGGCCCGCCGTGCCTACGACGTCTACATCCACCGTCTTCGACGCTACGTCGGTGCCTACCTGATCACCCTCGGCCACGTCGACGCGATCTGCTTCACCGCCGGCGTCGGGGAGAACTCCGCACCCGTTCGCGCCGACGCGCTCAGTAACCTCGAGAACTACGGCATCATCGTCGACGCCGAACGAAATGCTTTGCGCAGCAGGGAATCACGTCGCATCTCCACCGACGACTCCGACGTCGACGTGCTGGTGGTCCCGACCAACGAGGAACTCGCGATCGCGCGGCAGGCCGCAGCGGTGGTGTGACTCTGCGGGGTTGCTCAACCAGTAAGTTGGCACGCGTTCAGAACAACGTATCCGGCCGAACGTAGTTCGCGAGATCGACGAGCATGAACCGGTGGTCGCGGTTGGTGCGGGTCTGTCGGGCCAGGTTGCGCAGGGACCGTTCGGTGCCGGTGCGTATGCCGTGTTCGGTGAACGGGAAGCCGAGAAGTGTGGAGGGCTCGCCGGAACCATGTGCGGCATCAGGATTCGCGTGCATCCAGCCGAGGGCGGTACCGAGGACGATGAGGACCATCCGCGCCTTGCGGGGTTCGCTGTCGGGGATTTGTTCCAGACGTCGGGCGGCTTCGACGATCTGCTCGCGCGTCACCTCCGACGGGTCCCGACCATGCACCAGCGCGATCACCGCGGTGGCACGTGCGGTGTTGAAATGCCTACTGGTGGCGGGTACTTCGTCGAGCGGCCGGATGGCACCGTCGTAGTCTCCGGCGGCCACCGAGAGCCGCGCGAGGCCGAAGGCGGCGGTCACGATGGCGTGGTCGGTGAGCCACAGGTCGTGATAGTGGTGCTGGGCGACGTCGTAGAGTTCGGTGATGCGCTGCGCCGACCCGGGCGAGTGGTCGGTCTCGTCGGACAGCCAGCGGCCGATCAGTTCGGCGGTGCCGGCGACGGCCAGCTTCGGACCGACCTCACCGGGCATGGCGCCGAGCACCTCGTCGAATCGCTCGTAGGCGAGCTCGGGTTCGTCGTTCATCAGCGCACAGATGCCCATGTACCACTGCACGCGCCACGAATTGCCGTGGTGCACCGAGATTTCCCGTAGCAGCGCGAGCGCGGTGTCCACGTCGTCGAGTTCGAGGTGGGCGCGGGCCTCGCGGAGATCGATCTCCAGCGACGGGTGTCCGTCGTTCACCCGTCGGCCGAGGATCGAGACGAATCCCTCGGCGCGGGCCGCGTTGATCGAGTCGAGGGTCTGCCGGGGATCTGACAGCGCGGCCGAGGTCAGCAGCCCCGCAGCCGGATCCAGTGGATTGACCAACGGCACCGGAAGGGCGCGGGCAATGTCCACCGGGTCGTAGAAGGCCGCTTGATCGGGATCGAAGAAGCCGTCGACCGGCGCGAGCATGAGGTCGGTGCCGAAGGTGGAGCGCTGCGGTGTGAACACCGTGGAGAGCGCGGGGCGCGGCACGCCGGTGTGTACGGCCACCGTCTCGCGCAAGACGTTGAGGACCTGGGTGCTCATCTCCTCGGCCGAGGCAAACCGCTCGGCCGGATCCGCCGCGGTAGCGCGTTGCAGCAGAAGGTAATACGACGGATTCTCGGCGAACACCGGTGTGGTCGCCGGGTCGGGCAGGCCGTCGACGTAGCGTCCTTTCCGCATCTCGATCGGCACGGTGAGCACCGCCAGGGTACGGCCGATGCTGTAGATGTCGGAGGCGATCTGGGGGCCGGTCTTCACGATCTCCGGGGCCTGGAAACCCGGTGTGCCGTAGAGATGTCCGTACCCGTTGATCGGGGAGACCGCACCGAGATCGATGAGCTTGACCTCGTCGCTGCCGACCATGATGTTGTCCGGTTTGACGTCGTTGTAGATCAGCCCGACCGAATGCAGATACCCCACTGCCAGAAGGACCTCGAGGATGTAGGCCATCGCCTGCTCCACCGAGAGCAAGCCGGTACCGCTCTGATCGGACGTGATCTGCTTGAGGGTGCGCCCGCCGATGTACTCCATCACGATGTAGCCGTAGCGTTCGCCACGCTCGCTGATGTGCTCGACGAAGTTGTAGATCTTGACGATGCCCGGATGGTTGACCGATGCCAGGAACTGACGTTCGGCGACAGCCACCCGTTGGGCCTCCGAATCCGACGAATTCAGGAGGCCTTTGAGCACGACGGGGCGGTCGGAGACGTTACGGTCGATGGCCAGATAGATCCATCCCAGCCCGCCGTGAGCGATGGCGCCGGTGATCTCGTACTGGTCGGCGACCACCGTGCCCGGTTCCAGACCGGGGACAAACGAGTAGCGGGCACCGCAGTTTGGGCAGATCCCGCTGATGTCGCCCTCGCCGGGTCCGCTGGTGCGCCCCACCGGTTTTCCGCATCGCCAGCAGGTCCGCTTGGACTCCGGGATGACGGGTTCGAGCAGGACGGCGTCCTCGGGTTCGATGTCGACGATCTTCGGCATCTCGACCAGCCCGCTACCGAGCCGACGCTCGTGGGCGGGCGGCCGACGACGCGGAACGAGGCGGCGGGTCTGCCTGCCCGAGCTCACCCCGTCGTCGAGTTGGGTGATGACCGGCCGCGACCGAATCACGTGGTCGGTGGCCGCATCGCTGACCGATTCCGTTGTGCCGGTGGTGGAATGATCGTCGGTGTCGGGTTCGTGCCGGTCGGTGGTGTCATCGCCGTGCACCTCGGTGTCCCCGTGCCGGTCGGTGTCCTCGGCGGCCAGCAGATCCTCCAGGCGTACCTGCTGGGTGCCCAGCTCGGGTACGTCGGCGTCCTCGAGGTCGGCCAGACTCACCCGCTGGGTACCCACCTCCGGCAGTGTCGAGCCGGCGGTCGCGTTCTCGTCGGAGTCCTCCTCGTCACCGAGTAGGTCGTCGAGCGACACCCGTTGTGTGCCCACATGTTCGACCTCTCCGACGACGGCCTCCTCGCTCACGGCATCACCGTCGGGGTCGACGCCTTCGGGTTCAACACCGTCAGCATCGACGACGCCGGGCGGGCGACGGTGCGGGTCGGGGCCGGGGTCGCTGGTCATCACATCAATCCCGGTAGGTCACCAGCGGTGGGCCGTAACCGCTGTCGAGGATGGACAGCCACTGGTTGTACATACGCCACCAGGTCCCGTCGGAACGAATCCGTTCAAGGACACCATTGATGAAGCGCACCATGTCATCTCGGCCCGGCGGAATCCCCACACCGTAGTACTCCTCGCCGAGGCTGGGACCCACCACCCGAACCCACGGGTCCTGCTCGGCGAGTCCGGCCAGGATGGCGTCGTCGGTGGTGACGGCGTCGACCTGCCCCTGCTGCAACAACACCAGGCAGTCGGCCCACGTGGTGGTGGTGACCATCCGCGCCTGCGGGGCGATGGACTGGATACGTCCGATGGAGGTGGCGCCACGTGCCGAGCAGACCCGCTTGCCCGCGAGTTGCGCCGGGCCGGTGATCGCGGAGTTCTGCACCGCGAGAATGCGCTGGGAAGCAACGTAATACGGGGCCGAGAAACTGATGTCGCGAAGCCGGTCGCAGGTGATGCTCATGGTCTTGACCACCACGTCCACCGCACCCGTGCGCAAGGCCTCCACGCGTTCGGCCGAACTGAGCACCCGGAACTCCACGCGTCCCGGGTCGCCGAAGATGGCGCGGGTGATCTCCCGCGAGAGATCGACGTCGAAGCCGCGGATGTCCCCGGTCATGGGATCGCGGAAGCTGAACAGGTTGGAGCCGATGTCGAGCCCGACGATCAGCCGCCCGTGCGCCACGATGTCGGCCATGGTGGTGCGCGGCGGCATGCGGCCGGGCGCCGGCATCTGGGCCGGGGGACGCAGACTGCGGGTGGCGTCGCAGTCCTCGGCGTTCGGGGGCGCCTCGACGGGCACGTCGGTCTGTACCCCCGGCGGGGTGGGTGTCACCGCGGGCGCGGTCGGCGGGGGCGAATCCGGTGCGGGGAAGCGGACGCAGCCGGTGACGAGCACACCGATGACCGCAAGCATCCCGAGGATCAGTAACCGTTGTGCGGTGACCCTGTGCGACCGTCTGTTCCGGTGAATCATCGACCTCATCGGTACTCCCGGATGCGGGGGATCAGTCCGATGACGACCGCGACGGCGGCAAAGAGGGTCAGCATCAGGATGCCGGTGCCGGTGAACCCCAGAACCCGCTGGGCGGTGTTGATGTCGTCGCGGAAGGAATCGCGCGCCGAGGTGATCGCGTTGGTCAGCGCGGCGTCGACCTGTTCGTAGCTGCGTCCCGAACTCCCGTCGGTGTCGCCGACGGTCAGTACGCGCGCCCGTCCGAAGTCGCCGGACTGGATGTAGCCGCGGACCTGGGCGTCGGTGACCTCCCACTGCTCCAGCGACGAGGACACCGCGTCGAGCTGCTCGGAACTGACCGATCGCGAGGTGTCCTTGTTCTCCCGCAGCTTGGTGACCATGGCGCTGATCTGCGCGGTGGAGTCGGCGAAGGACCGCTCCAGCCCACCCTGATCACCGCGTCGGACCAGGGCGAGCGTCTCTGCCGATCGGGCCTGCTGGGTGAGGATGCGTGCGGCGGTCAGAACACGCAACGGGTCGGCGCCGCCGGTGCGCGCGTCGGTGGTCGCGGCCACCGACATCAGGCCGGAGGCCAGCAGCCACAGCGTGCCGCCCGCGATCGCGAAGATCGCGGCGGCCACGCCGATGTTGAAACGCCGCCGGGTGCGACGAGCCAGATAACGCGACGTCAGGATCAGGGCGACGAGGACCGCGAGCAGTGCCGCGTACACCCCCCACGGAGGTCGGGTGAGACTCTGCTGCGGATCGGCAATGGCCAGCGAACGGCGTTCGTAGAGGCGTTGGGCGGCCGGCAGGATCTGATCCTGCATCATCGACGACGCCTGCCCCAGATAGGCCGACCCCACCGGTTTGCCGAGCCGGTTGTTGGTCCGCGCCGTCTCGATCAGCCCGCTGTACACCGGGATCGTGGTCGCCAGGGTCCGCAGGTCGTCGGCCACCGCCTGCTCGGACTGGTCGGGTGTGCCGTCGGGGCCCGGTTGCCCGGACGTGCCGGCCGCCAGGATCAGCGACGACGACGCGGTGGCCAGCGCATTCGCGTACCGACTCCGAAGCGCCGGGGTTTCCAGACCACCGGAGATGAACGCGGCATTGGCCGACGCGTCGGCGATGGACAGCGACGAGTACAACACCTGCGCCGCCTCGGCCAGCGGTTCGGCGCGGTCGATCATCTGCTGCAGCGTCTGGGTCCGCTTCTCCAGCACCGACGACGCGTAGAGACCCGTGGTCACACAGGCCGCGCCGATCACGAGCATGATGATGACGAGCTTGCCCGGGCTGGTCACCGCGTAGTGCCGGAGCGTCGCGAATGGTGATTGCGCCCGCTCCCGAGCCGAGGCCATGAGTTCCCGACGATCTGCGAGGACCTGGCGCATCGGCGGTGAGGACTGCCCGGGCCGTATCGTCCGCCCGGCGCGGGTGAGTACGGTCCGCATCGGGGACGCGTCGCCGGTCACCTCAGGATCCCTTCTCAGTGCTGGATCGTTCTCCGCCTCATCGCTGGTTCACCGCCGCCGGCATTCGCCGCCGTGGACATTCTGTGATCGAAAGCCGTCACCTACTGCTTGTCGCTCGGGAGCCCGTGCTCGTTTCAGGCCGTGTGGTCAAGCCTAGGCCATCGGGGGTGGACCCGACCGGATACGACGCGGCGTCGACTTGCAAGTGAACAACCGCTTGCGCGGGGCGTCGAATCGACGGGTGTGGGTATTTCGTCACCTGGCGGCCGTAGTCCGGCTCACATACGGTGGAGGTGCCCGGTCTGGGTCACGGCAGGTGGCGACGAGCAGACGGGCTCGAGGAGGCAGGGTGCGCGGGGACGGCGACGGCTGGGTCATCGACAGGGACGGCTCACGATATTGGGGTGTCAACGGCGCGGCCGGACTGCTGCTGCGGGCACCCCTCGACGGCGGATCGACGGGAATCCTGTTGCAGCACCGCGCGGTGTGGTCGCATCAGGGCGGAACCTGGGGTTTGCCCGGCGGCGCACGCGATTCGCACGAGAGTGCCATCGACACCGCGGTCCGTGAAGCCGGTGAGGAAGCCGGCATCCGCGGCGATCAGCTCACGGTGGTCGCCGCGCTCGTCACCCACGAGACGCCCAGCGGCTGGACCTACACCACCGTCATCGCCGACGTCGAGGAGCCGGTCCGCACCATCGCCAACGGGGAGTCCGCCGAGCTGCGCTGGGTCAACCAGTGCCTCGTCGACGAGCTGCCTCTGCACCCTGGTTTCGCGCTCGCCTGGCCGGGGTTGCGTGAACGGATGGCCGCGTTCGACCTGCAGCGCTGAGTTCGGCCCGGACGGAGTTGTTTCCCCGACCCGGTGTCAGGCCGACGCGAGCATGAGCCGGTTGGCTCCGGCGATCAGCGCGTTGACGTTCGCCTCGTCGCAGGTGGCGCCCTCGCCCAGCGCCCACACCTGACGCTCGTCCCGTTCGCACAGCATGTACGCGGTGATCTGGCCGTCGTGGACGCGCTGATGGGACCGGACGATGGAGATCGGTGCCCCGATCTCGTGCAGCATCGACGTCATCGCACCGACCGGGCCGGCGGCCACCGCAGACAGTGACGTGATCCGATCGTCGAAGGCGAAGGTTGCCCGGCATTCGACGAGGTCGTGGCGGGTGGATGTCACCGACCAGGAACCGAGTTTGATGGTGCCCGACGGGGCGAAGTGGTCGGCGAGTTCTCGTGCGGTCATTCCGGTGGCGGTCATGGCCAAGGCCTCCTCACGCATACCTCGGGGAAGCGCCGAGCCGAACCGTCGGGCGGACGGAACGTGCTCGTCACACGAACAGAATTGCGGAGAGAAATGAAGAGTGTGCATCTCGTGTACTGATTTCGGTCGAAGTCGAGATGACCGACGAGAACGCGACGACCCCGCAGCGGGGGGTCGGTCAGATTCAGACCCCGCTGCGGCGGGTTACGAGCGCGTTCTTGACGTACAGCATGCTGTCGAGATTAGACCTCGGGTTCCGCGTGCGGCAACCGGGTTGTCTCAACTGGCAGCCGACCGCAGTTCCCGCGCCGCCGCCGTCGGATCGTCGGCAGCGGTGATGGCACGCACCACGACGATCCGCTCCGCACCGGCGTCGGTCACCTCGGGTAGTCGGACGGCGTCGATGCCGCCGATCGCGAACCACGGTTTGCTCGGCCGCGATGCCGCGACGGACCGCACCAGATCCAGGCCGGCGGCTTGGCGTCCGGGTTTGGTGGGCGTCGTCCAGCAGGGTCCGACGCAGAAGTAGTCGACGTCGTCGTCGGCGATGGCGGCGGCCGCCTGATCCGCGTCGTGCGTGGACTGACCGATGACCATCTCGGGTCCGACGATGCGGCGCGCCACCGACGGCGGAAGATCGCCCTGCCCCACGTGCAGGACGTCGGCGCCGGCGAGGCGGGCGATGTCGGCGCGGTCGTTGACCGAGAGCAGCGCATTCTGCGCGGATGTCACCGCACGCAGCCGGGCGAGGATCTCGAGTTCTTCGCGGGCCTCGAGAACACCGAAGCGCTGCTCACCGGCCGATCCCTTGTCCCGAAGCTGCACGATGTCCACACCGCCGGCTAGCGCCGCCGCGACGAAGTCGACGAGGTCGCCGCGCTCGCGCCGGGCGTCGGTGCACAGGTAGAGGGCCGCCGAATCCAGGCATCGTCGCGCAGTGGTCACCGCGCCACGCTACCGCGACCCGAGGCGGATACCGGGCCGCGTAGGCTCGGGGGAGTACACGGGAGCCCGACCGGGCTGAGAGTGCGGCGAAGCCGCAGACCGTCTGACCTGATCCGGGTAATGCCGGCGAAGGAAGGTGATGTGACGTGATGGTGTCCGCAGGGTCGGGGCGGGGCACGCTGGCGGTCATCGGCGGTGGCGTCATCGGACTGACGTGCGCGTTGGCCGCGGCCGACGCCGGCTGGCGCGTACGCGTCTTCGACGCCGGGCCGGCCGAGCGTGCCTCACAGGTGGCCGGTGGCATGCTGGGGTCCCTCGGCGAGGGACACCCCGGGGAGGACCGGCTGCTGGCGTTGTCCGTGGACTCGGTCAAACGCTGGCCGGCCCTCGTCGACCGCCTCGGCGATCCGTCGATCGTCACCGCGACCGACTCGCTGTTCGTGGCCTCCACCGCCGCCGACGCCGAACGCCTCGATCACCTCGCGCGCTTCGTCTGGGCGCAGCAGCCGTCGGCCGGTGCGACGCTGAATCATGTGTCGGCCCGCGACATCCGGGCCATGGAACCCATGCTCGGAACCCGGTTGGTGGGCGGCTATCGCGCCGAAGGTGAATGGGCACTGGACAATCGGCGCCTGTTGACGCAATTGCGCCGTGCCGGTGGTGAACTCGGGGTCGAGTACCTCGACACCCGCGTCGCGACCCGCGCCGAACTACCCGACGATCAGGTGGTTCTCGCAGCCGGGCTGGGTACCAACGCGCTGTGGCCGGCCGCCGATCTGTACGGGGCCAAGGGAGAGGTGCTGCGGTTGCATCGGACCCGGTGGTCGGTGCCGCCGCCACGGCACGTGGTGCGCGCCGTGGTCGGCGGCCGCAACGTCTATCTGGTGCCCCGTGCCGACGGAATCGTGGTTGGCGCAACACAATACGAACCGCAGTCGGGGAACGGAACGGTCCCGGAGGTGGGTGGCGTCGCCGACCTGCTGGCCGACGCCATCGAGGTGATGCCGGGGCTGCGGACCTATGAGCTCGTCGAGGCGGGCGCCGGGCTGCGGCCCTGCACGCCGGACGCTTTGCCGATCATCAGCCGCGTCGACGACCGGACGGTGATCGCCACCGGCCACGGCCGCAACGGGATCGTCCTGGCGCCGGTGACCGCCGACGCCGTGGTGAGGCTTCTCGACGACGCCGGCGCAGATGCCGCCGCGGGTATCGCGGCAGAAGTAGGAGGACGATGATGACGATCACGCTCAACGGTGAGCCGACCGCGCTCTCCCCGGCAGAGTCGGTGGCCGGGTTGCTGCGTCGGCTCGGACTGCCCGATCGTGGGGTCGCCGTTGCTGTGGACGGTGCCGTGGTCCCGAAAGGTGCTTGGGCACAACCGATTCCCGATGGCGCCTCGGTGGAGGTCGTGACGGCGGTGCAGGGTGGATAACGCACACGACCCGTTGCGTATCGCCGGCCGCGACTTCACCTCGCGCCTGGTCACCGGTACCGGTGGGGCCACCAATCTCGCCGTCCTCGAAGACGCGTTGCGGGCGTCGGGAACCGAACTGACCACGGTGGCGGTCCGGCGCGTGGACGCGGCGTCGGGTACCGGGGTCCTCGATCTGCTGCGACGGCTCGGCATCGCGCCGCTGCCCAACACCGCCGGCTGCCACACCACCGCCGAGGCGGTCCTGACCGCGCAACTGGCTCGGGAGGCGATGGAGACCGACTGGGTGAAACTGGAGGTGGTGGCCGATGACCGCACGCTGCTGCCCGATCCCATCGAGCTCGTCGACGCCGCGTCGGCCCTCGTCCGCGACGGTTTCACCGTGCTGGTCTACAGCAACGACGACCCCACGCTGGCGGCCCGGCTCGAGGACGTCGGCGTGGCCGCGGTGATGCCCCTCGGCTCGCCGATCGGCACCGGACTCGGGATTCTCAACCCGCACAACATCGAGATGATCGTCGCCCGGGCGCAGGTCCCGGTGATCCTCGACGCCGGTATCGGCACCGCGAGTGACGCCGCGCTGGCCATGGAACTCGGCTGCGACGGCGTGCTGCTGGCCTCGGCGGTCACCCGCGCCGACGATCCCGCCCGGATGGCCTCAGCGATGCGGCACGCGGTGATCGCCGGACGTCTGGCCGCCGGCGCGGGACGTATCCCGAAGCGGTTCTGGGCGCATGCCTCGTCGCCCGACCGCGACGTCAGTGTCGTCTCTCAAGGATCGTGACGTGCCGATTCGCTGCCGTGTAGTAGTCCTCGGGGCGGGGCCGCTATGGTCGTGGGGTGCTGCGAGTCCAGAACCTCACCAAGGAGTTCGGCGACAAACGGGCGGTCGACGACCTCACCTTCGACGTCGAGCCGGGCCGGGTAACGGGCTTCCTGGGCCCCAACGGTGCCGGCAAGTCCACCACGATGCGCATGATGCTCGACCTCGATCGCCCCACCGCGGGTTCGGTCAGCATCCATGGGCAGCGCTACCGCGATCTGGAGAATCCGATCCGGCAGGTCGGCGCACTGCTCGACGCCAAATGGGTCCATCCCAACCGCAGCGCCCGATCGCATCTGCGGTGGCTGGCCGCGAGCAACAACATCCCGGTGAGCCGCGTCGACGAGGTCATCGAGATCGTCGGACTCGGTTCGGTCGCGGGTAAACGGGCCGGTGGGTTCTCGCTCGGCATGTCGCAGCGTCTCGGGCTGGCCGGCGCACTGCTCGGTGACCCACACACCCTGCTCTTCGACGAGCCCGTCAACGGACTCGACCCCGAGGGCATCGTCTGGATCCGCGGCTTCATGCGCCGGCTCGCCGACGAGGGGCGGACCGTCTTCGTCTCCAGTCACCTGCTGGCCGAGATGTCTTTGACCGCAGACCATCTCGTCGTCATCGGTCGCGGCCGGCTGATCGCGGATTGTTCGGTGAGTGAGTTCACCGGCCGCGCCACCACATCGGCGCGGGTACGCGGACCGCAGCTCGAACAACTCCACGTCGCCCTCGCCGACGCCGGGTTCTCGCCGGCGCCCGGCCCCAACGACGCCAAGGGTCGCCCGGTGATGCTGGTCCCCGACGCCACCACCGACCAGGTGGGTGACATCGCGGCGGCCGCCGGGGTGGTGCTGCACGAACTCGCCGAGGAAACGGCATCACTCGAGGAGGTTTTCATGCAGGTCACCGCCGACGCGGTGGAGTACCAGGGCGGCGGAGCAGGGGGACCGGCATGATCGCGACCATCAACGCCGAGCGGATCAAACTCACCTCCACGCGATCGCCGTACTGGTGTGTGGGGATCGTGGTGCTGCTCGCCCTGGGTCTGGCAGCGCTGCTGTCGTCCGGGGGTGGCTCGCTACCCGTCGACAACGCCGCCTACTTCTTCCTCTACGGGCTCAACCAGTTCGGTGTGGCGGTCCTGACCATCATGGCCATCCTGGGCATCACCACCGAATATCGCTTCGGCACCATCCGGTCATCGTTCGCGGCCACGCCGCGGCGCTGGCGGGTGCTGGCTGCCAAGGGTGCCGTGTTCGGCGGTGTGGGATTCGTTGTCGCCCTGATCCTCACGGTCATCGGACTGCTCATCGCACAGGGGATCTGGGTCGACGGCGTGGACTGGGGTACCTCGGACACCATCCGCCAGATCTGGGGGACCCCGGTCTTCGTCGCCTGCTCGATGCTCATCGGGATCGCCGTCGGTGCACTCATCCGGCAGACCGCCGGGGCCGTGACCATCATGTTGGTGTGGATGCTGCTGCTGGAGAACCTGATCACCATCATCCCGAAGGTCGGCGAGCACGTGCAGCCGTTCCTGCCGTTCACCAACGGCTGGCGATTCCTGTCGGGCGGCGGCGGTGATTTCCACTGGAACATCTACGGTTCGTTGATCTACTTCGTGGTTTTCACCGCAGTGCTGTTCGGGGCGGCGATCGCCGCCGTCAACGCCCGCGACGCCTGATCATCACCGGGCGGCGACACCGCTGCGTGGGCCTTTCGGTCACACTTGACTCCTCTGGGTGTTCGGGCACCCCCGATGAGTCTAAAATCTCCTCTTATGTCCGGGAATTGGCCGCTGGTGGAGCGCGAGCGTGAGTTCCGCACCATCCAGGCCGCCCTACGCGGTGAGACCACCGGGTGCGGGGTGGTCCTGACGGGCGACTCCGGCGTCGGCAAAACCACCCTTGCGCGACACGTCACCGCCGGGTTGCACACCGGCGTGCGGTGGGTCGCCGGCACCGAGTCGGCACGCTCCATCCCGCTCGGGGTCTTCGCCCACCTGGTCGGGCCGTCGACATCCAGTGACCCGGTGACCTACCTCGCCGCCGCCCGCGAATCCCTGTTGTCGGCCGGTGACGTGGTGATCGGCGTCGACGACGCGCATCTGCTCGACGAGCTGTCGGCGACGCTGCTGCACCAACTCGCGATCGACCGGGCCGTACACATCGTCGCCACCGTTCGCAGCGGCGAGGCGGTCCCGGACGCGGTGACCTCACTCTGGAAGGACAACCACCTCACCCGGATCACGTTGTCGCCGTTCACCAAAGACCAGAGCGTCGACCTCATCGAATCCGTTCTCGGCGGTCAGCTCGAGGAGCACTCGGCCAATCTGATGTGGGAGGCCTCCGGCGGTAACGCACTGTTCCTGCGGCACCTCGTCGAGGGCGCCCGGCAGGCCAACACGCTGCGTCAGGTCAAGGGGGTCTGGCAATTACGCGGGCGAGCGGCGATCACCTCTGAGCTGGCGTCGCTGCTGGAGGGCCGGATCGAGCAGCTCGACGACTCGGTCCTGACCGCCCTGAAGTACCTCAGCCTGTGTGAACCGCTCGACATCGACGTGCTCGCCGAACTCGCCGGTGAAGAAGCCGTCGAAGAAGCCGAGATCGCCGGCCTGGTACGCATCGTCCGCGATGGCCGGCAGCTCAACGTCGGCTTCCATCATCCGCTCTTCGGCTAGGTCATCCGGCGGCGACTCGGCATCGTCTCCTCGCGGCGGCTGCGCGGGCAGTTGGTCAATGCGCTGCGGTCGCGTCCGCAGTCGACACCCGCCCAGCGCATCCGGCTGGCCGATCTCGCCATCGAGAGCGACGTCGACCTCGACCTGGGTCTGCTGGGCGCCGCCGCGCGGGACGCGATGAATCTGGCGCAGATCCCGATGGGTGAACGGTTTGCCCGCGCCGCACTCGCCGAAGGTGGTGGTCTCGACGAGGCGGAGTTGCTGGCCCGCGCATTGATGTGGCAGGGCCATCCGGACGAGGCCGAGGAGATCCTGAGCCGGTTCTCGCCCGATGACTTCGACGAAGGACAGATCCTGCGGTGGGGTTTGCTGCGGGTAGGCAACATGTTCTGGGCGGTGGGTGACGCCCAGCGCGCGCAGACCTACCTGGAACTGGTCCGCGAGCGGGTGACCACTCCGGTGCTGATCCCGATCGTCACGGGCATCGCGTCGGCGTGCGCGCTGTTCGAGAATCGCCTCGACGACGCGATCGCACTGTCCGACGAGGTGTTCGCCGACGAGCGGCCGCTGCCGTGGGCGATCGAGTGGGCTGTGTTCGGCGGCAGCCTATCCCGCGCACTGAGCGGACGAGGCGGCGAGGTGGAAGCCATCGCGAACCGCGGGCGCAGCGTCGAGGTCGACGGTATGCTTCGCTTCCCGACGGCCTTCGGTGAGATGCTCGCCCTGACTCTGGCCGGCCGGCTCGACGACGGTGATCAGGCCGTCCAGCGCTACGTCGACTTCGCCAACACCGCCCAGTACCTCGGCTGGGCGATGTCGGAGATCCTGGTGGCCGCCGTCGAATTGTCCAGGGGGGCTTGCGCATCCGTGGTGCGTCGGATGGAGCAGGCGCTCGCCATCCTGGACGGGGAGAATTTCTCGCTCTCCTGGAACTATCCGGCCCACATCTATCTGGTGCAGGCGCTCAGTGCGCTGGGGCAGGTGGACAAGGCCGAGTCCGCGCTGCGCAAGGCCCGCGCGAAGTACGGCCGCAACGTGGCGGTGTTCGGTCCGATGCTGGCGGTGGCCGAGTCCTGGCAGTCGGCGGCGGCCGGCACCATCAGCAACGCAGTCGAACTCGCGCACGCCGCCGCGGCGAAGGCGCGCGACTCGGGGCAGATCGCCATCGAGGCGGAGGCGCTGCACAGCGCGGCCCGTTTCGGTGACGCCACCGTCGGTGACCGCCTCGCTGAGATCGCCGCGACCGTCGACGGCCCCCTCGTGCGTGAGTACGCCCGCCACGCCGCCGCGCTCGCTGCCGGCGATGCCATCGAATTGGACCTCTGCGCAGTCGATTTCGAAAAGCTGGGTGTACGCCTGTCGGCGGCGGACGCGGCCGCTCAGGCAAGTGAGCTGCACGACGCCGAATCCAATCGGTCGGCGACGGTGGCGTCGGCTGCGGTAGCCAACCGCCTCGCCGCCGAATGCGGTGGGCTGCGCACCCCGGCCCTGGTCGAAGCCGCCCGCCCGCTGCCGCTGACATCTCGCGAACGAGAGATTGCCAACCTCGTCGCGGCCGGCCTGTCCAACAAGGAGATCGCACAGCGACTCACGGTCTCCGTCCGCACCGTCGAGGGCCACATCTACCGCGCCTGCACCAAACTCGACATCACCGACCGTTCGGAGATCGCCGCGCTGCTCCTCAAGGACGGCTGAAACCTTCGCGGAGAAGGCGGGGATGGCGGCTCGATCAGCAGCTGGGTGTGGCTCAACCATCAGCCGGTGGCCGGTGCCCGAGCGCCGCCACCACCTCCTCGTCACTCACCTGCCGGAAGTCCGAATACGACTGGCCGACAGCATGAAACGGCGACGGCATGACGACGACGATCACCTCGTCGGCGCCCACCGCACGCATGGCGTCGGTGGCGTCGGCCGGGGCGGTGGGGACCGCGACAAGCACTCTCGACGCCGACCAGGCGCGCACCGCGTGAATCGCGACCGACATCGAGGACCCGGTCGCCAGCCCGTCGTCGACGAGGATCACCACCCGGCCGGTGACCGAGAGGGGTTCGCGCCCAGCCCGATAGAGCGCAAGTCTCTCGTCGAGGATGCGGCGTTCGTGGGCGACGGCGTCGTCGAACTGGTCGGGCCCGACACCGAGTCGGCGGGGGACGTCGTCGTTGATCACCACGTGCCCGCCGTGGGTGATGGCACCCATCGCGAACTCGGAATGCCCGGGGGCGCCGATCTTGCGGACCACCAGCGTGTCGAGGTCGGCGCCCAGGGCGTCGGCCACCTCACGGGCCACCGGCACCCCGCCGCGTGCCAGCCCGAGTACGACGACGTCACGCGTATCGGGCACCACGTCGGAGACCAGCCGGCCCAGATGCCGCCCGGCCGCCCGCCGGTCGGCGAAAACATGATCCGACGGCAGACGGTGCGGCTCCGAATGTGGCATGGCTGCAGGCGGACTCAGGTGTGGATGGCCGCCCCGGTGCGGACCGTGAAGCTCGGTACGTCGGCGAGTTTCATCGTCGCCTCGTAGGTGCGGTCGTAACCGGTGGCGCTGATCCGCCAGCCGTCGGGGGTGCGGCGGTAGCGGTCGTCGTAGAAGGCGGCGCCGATCAGCATGAACTCGAAGTCGGGCACGATCACGCGATCCTGCAGGTACCAGCGGCCGGACGCCTCGTCACCGCCGATCTCGATCTCGGGGTGATCAACGCGATGCTCGGTGATCACCGCGGGCCCGACGTTGGCACGCATGTAGCCGACGAGTTCGTCCCGATTGCCGAACTGCAGGCTCTCCCCGTAGTTTCCGGTCACGTCGTCGGTGAGCGTCGCGGCAAACGACTCCCAGTCCTTGGTGTCGAGTGCGCGCAAGTAGCGGTACTTGAGGGTCTTGATCGCGGCGATGTCGTCGTTGAGCACCCTCCACATGTACTGCGCGCGGCATTGATTCGTGGCCGAATCAGCCCTTCTTCTTGGTTCCCGGCAGTACCCCGGCGTCGAGGACCGCTTTGACGAGCGGTCGGGTGCGCGTCACGAGGTCACTTGCGCCGGGCACCGACCACACCGATTCGCCGAGCGCGTCGGTGGTGGCCTCGATGTCGTCGTAGACCGCGGCACCGTCGGCGGTGAGGACGTGACCGTCCTCGCCGCGGTCGATGAGACCTCGGTCGGCGAGCCGCGCGACGCTGCCATCCCAGTCGTCGTCGGACCAGCCGCGGGTCAGTTGCACCATCTTGCGGCCGAGGACCCGACGTGTGACGGTGGGGTCGGGAAGCTGCGCCTCATGGAAGACGACGGCGTCGATACCGTGCAGACCGTTGAGCACGAGGGCGGCAATGTGGTTGTCGCCGCGCCATTCTCGCAGCACGGCGATCGCATACCAGAGCGCGACGACCGGCGATTCCGGAGGTGCCGCGGCCGCCCAGCCGGCGGCGAGGGCGCGCCCGCCCAGCGGCAACCCGACGGCCAGATCGCGATAGCCGGCGGTCAGCTCGGCGATCGACGAGTCGTCGGCGGCATCCCCGAGAATGGCACGCAACTGCTCGTCGAGCATGGCGTCACGACGTGCGGTCACGGTGTCGAGGCCGACGCCGAGCGCAGCCGTCCACGCCTTCGAGATGAGGTCGGGGGAGAAGTTGTAGAAGGTCGACGCCACCACCGACGGCACGCAGGAGCCGAGCGGCGCCCCGCGAGCGCCCACATAGAAGGCGTGCGGATCGAGCGCGGTGTCGCGGAAGGCATCGCCGAGTCCGGGATTGAAGTACGCGAGAACGTGGAACGGTTCGAGGGTTTCGTAGGCGGTGCGGGCGGCGGACGGCGTGGTCTTCTCGACAGACGAGGTCATGGGACAACAGTCTCGACCCGATGGGCCGGTGTCAACCGCACTCGATGGCGCAGCGTTGTCGTCCTGGTCAGTCTTGGTGTTCGCCGTCCCGCGGCACGAACCGGATCGGCATGCCGAACGGGTCGAGAGGCAGATGGTCGACGTCGCACGTCTCGACGTCGTCGTTGTCGCGGGCGGCGTCCTCGTCCTCACGGCGTCCGCGGCGCCACCCGCCCTTCATCGGCGGTGCCTCGCCGAAGTGATCCGGATCGCCCGAGCCGTACCAGGCCACGAGCACCGCACCGATGACGGCGCCGATGAAGCCGACGATCGCGAGCCAGCCCAGACCGGGTTCGGCGGTGTCCCCGAGGAACAGCACGCCCACCAGACTCGGTCCGGCGGTCTCGCCGACGACCAGGACCGCGGTGACGCCGTTGACCGCACCGAGTTGCAGCGCGACGGTCTGCACGAAGAAGCCGGTGGCGCCGGCCACGGCAATGGTCCACGCCGCCGGATCGCTGATCAGGGCGACCCCGTCGAAGGGATGTACACCGTCGAGGACGCGGACGGCGATCGCGATGACGCCGAACAGGAAACCCGCGGCGGCACCGCCGACGATCGCGCCGTGCTTACCGAGGCGGTACACCGCGAACAGCGACAGCGCGCACAGGGCGAGCGTCGCGAAGAACAGGCCCCAGTGCAGGGATCGTTCCTGGCCGCCGCCGGTGTGATGCGACGACGACACCCCGAGCAGACACAACGACAACACGACGAGCCAGATCGCGATCCAGTCGCGGGTGTGCAGGGCAATGTTGAGCATGATCGTGCCGAGCAGGGCGGTGACCACCAGGTTTGCCGACACGATGGTCTGGGACAGGAACAGCGGGAGGAACCGCGCGGCGATGGCGCCGCCGGCAAAACCGATGACGACCATCGTCGTACCGAGGATGAACGCGGGGTCGACGAAGGTCGACAATGTGGACTGCAGCGTGGGACTGCCGGAGGCGTTGGTGTGAGCGTCGCCCTCCTCACGCGCCTCGTTGGCCACACGACGGGCACCGAGCGCACGCAGCACGGTCGACATCCCGTAGGCCACCGCAGCCAGGCACGCAGAGATGACGCCGACCAGAAACATGACCCGCCTTCCGCATTACACCGACAAATCTGCAGCTCACCGGGTATATCGAACCCCCGCGCCGACTCAGCTGCGTGGACCGCAAATCGGACACACCTGAGCTCAAGCTAGTGGTCCGGGGGATAAAATAGTTTACGTTTGATAGTATGTGGGAATGGTGAATCGTGCTGCGGCTCCGCTGTTGTTGGTTGATGGGGATCGGGCACGGTTGGAGGGGTTGGTGCGGGCTTCGACGACGCCGGCCGGTCTGACGCGGCGGGCTCGGATGTGTTTGATGTCAGCCGATGGAACAGCGAAGGCCGACATTGCCGCGGTGGTGGGGGTGTCACGGCCGACGGTCGACAAGTGGCTGCAGCGCTACCGGGTTGGTGGGGTGGAGGCGTTGGTCGATGAGCAGCGCTCGGGGCGCCCGACCGAGATTGACGAGTCCAAGATCATCGCCGCCACCTTGCAGCGGCCACCGAAATCTCTGGGAGTCACCCACTGGTCGGCCCGCTTGTTGGCGCCGCGGGTCGGGGTCGATCACACCACGGTCTCGCGGGTGTGGCGCAAGTACAAGGTCACCCCCTGGCGCAGCGAGACGTTCAAGTTCTCCAACGACCCCGACCTCGACGCCAAGGTGGTCGATGTTGTTGGCCTGTATATGAATCCGCCGGAGAATGCGATCGTGCTCAGCATCGATGAGAAAAGCCAGATCCAGGCTCTCGACCGCACTCAACCGACGTTGCCGATGGCGCCGGGGCACTGCGAGCAACGCACGCATGATTACATTCGTCACGGCACCACGACCTTGTTCGCCGCACTAAACATCGCCACCGGCGAGGTCACCACCCAATGCAAACCGCGTCACCGCCATCAAGAGTTCCTCGCGTTCCTCAAACACGTCGCGAAAACCTATCCCGACCACCACCTGCACCTGGTCATGGACAACTACGGCACCCACAAGAAAGCCGAGGTAAAGGACTGGCTCGCCCAGAACCCCCGGATCACAGTGCATTTCACACCGACTTCCGGATCCTGGATGAACATGATCGAGGCCTGGTTCGCCATCATCGAACGCCAAGCGATCCACCGCGGCACCTTCACCAGCGTTCCCGACCTCGTCGCCGCCATCCGCCGATTCGTCACCAGCTGGAACACCCGCTGCGAACCATTTGTGTGGACCAAACCCGCGAATGAAATACTCGACAAAATCAAACGTAAACGAATTTCAAACACGGGCCACTAGCAAGACAAACGATCCGGGGTGTACTCACTATTCCGCCCCCCGCATATCTCATCACGCCCCCGGAGCCGGGTGGCACGCAGGGACACCACGCCCGCCGTGCGTTCCCAACTCACCAGGGCATGTCTCCTGATCCCTCGCAGTGGAATTGGGAGACACGCCCTAGACTCGCAGCAGTGCACACCTTCCGCCGCGGGCACACCCCCGACCCCAAGCGCATTCTCATCACCTTCGGCCGATCGTTCCTGACTCTTGAGCTGGCCCGGCTGATGGCCGCGGGTGGCCATCACGTCACCTTGGTCGACAGCATCCCGATCGGGATCGGGCGGTTCTCCAAAGCGGTGTCCGGATTCCACAAGGTGCCGCCGCCGAAGTTCGCCCCGCGCGAGTACTGCCACGCGCTGGCGCGCATCGTCGCCGCCGAACGCATCGACCTCGTGATCCCCATTCATGAGGAAACCGACATCATCGCGATGATGATGGACATCTTCCCGCCCGAATGTGGGCTCTTCCTCTCGGATTTCGAGCTCGAGAACCGGCTGCATCACAAATACGAGTTCCAGCGGTTCCTCACCGAACGCGGAATCCCGACGCGCAAGTACGCGCAGGTGGTCGGACCCGAAGACGTTCCCGCGCTGGATTTCACCGAGCCCTTCGCGCTGAAGAAGGTGTACTCGCGCGGTTCGCAGAAGGTGCACAAGGTGTTTCCCGGTGACGACCTCTCCGGCCTCGATCACGATGCCGACAACCCGTGGATCGCCCAGGAGTGGGCGTCCGGCGACAAGTACTGCACCTACTCGGTGTGCCACGAGGGCCGCATCCGCGCGCATGCGACCTACCCCGTCGATTATGCGATCGACGGCAGCTCGTGTCTCAACTTCACCTCGGCCCGACATGACGGAATCTTCACGTGGGTCAAGGATTTCGTCGCCGACATCGGATTCACCGGCCAGATCGGCTTCGACTTCATCGAGGATGCCGACGGTCTGTTCTGCATCGAATGCAACCCTCGTGCCACCAGCGGCATCATGATGTTCGCCCCCGAGGACGGAATCGACCGGGCATTCCTCGATCTCGACCCGGATGCGCCGGTGATCGAACCCGCCGCCGACGTGAACGAGATGATCGGACTGGGCATGCTGCTCTAGGGTTGGCGACGAGAGTCCCGCCGGGACAGGACGATTCGCCAGTTCTTCCGTGACTTCCGAGGCTCCGACGACGTGATCACCTGTCAGGGAGATCAGATGCCCGCGGTGATGCTGCCGATTGCCTATGCGGGCATCCTGCGCAGTTGCGTTCGGTACAAGGTGGGTCTGGCCGAGGGGTTCATGCACGATCACGAGTGGGACGGGCATCGGCTCTGAGCCGGATCGAGATGCGCGACGGCGCGTGCGGAGGGCCGCGGTGACGGGTGAGTCGTGCGCAAACGACGCTGGACTCTACTCGCCGCCCACGCGGGAGCCCGCCACATAGACCTGCGCGATCGCCGGTTCCCGCAGCCCCATGAGCAGGGTGAACAGCAGCTGATCGCGGGCCAGTGCGGGATCGTCGGCGCGAATGCCCTGCCGCAGTGCCTGTTCCAGCGGTGGCCAGCGATGCGGTTCGATGACGAGGAAGTCGGCGTCCTTGCCCACGTCGAAGTTCCCGAACCGCTCTTCCATGTCGAGTGCCCGTGCCCCGGCGAGGGTTCCGGTGAACAGGAGTTCGGCGGGGTGCAGCGAGACCGACGCGTCACCGGGCTCGGAGATGTGGACCTTGTAGGTGTCCGAGAGCACCTGCGAGATCAGCCATTCGTCACCGGCACCGACGTCGCTGCCGGCCGCGACGGTCACCCCGGCTGCGGTGGTCCACTTCCACGGCATGGTGCCCGAACCCAAGAACAGTTGGGAGACAGGGCAATGCGCGATCGACGTGCCGGTGTTGGCCATCCGGTGCAGTTCGTCGTCGGAGCAGTGCACCGCATGCGCCATGATGGTGCGGCGCCCCAGCAGACTGGGGCCCCCGACGGCCGATCCCGGCAAGAACCTGCCGTCGTAGGTGTCGAGATAGGAGTCGACACCGAAAAGTGCTTTCACGGAATCGATCTCACCGTCGCCGGGTCGATTGTTCTCGTTGAGGTGGCTGTGTACGTACACGCCGCGGTCCCGCACGTCGTCGTAGAGCTCGCCGAGTGAGCGCAGCGTGTCGGTGGTGACCGACAACGAGAACCGGGGGACGAGCGCCACCTGCAGGTGTGCAGTCCGCGGGTCTGCGGTGTCGGCGCAGTGCCATCGCGCGATCTCATCGGCAGCCAGCGCGATCGCGTCGGATTCCGAGGTGAGCAGCGCGGCCGCGGACTCCGGGCCGACGGTCTGTATCCCTCGTCCGCTGACGATCCGCAACCCCGCCCGCCGGGTCTCGGTGAACAACGCATCCTGGGCGGCCGGGAAAGCGGACCCGAAGACCATCGCCGCGGTGGTGCCGGTGGCGATCCGCCGCGCGGTGAAATCGCGGGCCGCCTCCCGCGCGAAGGAGGGGTCGGCCAGGCGTGCCTCAGCCGGAAAGATGCATGTGTTGAGCCACTCCAGCAACTGCCCGCCGCCGTAGGCGTCGACGGAATAGGTCTGCGGGAAATGGATGTGGGTGTCCACGAAACCCGGGAGGAGATAAGCGGATTCGTGCTCGACGACGGTCTCGCCGGAGCGTTGCGGGCGCGTCTCGGCCGGACCGCAATAGACGATGGTTCCGTCATCGTCCACCACGAGCGCGCCGTCGGGAATCTCCACCAGAGCAGCCGCGGCCGCGTCGACGGTCGGCGACCCGGCGACGTGGAAGACATGCCCGAGATGTGTCGTGCTCACCCGCACCACACAAGCACAGGTTGCTCAGATCGGCCGGATGAGCGACGCCCAACGGATAAGGAGTAAACTTCCCGTCACATGTACGCGACAAACGCATGAGGAGCGACGATGAAACGCAGGATCACGGTGGGCGTCGCCACTCTCGCCGCCGCTGGCGGTCTGGCCGTTGCCTCTCCGGCAGTCGCCTCCGCCGCACCGGTCCAACCGACTCCGGCGGGCGCCTTCGGGTCGGTGTCGCTTTGCTTCGGTATCCCGATCGGACCGGTCACAATCTCCGTCTGCATCTGACCGCACACGCGGTCGGTCGCCGTGAGTTGCGGCAATGCCCGTGACGTCGTGCGCGCGGGTCGTACGCTTCTCAAGTGACCACCACCGTCGACGCCGGTACCGCGCCGCCCCGCGCAGGTCTGGTCCTGACCGCGCTGATCCTCGTCGCGGGCGTGGCGAACATCAATCTCGCGGTGGCCAACGTCGCGCTCCCCGACATCGGACGTGAGCTCGACGCGTCGTCGACCCAGCTGAATCTGATCGCTGTCGGATATTCGCTCGGGCTGGCCGCGTCGGTGCTGTACTTCGGCGCGCTCGGCGACCGGCACGGCCGCAAGATGACGGTGATCCTCGGCACGGGGCTCACCATCCCGGCCTCGCTGGTGGCAGGCCTCGCGGGCAACGTCGAGGTCCTCTTCGGAGCACGGGTCGTGGGCGGTGTCGCCGCCGGACTGGCATTGATTCCGTCCGATCACGGCGACGACGATGCGAAGGTCGACAATCTCGGAGGCCTGCTCTCGATCGTGATGGTCGGTGCCCTGGTCCTCGCACTGAACTTCGCACCCGAATCCGACATGCGCATGACGGTGTACATCCTGGCCGCGATCGCGATCATCGGAATCGGCTGTTTCGTCTACCGCCAGTTGCATGTTCGGGTTCCGCTGTTCGATCTGCGCCACCGCCGGCTACGCCAATCACCTCCGCGAGTCCATCGCGTCGTCGCCGAATGCGGATCAGGTCACCAGTCAGACCGAGACCGCGCTCACCAAATCCTTCTCCAGCGCAGAGGTTCTGGCCGAACGCTATCCGCAGTACGCGGAGCAGATCATCGCCGCGGCGCGCGATGCCTTTGTCCACGGTGACACGCTGGCCTACGGTGCGGCCGTGCTGATCGTGCTCGCCGGCGCGGTGGTGGTGTTCCTCGGCTATCCCCGGCGCGATCACGAGCGCGCGCTGATGAAAACCTATGCGGCCGAGAGCTTCTCCGACGGGGATTCAGATCGCGCGAGCAGCTGATGTCACGGTGCCAGTGCCGCCAGCAGCATGCGCGCCGCGGTTTCGATGAGTGCGCTGCGGTCGGCCTGCGGCGGACGTAATAGGGCGATCCGCAGGCACATGCTGGCGGTGGCGCCCATCGTGATGAACACCAGGTCGTCGATCGCGGCGTCGTCGAGGTCGGGGCGCAACCGCATCGGGAGGATGCGGGCAAGGGGCAGCAACGGCGCCTCCACCTCGGCCCAGGCGTCGCCGAGTTCGGTGTCGCGGGCTGTGACCGATGCCCGCAGCACGGCACCGTGTTTCTCGAAGGCCGACGTGAGGGTTTCCACGACCGTGACCATCGCGGTCATCGGCTCGGCGTCCATCGCCCGGCCGATGCCCGACGCGAGGGAGGCGGTGATGTCGTGAACGGCGGCGAGCCGAAGCTCCTCGACGATGGCATCCATGTCGGCGAAGTAGCGGTACACCGTCCCGATGCTGACGTGGGCGTGCCGGGCGAGTAGCGCGGTCGTCGGTTGGCGGGTGGCGTCGCCGGAGAGCAGGTCGAGTGCAGATGTGAGGATCTGTTGTCGCATCGCATGTGCCCGACGCTGGGTGGGCGTGGTTCGTCCACGTTGAACTGCCTGTTTACGACGATCCTCAGGGCCCATCAAAAGTGAATAGTAACTGAGGATTCCTCGTGTTTCCATGGAAGTATGGATCGTCAGCCTGCCACGACGCAGACCCACACGCGAGGAATCCCGACCGCTCTCGTCCGGGCCGACCTCGCGATCGACCGCTACGGACGCGCCGGACACAGGTGGCTCGACGCCATGTGGGAGGCCGACGACCTGGCCGACGCGGTTGCCGCCGACGAGTTCGCCGGCGGATCGGCCACCACGGCGGTGCGGACAGCGCTCGCCGACGGGATCGGCGCCGTGCTCGATGCCCCTGCGTCGCTGCGTGCGCTCTTCGCCTTCCTCGACACCGAGCCCGACTGGCTCGACCATGATCGCCTCGACCGCGCCGCCGACGCGCTCATCCGGCACACCGCGGCGCTCGGCATCGTGCTCGGCGCGGCGTCACTGGTCCGGGGTGCGGGCAACACCATCGCCGGCAAGCCTCTCGCGGTGACCGGGCGCTACGTGTCACAGCCCGCGGTGCGCTCGGTGGAGGTGGGAGAGTGGCTGCGGCAGGTGCTCACGCCCGGTGGGATGCGCCGGGGCGGAGACGGTTTCGCCTCCACGGTGCGGGTCCGGATGATCCACGCGCACGTGCGGAAGATGTTGTGGCGCAGCGGTGATTGGGATGAGGAGGCCTGGGGCGTGCCGATCCCGCAGCCGTACATGGCCTTCACGATGGCGGAGTTCGGCCACATCGCACTCGACGCGATGGAGAAGCTGGGCGTCCGGTTCTCCGACGACGAACTCGACGACATCTATCACCTGTGGCGCTACGTCGGTCACGTCGTCGGCATGACCGAGGATCTCAATCCGGCCTCGGCGGCCGATCATATCCGTATCGAGGAGCTCTACCGGCTGACGTCACCCGGCCCCGGGCCCGATGACCGCGACTTCGTCGTCGCACTCACCGACGACTACCTGGTCCCCGAACTCGCCAATGTGCTTCCGGGGCCACGGAAGTGGCGACGCGCCACCGCGACGTCGTTGATGCACGGGCTGCAGCGCGTCTTCATCGGCGACGACGATGCCGATGCGCTCGGCATCCCCGACACCCGCCTCAAGCATGTACTCGCCCGCGTCGGCCCGGTGCTGTCGCTCGTCGCGCCCGTTCGCCGGACGGTGTTCGGTGGCCGGCAGGCGCTCGCGGAGCGGTCGTATCGGATCCGCGACGACGAGATGACCCGGATGCGCGCGACCTACCGGGTGACGCACGACCTCGTCGACGCCGCGCCGCGCTGACCGTCGACCGCCCACCAAACCTGGGGGACGGTTTCCTTCCCCTCCGTTTCGCCGAGCCCGGCTGAGACGATTCGACGTGTGCGTCTCATCACATCGACGCGTGGTCCGGCCCGCCAGAAATGAGCGTTTAGCTGCGCATTCGCGGCTCGCAAGCGACTGCGATCGGCTTTGACGGCGCGACTTACCGCACGGTAGGTTCCGCTGCGCCAGAGAGGAACCCCCCGACATGCTCACGTCTGCCTCCCGTTCGCGCCGACTTGCCCTGACCGCCGGACTCATCGCCGTATTGGCCGCGCTCCTGGGCACGTCCCTGACCGCGGCGCCGGCGTCGGCTGCCGGGTACGAACGGTATCTCGACCTCCCCCTCACCAACCGCTTCGCCGACAAACACGGCGGCGGGGTGAACAAAGCACTGCCCACCGATCTGGCCCAACTCACCCGACTGGTGACCGCGGCTCGCGCCTCCGGCATCGACCCGCACCGTTACGCCGCGCTGCTGTTCCAGTACCGGCTGGTGCAGGCGACCACCGGCGCCGGGATCGACCTGGCCGGATGGAATCCCGACCAGGGCTTCCATGCCATGCGCGGCAACATGATCAAGTCGTACCGCTACTACGAGGACCTGCAGATCAATCACGGCAATCTGCAGTGGGCCGGAATGGCCGGACTGGTGGGCGCCGACTTCGGCGGCGGGATCGCCGATGTCGTGATGATGAGCGACATCTACGCGATCCGCGGCCTGCAGCCGCTCGCCGCCCAGATCATCGAGGCGGTCACACGCGTTGCCGGTCCCGGCTTCATCGGCATCTTCCCGAAGGGGCTGCAGACCCTGGCCTACAGCGCCGACAAGATCACGCCCGCCGACCTCGCCTGGTTCTCCAAGCGAATCCTGGTGATGCAGAAGGCCATCTTCTCCGACCTTATGCCGCTGCACGTGGCCTACGTCCGCGACGGGCTCACGGGGATCGACGAGTTCGGCCGCGCCGGTCTCATCGACGACGGTGTGCGCAATGCGTGGCGCGACATCGCATCCGGTGATCGCACCCGGGTCGCCGCAGGCAACGAGACCCTGCTGCGTCGTGAGCAGTACAACGTGGTGGGGTGGCAGTTCGACGACGTCCGCAACTACCGCAAGGCCGACGGGGTGCACGCGGCGCTGACCTATGCAATGACGCTGGCGGGTTCGCCGTCGATCGCCGGGGTGCCCGCGCTGCGCAACTTCATCCCGTTCACCTACACCACCAAGCTGGCCGATGGCCGTACCCTGAACGTGAAAACCCCGATCGCCGACTGGGATTGGTCGGTGTTCGACATGCGGTGGCGCTACGTCACCACCGAGTTGCTCCCACGCTACGCCGACATGGTCAACAACCGGTTCGGGCAACTCGTCGCCACCATGAAGGTGCCGTACGAGACCCAGTTCGAATCGCATCGCCCGGTGTTCAACCTGCACAAGATCCTCGGTGACGCCGCGGCACACACGGTGGTCGACGTCCGCTGAGCCGGGTGTGGGCCCCGGGTCACACCTCCCGCAGGCAGTAACCGATGGATTCCGGCTGGGAGAACGACCATTTGGTCTGCTCGGTGGGGCAGGTGACGGATTCATCTGCGCGGGTGACGGATTCGGCGAAGATCGTCGACTCCTCGGCGGTGGCACCGCAGTCGACCTTGCGGTAGTCCACCAGGCTGCCACCCGACAGCGGGATCTGGTAGCACGCCGCGGCGTCGAAGTTCGGTGTCATGCACAGTTTCTGGTCGCCGTCGGCGAAGGACAGTGTCGAGGTGTTGGAGCCGGAGCATTCGGCACTCTCGGCGACGATGGCCGCCGCATAGAAGGTCAGGTCGTCGTTTCCGTCGCAGCTCACCTTAGTGGCCTTGACCTTTCCGTCGTCGAGGGTGTCGCCGATCTGCAGGCATTCGCCCACGGCGATGTCGTCGGCGTTCTCCACCGCATCGCTTCCGCCGACGCTGAAGTTGCAGGCGGCGAGCAGGGTGAAAGCCATACAGCTCAGCGTCACGGCGCCACTGCGGGCGACCCGCGAGATTCCGCGCCGAACGATCCACGGCCACAACACCGTATCGATCGACCAGGCCGGGAATCGGATGTGCCGGCCGGTGGGCGTGAACACCTCGAGACCGTCGCGCTGTGGCCCGAGGACCGAGCCCCAGCGGCGTCGGGGCGGGCGGTAGTCACGCAGCGGACGGTCGGCGAGATAGGCGCGGACATTGTGGGCGACGAGGCGGTCGGCACGGTTGCGCGCCGACGATCGCAGCGGATCGGTGGCGGCGACGTCGCCGACGGCGAACACGTTGGGATACGCGGGGATTCGGAGATTCGGATCGACCCGGACGAACCCGGCGTCGTCGAGCACCTCGGCGGGCAACCATTCGGTGTTGGGGAGTGCTCGGCCGACTGCCCAGATCACCACATCGGCGGTGGTGTCGGCCTGGCCGGTGGTCCAGCCGATGGTGTCTCCGCCCAGCCCGGTGGGCACACCGTCGACGGGGAGTCGGGCGCGATGGTGGGGATGCAACCGGACGCCGGCGTCGAGCAGCCGCCGCCGGACCCGTCGCCACGTGCGCGGGTGGTGCCCGAGGAGTGCGTCGGCATGCGGAAAGTACAGGTCGACCTGTTTGTCGGGCCAGCCCACTGCGATGTTGGCGGCTGCGCTGACCGCTGAGGCCCCGCCACCCACCACGGCCACCCTCGCGGCCTCGCTTATCCGCTGATGATCTTCGCGCAGAGTACTTGTCACGTCGTCGGCCGTCTGTATTCCGGGCGTGCGCCAGAAACCGTTGCGTGCGCCCGTGGCGATGATCAGGATGTCGAAGTGTTCGGTCGTGCGGGTGCCGTCGGGCCGCATCATCTCGATGGTGCCGGTGTCGAGGTGGGCCGCGGTGATCTGGGCTTGCCGAATGGACACCCGGTCGAGACCCCGATATCGGTGGTATCCCAGGGCGTACTCGCGCGCCCATGCGTGCGGCCGCGCGAGACGCATCCCGAGTTCCTGCCCGCTGATCAGGCCGGGTTTGGGGGAGATCCCGACGACCTCAGCGGACTGGGAAAGGTGTATGGCACACAGTGTTCCGGTGTCCCCCAGACCCGCCACGACCACCCGGGTCCCCATCTTCAGGTCCCGGCTCTCGCGCGCGGCGGCCGCGGCACGAGCATCGACACCCGATCCATCACGCCGGCGTAGGCGGGCCGTCGCTCCAGGCTGCGCTTCTCCATCATCGGGATGCTGGCGCCGAGGAACATCGCCAGCATGGCCGCGGTGCCGGCGAACATCCACCACCAGCGCGAAGGCATCGCCGCGAGACCGAACAGCGCGAGCCCGAACCAGAATCCCAACTCGCCGAGGTAATTCGGATGCCTCGACCATCCCCAGACACCGCGATCCATGACCGCGCCGGGCTGGGCCGTACTGACGAAGAGCTGGAGCTGACGGTCCGCGACGGTCTCGAGGACCACGGCTGCCAGCGTCACGGCGAAGGCCACCCACGTCAGCCATCCCAGCGCGTCGCCGTGGGTGAGGGCCACATAGACCGGGACCATGCCGAGGAACACCTGAAGTGTCGGAATCAGGTGGATGGCAACGAAATCCACGACGAACTCGGCCCGCCCGGCTCGCTGTTTGAGCATCGGGTAGCGCCAGTCCTCGTGGTGTAGACCGGGAAAGGTGCGGACCCAATTCGCGGTGAGGCGCACTGCCCAGATGGCAACGACGAGCGCGATCAGCCAGCAATGCCACGCGTCGAGACCGACGGGCCCGCGCGCCCACCAGTACACCACCAGCAGCGGCGGGATCACGCTCCAGTAGGCGTCGTAGAAGCTGGAGTTGTGGTGCACCCGGCTGAAGGCGAAGATGACGACGGTGGCCAGCACGTCGGCGATGAGCGTGTCGAGCCAGAGATGGTCGGTCGCCGGTCCCCACATCAACCAGGCGAGACCTACGCCGACGGCGATCACGTAGGCCAGGCAGATCCACCGGAATGACGACGCTCGTGACACCCTGTCGACACTAGTGGCGTGTCCGAAGGTTCGGATCAGTATGGATGTAGCGGCGCCACGCGGTATGGACGTGGCTCGGCGTGCGGTTGGCACCGGCATGAACTCCCCGGTGATCGGCACGTCGCTCTGGTTTGCGCAGCCCGAGAATGCAGTCGACGAGACGATCGTGCGCGCCCAGGTGGCCGCCGATGCCGGCCTCGGCAAGGTCTGGCTCGGGCAGCGGTTCGACTACGACGCGATCACCCTGACCGCGTTGATCGCCCGAGAGGTATCCGGGATCGGGGTGGGCGTGTCCGCGGTCCCCATCTTCAGCAGACATCCCATCAACGTCGCGGCGGCCGCCCAGACCGCGCAGGCCGCGTCGCACGGCCGCTTCGAACTTGGATTGGCGCTCGGTGCCGCACCGTTGATCGAGGGCACCTACGGTGTGGATTTCCGCCGCCCGGTGCGACGCCTCGAGGAATTCCTGACCATCATCGGGAGTTTGCTGCGCACCGGGTCCAGTGATTTCCGCGGCACCGAGATCAGTTCCACCACACCACTTCCCACCGGTCTGCCCGGTGCGGAACCGGTGCCGCCGATCCTCGTCGCCGCCCTGGGTCCGCGCGCCCTGGAGGTGTCGGGACGATTGGCTGACGGAATCCTGCCGAATCTCGCCGGACCGTCGGTGCTCGAACAGCACATCGTGCCGGTCGTCGCCACAGCCGCCCGGGAGTCCGGTAGACCGGAGCCGCGGATCGTGCCCCTCGTACCCGCCCTGGTCACCGACGATCCCGCCGCAGCCTTTGACCAATTGAGCACTGCCACGGCACTTTACGACACGATTCCGTCCTACCGGCGGGTCCTGGACCTCGGCGGCCACACGCGCGCTGCCGAACTCGGACTGATCGGTGACGCCCGGCACGTCGCCGACGGACTGCGTCGCTACTTCGACGCCGGGGCCACCGAGATCATCCTGACCCAGACCGCGACACTGGGGCCCGACGCGGAGAAACGCACCTGGGAGGCCGCCGCCGGTGTGGTCGGATGACCTGCACGGACACGGTCCGGCCGGGTGGGAGCTGCGCGACTCCACGGTGGTCATCGGCCTCGGGACCGGCCCGAACCCTTGAAGTCGGCCGTACCCGCCCGTAGGGTGAGACACAGCGGTTCAGCCACCAGCTGCTGGCAGGCGAGGCCGGTACCTGATCGACCTCGCGTCACCCCAACCGGGACAGCAGGTCGCGTCGTGAGCAATCGGGTTGATTTTCAACCACATTCACGACTCTCACTCCCATCGGTGGCTTGCGGTCGGTTCGGCAAGGAGGCGACCGAGTATGTCGGTATGCAGCGTCTGCGGAAACGAATACGCGCGGACCATGACCATCATCGTGGACGACGGAACGCAGCGAGTCGAAGCAGTTTTCGACAGCTTTGAATGCGCGATCCACGCCATGGCGCCACGGTGCGCACACTGCGGTTGCCGGGTCATCGGGCACGGGGTGCAGGCCGGCGGAACCACCTTCTGCTGCGCGCATTGTGCACGTCAGCTCGGTGTTGCCGACGTCGCCGACCGGGCCGATCTGTCCGACCCCGGACAACGAAGGATCTTCCAATGAAACACACAACCGACAAAGCCCGGACAGACCGGTCACCATCGGGGTCACAAACCCGTGATCGGGGCTCGGTCGATCATCGACGAGCCCCACATGCGCGCGCGGTCAAGGCAATCGGCCTGGCCGGCTATCCCACACTGATCGCCGGGGTGCTGCTCATCGTTCTCGCCGTCGGCGCAACGGCGGGGAACATGGCACTTGCACCGTGGCTCGGGTTGGCGGCCGTGCTGGTCACCATCATCGCCGTCGCACTCCTGGTGATCAGCCGTCGACTGGCTGCCTCCGACGGTGAGTCCCGAGTTCAGCAGGATCCCTTGCAGCCCGAGGTGACCGAAGAAGAGGAAGAGCTCTACCGCGAGCACTATCGCGGCGAGTGACGACCTCGGATGCTGCACATCGGCACGTCGGGCTGGCAGTACCGAGACTGGCGCGGCCATCTGTACCCGACGGTCCTACCGCAACGAAAGTGGTTGCGCCACTTTGCTGATGAGTTCAGCACGGTAGAGGTGAACACCTTTTACCGACTGCCGAAACGCTCGACCTTCGCCGAGTGGGCCGGTGAGCTGCCCGCGGGCTTCACCATGGCGGCCAAGATGAGTCGGTATCTCACCCATGTCCGGCGGCTGACGGACCCCGCCGAGCCGGTGTCACTGTTCCTCGATCATGCCGACGGGCTCGGTGATCACCTCGGCCCCGTCCTGATCCAGTTGCCGCCCAACCTCAAAGCCGACCCGACGGCACTCTACGACACCCTGCGCCGATTCCCGTCGACCGTCCGCGTGGTGGTGGAACCCCGCCACGATTCCTGGTGGAGCGACGAGACCCGGGCGGAGCGGCCGTCGACAACGCCCGCACGACGCGACGCCGCGCGCGAGCCCGGGGGATGAGCGTCCGCTAGAGGCGACGACGATCAGGCGAACTCCGCCGCGACCTCCGCGGCGATCGCGAGTTGCGCGAGATCGGTGCTGGTCGGGATGAGGACCACCTCGTCGGTGCCGATCGCCGCGAACCCGCGCAGCGTGGCCAATAGGTCGTCGGCGCTGCCGGACCAGCCGGTGGTGGGGGCCATGGCGTCGACGAAGTCCGCCGGGATCCAGTTCATGTAGTGGCGCAGGTGCCGGTGGATCTGCGCTCTGCCGTCGTCGCCGAAGGCGAACCAGAACGACGTCGCGAGATGCGGTGCGGGCTTGTCCTGTGCCGACCACGCAGTCCGTGCGATGTCGAAGAGTTCGCCCTGACGGTGCAGATCGAGGTCGAGGGTCACCCCGGCCACGCCGGATGCCCATGCGGCTGCGTGGCGAATGGTCTTGGGGCCGGTGGTGCCGACGTGCAATTCCGGTCCGCCGGTCTGGAACGGTGCCGGTCCGACCGGGAGGACCGAGTCGGTGAGCCGCGCCCCGCTCCACACTCGCCGCATCGTCGCGGCGGATTCGGCCAGCGTGCGCATGTTCTGCGTGGTCACGTCTGCGCCGACCGCCCGATAGTCCTCGTGGCGGCCGCCGATCCCGAGCCCGACGGTGAGCCGGCCGCCACTCAGGACGTCACCGGTCGCCAGCGCTTTGGCCAGCATCACCGGATCGTGCAGTTGCGGGACGATGACCGTCGTCACCAGCCGGACCCGATCCGTCCAGGCCGCCACCGCGCCGAGCAGGGTGAGTGCCTCCGGGTTGTCGAAGGCGATGCGTTCACCCCAGCACAGCGACGAGAACGGCCCCTCGTCGATGGCGTGCGCCCACGTCCGCAGGGTGCTGGCGTCCAGACCCGGTTCCATCACCGGCAGCGTCATTCCTACTCGCATTCGGTGAGCCTAGCCGGACGTCGCGCACGGGTAGTCTGCACTGCGGGCGACCGGGCGGGATCGGTCGGATGGAACTCTTCCGGGGGATGATGACCGAGATCGCAGACGCACTCGCGGAGCTGGGCGCGCGGTTCCACGGTGTGCGTGCCACCCTCGCCGAGATAGGGGACGCCGACGCTGCGGCCCCTCCGGTGTTCCCGCATGCGGGAATCTCGCCGCTGGGGCTGTGGGCGCCACTGGCGTTGCTCGCTGGAGCGGCCGGCGCTCGGAACGGCCACGTCACGCCGTCACCGGGGCGGGCGCGGGAGGTGTTGTTCGCGATGATGCGCAACCCGCACCCGGGCGCGCGCCTGTCGGTGTCGTTGTCGCTGAGCCGTGAGGTCGATGACGAGCGGCTCGTCGAACTGCTCGGTGATGTCGTCGACGCCGGCCAGATGGCGTCCCACGGAATTCCGTTGAGCAGCAACATAATTGCGCACTCATACCGTCGTGGGTGGTGGCCGAGACCTACGACATCATGACGTACGGGCTCGGCTACTGGGGTGTGCTGGCCGAGGCGCTGAGTGCTCGCCTCGGTCCGTCCCGTGGCGCTGTCTGCGCGGGGCAGGCCTCGCAGTGCTGGTTCGGCCGCGACGGCTTTGCCGCCACCGCGTTGACGGCGGCGCAGATATCCGGTTCCAGCGGGTGGCCGATCGCGCTTCCGGCGGAGCGGCTCGACGTCGTCTCGGGGTCTGCGCCGAGTCCGGTGGGCGGCACACTGGTGGAACTCGAATATCATCATCCGTTTGCGGTGGTGGTCGCCACCGCGTCCGAGGCCGCCGGTCATGTCTGGCGGGGGCTGCCGATCCACGTCGTATGGGTGACGCAGGCGTGTGAACCGTAGCCATCTGCCGATGCCCAGGTTGTCCGAACCGTCCTGATTGTCGAGTTATGCTGTAGCGCAACAGATTAGTGAGTTCAGGCACTTTGCCTCACGCGGTACTGATCGACGGCCGCCCGCCTCGCGCTGTTCACCATCTGTTCCCCCGCATCACAGTACGCTTCGCCCGACGTCGCCGAAGCCGTTGACCGACAGGATATTTCGAGAGAACACATGAGCACCATCGAGTCATCTCTGCGTGGCCGTGGAACGCGCATCGGGCGGGGTCTGGCCGGCCGGGCCGCACTCGTCGCCTGGGTGTCGGCAGCAGCTGCGGTGGGTGTCTGTGCGAGCGTGGCAGCCCCCGCGCACGCGGACGCCTTTGTGCGGCTACCCGGAGGGACCGCGCACGGAGCGGGGCTCACCCTGACCCGCAGTCACGAATCAGCCCAGATCTCACCGTCGTTGGCTGCCAACGGACTCGGACGGACCGCCTGGGTCAGCGCCGACATCACGTTGGCCGCACCGAATCTGAAAGCATCGCCGGCCGGACCCAACAACGGTCCGCTGGGCGAATCGACGGCCCCGGGTACTGGGGGTACCTCCACCGACGGCGCCGCGGCGACATTGTCCGCCGGCTACATCGTGGGGTGTCAGGTCAACGTCAACGGTGTCACCACCGGCGTCACCGGGAGCATCAACTCGACCGGCGTGCCCAGTGGTACGGGCACGCTGAGCGTGCCGATCACGCCCGGGCAGGTCGTATTCGTCCAGATCGACTACAAGGACGTCGAGAAGGCCGGCACCTACTACTTCAACTACGACCGTGTGCAACTGCAGATCCAGAACTGTGCCGGTTACGCGCAGGCCCGGTCCTATGTGACCGTCGAGACCACCGGCACCGACCATCAGAAGGTCAACCTCTACGGCAAGCCGTTCTCCATCGGCTGACGAGACCGCCACCCCATTCACGAAGACAGTAGGGAAACAATGAAACTCAGCTTCAAGCGGCTCGGCCTCGCCGGAGGCGCGCTGATCGCCGCGGCCTGCGCCACCCTCGCCGTACCGGCGACCGCCGGTGCCGACGTCCATGTGGTACTTCCGTCCCAGACCGATCGCCTCACCATGGGAGACGGCACCGTCGTCTCGGTGACCAGGACCGGGGAGCGGGCCATCATCAACCCGTCCCTCGGCGGTACGCCGCTACACCGCAACGCGTGGGTCTCGGGCACCTATTCGGTGCACACCAGCAAGGACGCCAAGAAGATCAAGATCCAGGCCGGTTACGTGGTGGGCTGTCAGGTCAACATCTCGGGACTCACCAACTCGGGCAACGAAAATGGCTCTGTTCCGTCCACGGGCACACCGACCGGCGCCGTCGGTGGCGGTGCGACCATCAGTGTCGGCCCCGGGCAGGCGGTCAACTACTACATCAACGATGTCGAGAGCGCCGATGATTGCGGCAACCAGAAACACTCGCCGAAGGTGACCTACAAGAGCACCGACCACGCTCGTCTCGGCTACACCAACGAAACCATGCAGATCAGTGGCTGCGCCGGCTACGCGCAGGCACGGTCGATGGCGGTGGTCTACGTGATCACCAGCAACGCCGAGCAGGTCCTGACCTTCTACGGCAAGCCGTTCAGCCTCGGGTGATCCCCTCTCACCACCTGGGTTGACGTGGAATACGGTGCGCGGCACATCTTCTCGGGATGTGCCGCGCACCGCTGTGTCGGGACTGCCTAGCTGTCAGAACTGCCGTGCCGACGGGCGTTCGCCGCCGAGCCCGATGTCGACGCTGGTGCGTTCACCGGCGATGACCCGGGCCTGCACCGCGGTCGGCTCGTACATGTTGGCGACCAGGGTGAACTGGGCGTCGGTGAGCCCCTCGATGCGGTAGCGGCCGTCGTCGTCGGTGGTCACCGACGCGACGATCGTCTGATCGGGGCCGATCGCCGAGACCGTTGCCCCGACGAGCGGTGTCCCGTCGACGGTCCGCACATGACCCTGCACGCCACCGGTCGCCGACAACACGATCTCGACCCCGACGCGGTCACCGCGACGGTGTCGCCGACCGTGAGACCGGTGACCGAGAACGTTCCGTCGGGCTCGGCCTGGGACCGGGCGATCCCACGCCGGACTGGTCGGTCACAACGAGATTCGCCGGCAACGGTCGGTGAGCGTCGCGCACCGTGCCGCGTAGCGAGGTCCCGCCTGTCAGGGTGAAGTCGCGTCGGAACACCAGATCACCGGCCACCGAGACGGTGATCGCCGGATCGGTGGCGCGACCGCCATCGCCCGCGGTGATGAGGCCCGCGATGCGGGGCCGCTCCGTCCTGGTCACCGCTTCTCCGGCCGACGTCAGCCGATGACGCGCCGGCTGCGACGGGCTCGTCGATTCCACCCCGTTGACCAGCTCCGCGGGTGTCCCCACCCCGGCGTCGGCGGCGATGGCGGCGAGTTCGGCGCCGACGGTCTCGGGCACCACGGCCTTGCGGGGTCCGCCGGTGAACAGCGACGCGATGGCGCCGAGCACACAGCAGATCAGCGCGAACGTGAACGCCGCGGTGAGGCCGTCGGAGAACGGATCACTGATCAGGTGCGGGAAGAACTCCAGCCCGGTGGGACGAAGCGGTCATCGTGTCCATTCTGCCTGGTCTGATCCAAATGGTTTCTGTGTGCGGACGATTCGTTCAGGATTCTTCGAGCTACCCGACCACAGAGGAAGTTCCATGCCGCAGACATCGCCGGAGACCACGGGGAAATCGACCACCGGGCCATCGACCACCCTGGATGCCAACACCAACGGGTTCGACATCGTCCGCCCCAAGCGCTGGCCGTGGGTCGTGGGTGTGTTGGTGATCGCCGCACTGGTCGCCGGGTTCGTGATCTACCGCAACGCCGGCGGCTCCGAATCGGCGAACACGACGGCCGGGGCCACGTTGAATGTGGTCTACCTCGATTCCAACCCCGCCGAGCAGAAGATCATCGAGTATGTCAGCAACAACATCGCCGGCGGCTACGGCATCAAGGTCGGAGCGGTGGGTCTCGGTGACTCCAACCAGATCAACCGTGCCGTCAGCGACGGCACCTACGCGGGCACCATCTTTCAGCACCGGCACTGGCTACAGCAGGTGCTCGACGCCAATCCCGACTTTCACGAGGAGGCGGGCACCGGGCCGATCTTCCACTGGGTGTTCGGCATCTGGTCGGACAAATATGCGACGCCCCAGGACATTCCGCAGAACGCGAAGATCTCCCTGCTCGCCGACCCGGCCAATGAGGCCCAGGGGATCTGGTATCTGGCGCAGGCGGGACTCATCACGCTGCGGCCCGGTGCCGACGTCACCGCGCTGACCCAGCGCGACATCGCAACCAACCCCAAGAACCTGCAGTTCACGCTGCTCGACTTCGGCGCTCAGCCGCGGTCGCTCGCCGACCTCGACGCCATCGTCGGCTATGCGGAAAGCTTTCTGGCAGCGGGTGTCCCGGAGGACAAACTGATCTTTGCGCCGAAGTCGCCCGACGAGTTCGCGTCGATACTCACGGTGGGAAGCGACTACACGGGGACCGACAACATCAAGAACCTGATCAAGGCTTTCAACGACCCGCGGGTACAGCAGTTCATCGCCACCGACCCGGAGGTCAAGAAGCTGGCGCTGCCCGCGCAGCCGGTGACGGCATGACCGAGCGGCAGTTGCACTTCGGTCTCAATGTCCTCTCCGATGGGATGCACCCGGCGGCCTGGCAGTTCCCGGACAGCGATCCCAATTCCTTTGTGGACCCGTCCTATTGGATCGGAATCGCGCAGCTCGCCGAGCGGGGCACGCTGGATGCGATCTTCCTTGCCGACTCGCCGTCGCTGTTCCAGCCTCCGGATGCACCGCTGACCGCGCCGCCGCTCGCCGTCGACCCGATCGTGCTGCTGTCGACGCTGGCGTCGGCGACCAGCCATCTCGGCCTCATCGGTACGGTGTCGACGTCTTTCGAGGAGCCCTACAATCTGGCGCGGCGGTTCGCGACGCTCGATCACCTGTCGCGGGGTCGGGCGGCATGGAACGTGGTGACGAGTTCGGACCCCTACGCCTGGGACAACTTCGGCGGACCGGGACGCGACGACGCGGCACCCGGCCGTGCCGACCGCTACGCCCGGGCGGCCGAATTCGTCGAGGTGGTCACCGCCCTGTGGGATTCCTGGGACGACGATGCGGTATTGGGGGACAAGCACTCTGGTGCGTTCAGCCGGGTGGGTGCCATCAACCCGATCGGGCACCGCGGCCGGTTCTTCCGCGTCAACGGGCCGCTGACCCTGCCCCGCGGACCGCAGGGACATCCAGTGCTGTTCCAGGCCGGTGGCTCGAGCAGTGGTCTGGATCTGGCCGCGCGCTACGCCGACGGCGTCTTCGCCGCGCAGGCGTCGCTCCCCGACGCGTTGCGCAATGCGGAGGAGATCCGAAGGCGCAGTGTCGGTTACGGGCGGCCACGCGATGCGGTGCGGATCATGCCGGGGTTGTCGTTTGTGCTGGGCAGCACCGAGGAGGAGGCGCGTCGCCGCAACGACGAGCTGAACGCGCTCGCCGGTGAGCGTCGTCTGGCCCATTTCGTCGGACAGCTCGGCGTCGACCCGGGTGAGCTCGAGTGGGATGAACCGCTGCCGCAGTGGCTGATCGACGGTACGCACGCGTCACCCGGGTCGCAGGGCGCCCGCGATATCGTCGTCAACGTTGCGCGCCGCGAGCGGCTCACCGTGCGCGAACTCCTGGAGCGGGTCATCAGTTGGCATCGGCTGGTCGTCGGATCACCCGAGCAACTCGCCGACGCCATCGAGGAATGGTTTGTCGCCGGTGCCGTCGACGGCTTCAACCTCATGCCCGACGTGTTCCCATCGGGGCTGGAGTTGTTCGTCGACCACGTGGTTCCGATCCTGCGAAGGCGCGGCCTGTTCCGACACGAGTACACCGCCACCACGCTGCGCGGACACCTCGGGTTGGATCGGGTGCCGGATCGGTCGCGGGTGGAGCGGGCGGGCTGAGCTGGTTCGCTTAGGGGGCTATCCCGCGAAAGCAGGGATGATGTTTGTATGAACGAGGCCCACGAGGTCGTCCGACCGGGTTTGCTCACGTGCTGCCGGGCCCTCGCCGGCCTACCCGTCGGTCTCGCGCATCCGCGACGACCCGACGAACGCCTCCTGGCCTCTCTGACCGATCGCGGGTTGCCCGATTCGAGCACGACCGTCGAGATCATCACGCTTCCCCAACGACCGCGCATGGTCCCTACCGCCGGGATCGCTGAGGGTGTCTGGCAGCCGATTCGGACCGCCAATCTGATCAACGCCTTCGTCGTCCGGCATCCCGAGGCGACCTTCCTGGTTGACCCCGGTGTCTGTGTCGACGTCGTCGGCCGTGCGGTTGCCGAGTTGCCGTGGGCCCTGCGCGTCGTCGTCACGCCTGGGCGTGACGTCATCGACATCCGGCGCGCACTGGTCCTCGCCGAGATCGACGAGACGGCGGTCGACTTCGCGCTGCCCACCCATCTGCACTGGGATCATGTCGCGGGACTGCTCGATCTTCCCGGCCTACCGGTGCACCTGAATCGGCCGGAGCACACGTGGATGATGGGTGAGCGACTCGCGCCGCAGGGTGGTGTTCGTCCCGCGCTCCGGGATCGGCCGGTGACGCTCTATGACCTCGACGGCCCACCGATCCTGACCTTCACCCGCAGCCTCGACCTCTTCGGCGACCGGTCGGTGATCCTCGTCGACCTGCCCGGGCACACGCCTGCCAGCGTCGGGATCCTGGCTCAGACGGCATCCGGTCCGACCCTGCTCGCCGGCGACGCCGTATGGAGCCATCTCCAGATCGACCGGTTCCGACAGAAGGCGTCTTATCCGGGGATGCTTGCCGACGCCGAACGCGACATCGCGTGGGAGACGCTGCACCGCCTGTATTCGGTGCGTGAGCGCGTGGCTATCGTGCCCAGCCACGACCACCGCACGTCGCCGCTTCGGCGGTGAGACGGCTCGGACGCGCTATCGCGCGACCGGAACCCACTTGGTGCCGGTCGCGCCGGTGGAGGTGCAGCGCACCTTCTGGCCGCTGGCCGTATAGCTGAACTTGCCGACCTCGGATACCGAGCAGGCGCCGTGAAGGCGCGGGGTGCTGGCGTCGGCGGGGGCAGAGGTCGAGGCCACGAGACCGACGAAGGTGCCCGCTGCAATGGCTGTCGAGACGAAAAGAACTCGGAGTCGCATGTCGTGCACGGTAGTACGTCGTCCGACTCTCCGCGAAAGGTGGGTCATCTGTCCGATTGAGCCGCTTGTGCTGCGGCGAGTTCGTCTCGACGTTTGGTCAAGTGGTCGCGGTCGGACTGATCCGTCGACAGTGCAATGGCCCGTTCGTAGGCGGTGACCGCGTCGTCTGCGCGACCGACACGGTCGAGCAGATTGGCGCGCGTGCTCCATGCGGGTTGATACCGGTCTGCACCGTCGAGCTGGTTCAGGAGATCGAGGCCCGCCGCCGGCCCGTCGGTCTCCGCGACGACAGCCGCCAGGGCGACGGCTCCGCCGACGGTCGGCGCCAGACGTTGCAGGGAGACGTGTAGTCGGCGGAGCGCCGGCCAATTGGTCTCACCGCCGGGTGTTCGTGCGCAGTGCACGGCGGCGATGGCGGCTTCGAGCTGGAAGCGGCCGACCTCGCCGATCCGGTGCGCGGCACGCAGATGGGAATGGCCGCGGGCGATCAGTGCGGTGTCCCAGGAAGTCGGGTCTTGTTGCGGCAGTGGGACATACCGGCCGTCGACGTCTGCCCGAGCGGCCAGGCGAGCGCTCGACAGGCACATGAACGCGGCGAGTCCGTGCGCCTCGGCGCTTGCGGGCGCCACGTCGGCGACGACCTCGCCGAGCCCGAGGATGAGCGCCTGGCGGGCGCGCGACAGATTCGGCCACTCGATGCTGAAGGCGCCGTAGATGGCTTCGAGTACCGGGGCGAGTCTGTCGGGCAGTTCGTGATCATCGGGGACGGTGAAGGGAATGCGGTCCCGCCTGATCTGCTTCTTGGCGCGCACGAGTCTCGACGCCATCGTGGTCGGCGGTACGGCGAAGGCGAGCCCGATCTGCGCGGCGGTGTAGCCGAGGATCGTGTTCAGCATCAACGGCGTTCGCATCGCCGGCGGGATCGCCTCGTGTGCGCAGACGAGGAGCAGTTCGAGGCGACGGTCCCTGGTGTCGGCGGGTTGGGCGGCCCGATCGTCGAGCCGTGGGTCGAGTGGGACCGACGTCCGCCAGGCGGCGGAGCGCCACAGGTCGCGACGACGATTGCGTGCCACGGTGAGTAGCCATGCCTCGGGGCGTTGCGGAATTCCCTCGACCGGCCAGGTCCGTAGCGCGCGTTCGAAGGCGTCGGCGAGTGCGTCTTCGGCGGCGGCGACATCGTGGTTCTCGGCGACCAGCATCGCCAGCAGCCGCCCATAGCAGGCGCGGGCCGTGGCCTCGGCCGACTCCCGCGCCTGCTCGGTGTCTGCCATCAGCTCGCCCAGGAGCCGTCCACGCACGATGCGGCGACGCGTCGTACCTCGAGGACGGCGTACTGCGTGGCGGGATGCCGTTCCGCCCAGGCCAATGCGGCGTCCTCGTCGGGCACGTCGATGACGAAGACGCCGGCGAGTGATTCGCGCGTCTCGGCGAACGGTCCGTCCTGGACGCGCAGTTCACCGTCGCGGCGGGTCACCGTCTTGGTCTGAGCGATCGGCTCCATGATCTCGGCGGCGACGAAGACCCCCGCCGAGTGCAGTGCCTCGGTGTAAGCGGCCATCGCCTCCTGCATCTCGCGGATGACTTGCTCGGGGACATCTCCCGGCTCGGGTTCGGCGTTGTTCAGTAGCAGTGCGTAGTGCATGGTGTCCTCCTCGAACCATCGTCGCGCGGCCGGATGGTCGGCCGCTACCTTGATGACGATCGAGGCGGGGGTGAATCGGCAGTTCGGCGGGTGTATCGAACTCGGTCCGCCAGGTCTGGTCATCGAGACTCAACAGGGCCCCAACCATGGACCACAAACCCTATCTGCCCGCGTCTGTGCGACAAGCGTTCTGCAGCAACCACTGTCGGTAGCCCGTGTGAAACTTCGACTCATGGCTCCATCTCCGCTGCGCACCATCGAACTGCGTTATGTCCTTCTCCTTGCCCTGCGCAGAGAGGGAACGATGACCGTGCCCGAACTCGTTGCCGAAATTCAACGTCAACACCTTGTCATCAACGGCCGGCCCTCCAAGGCCATCTCTGATGCACTCCGGACCGACGTCAAACTCGGCCGCCTGCGCCATCAACCGCGGGGTCCATACCACTTTGTTGACATCCCGAGAGGTACGCAATGGCGCATGGACAATCGCGTCGCGCAAATTCGGGCCGCCGCGGCACATCGTGTCGCGCAACTACCTTCCGAGGGCGACGCCGCATGAGTTGCGTCTGCGGTTAGCGGCACGAGCGCCCAGCGATCAATGTCACCTAGAAGGTGCGAGAGCCGCTCTACTTGCGGTGATGGTGGAGCCGATGACGGGAATCGAACCCGCGTATTCAGCTTGGGAAGCTGATGTTCTGCCATTGAACTACATCGGCGTGCGGGCCGGTGAGACCCGCGTCGGCAATGCTAGCAAACGCGGGCAGCGTTCTACTGCCGAGGCACGGGGTGTGTGTTTCGGCTGGTGGGGTGGCCCTGGTGGGTGGGGGTTAGAAGGGTGGGTCGCCGTTGTGGTTGTGGTTGTGGTCGTGGTTGTGGCGGCTGCGGTTGCGGTGGCGTTCGGCGCGGCGGCGGGCGTGTTTGTTTGCGGCGCGGGTGCCGGCGCGTCGGGTGGGGTTGATGCGGGTGTGGTCGTCGAAGTGTTTGCGGCGGCGTTGGCGTCGGGTGGGGGTGTCGGGTGGGCGGAAGATGATGCGGCGTAGGCCGGGGAAGGTGTCTTCGAAGGTTTCGGCGTCCCCGTCGATGATGTAGCCCGACGGGGTGATGTAGCGGGTGACCAGTCGGCCGGTGGTGGGGTCGCGGTATTGGTCGTCGGTCCAGTCGCCGAAGGTTTTCTGGATATGCCCGAATCGGCATTTGGCGTTGAGGTTGGCCTCGGTGGTTTGTCCACCCTCATGCGGGTGGTGGTGGTCGTACTCGGTGACGTGGTCGAGGTCGGCGGTCCAGGCGGAGCGTTCGCAGCCAGCATCAGCGCAGTAACCATCGCGGATCCGGACGTCTTCATCCAATGCGGTGGAGGGCCGGTAGGGGTCGGCGGGTTGATGGGCGGGCAGCGTGACGGTGCCGTCGTCGTTGGTGGGGGTGCCGTCGGGGACGAGGGGTCGGATGACGGCGTCGGGGCGTTGGGCGAGGTCACGGACATGGTCGTCGGAGATGATGCCGTGTCCGTCCATGAACCCGATACCGATCTCCACCTCGGTATCGGTGTCGGCGTCGCCGGTGCCGCTGTCGGCTTGCTGGTCGCTGTCGGTCTGCTCGCTGTCGGTCTGTTCGCCTGCGTCGGGTTGGTTGTGGGGTGGGGTGAGGGCGGCTTGGTTGCAGACGACGTGGATGACGATGGTGGGGTCGGCGGGCGGGATGGTCTCGGGGTCGGGGATGACGGCGGTGCAGTCGTCGCGTCGGCAGTGGCATTCGAACCGGGTGCCGGTGAGTAGGGCGAAGGCCGCGTCGGCGCGGCGTTGTTGGTGGGTGCGGTCGTCGTGGTCGCAGGCCGACTTCGCCAGGGCGGTGATGGCGGCGTCGGCGAGGCGGATGTTTTCGGCGGACATGGCGGCGGTGAGGGTGGCGGTGCCGTCGCCGCGGTTGTCGGTCCAGACGCCGCGACCTGCGAGGGCGTCTTTGCGGCGTTCGCGGATGAGGGTGGGGTCGTGGCGGAAGATCATGCGGTCGGTCATGTCGCGTAGGCGGGCGCGTTTCCAGGTGCCGGTTGTGCCGCGCAGTGTGGTGGCGATGTCGGTGTCGATGTGGGGGGTGTGGGGGTTGTCGACTTCGAGGAGGTCGGTGCGGGTGATGATGAGGTGGGCTTGGTCGGCGGTGATGATGCCGTCGCGTAGGCAGGTGAAGGTGTCGGGGAGGCGGTCGCGCAGGGCGATGGCGTCGTTGAGGAGTTCTTGGGCGCGAAAGTGGCTGATGGCGTAGACGCCGCAGAGGTGGGCCACGGCGTCGGCGAAGCCGTCGACGAGGAGGCCGTCGCGGTCTTCGCGGGCGGCGACCAACCGGTCGTAGAGCACGCCCAGTGTTTGGTATTGGGTCCAGGCGAGGTAGGCCTGGCCGCGGCGTTGTTCGGCCAGGCCGCCGAGGAGGGCGACCATGTCGTCTTCGTGGGGGTAGGCGGGGTCGATGTGGTTGAGCAGTTCGGGTGGCAACGCGGCCCAGGGGGTGGTTGATGGTGATCCCGCGGCTGCCGGTGCTGGTTCGGTTGCCGGTGCTGGTGTGGTCGTGGTGGTCACCTCCCCCGAGGGTGTTGGGGTTCTCTTCGAACCTTTGTGCCCATAGTACGAAGGGGGTCCGACAATTCCTGAGCTGCTGGTCGGGGTAGGTTTCGATGGTTATTGCGGCTTGATTTCGACGCGCGGCGGTCTCGCTGCGCTCGACCGTCGCGGCTCAACCAGCTAATGGGTTGGTTGCGGCTCAACCCGCTGGCGGCCTACCAGCGCGGCGTCGAAGCCGGGCGGCGATCCTCGGTCAGGCAGAGCGAACGCAGGACGTTGTGGTAGACGACGAGCCCGTAAAGGTTTGGGGCGCCTAGGATTCCGGTACTGCGGGGGATCATGTCGGCGGTGACGCCGAGGCCCGGGACCAGGGAGTTGATCAGGGAGGCCGTGGGGTCGGAGGCGCCGTAGCGCCACACCAGCTCCACCATGTGGGCGGTCAATGCGTAGGTGTAGTAGGCGGCGGTCAGACTCTTGGTGACGGTGAGATCCGACATCGGCACGGTCTCGCCGATATGTCCTTCGCGCAGATTGTGATTGAGCCCGATCGCGATGTCGAGGGGTGCGCCACCGACGTAGGGGATGAGGAAGTTGCCGATCTGTGAGAGCGCACCCTCGCCGCTGGAGAAGTCGGCCGGATCGGCGGGAATCAGGTTGTGGTGCATACGATGTGAACGCAGGAAGTGCTGAACGCGGCCGGTGAGATCGGCGATCTGACGGTCGGCGGCGGCGTCGCGGGTGATGGCCTGCAGGTAACGGGAGGTGCGGTCGACGATCCGCGACACCGGGAGATCGCCGACTGGCCGGCAGGAGTCGGCGTCGGCGACGGACACCTGTGACGCGATGTCCCGAACGATCGCCGGCACCGAGTTGGCGAATCGCAAATCCTTGATCGGCTTGCCCGCGTTGCGTTTCTGCGACGCGGTCACCGACACGATGCATGCGGACACGAGCTTCTGGCTGAGGTTGGTGTAGAGCGCGGTGGCACCGTACACGCCCAGGAAGATCGGCAGCGAGATGAGCGTGCCCACGGTCAGCGGCCCGGCGATGGTCGCGATGGACGGGATGGTCCGACGTGCGATCGTCAGCGGAACCATCACCGTCACATAGAGATACAGCCACACGGTCTCCACCGCCTGCGCCACCGTGAGATTCTCCACCGTGATGGCCTGACCCTCGCGGCCGTCGCGGACGTTCACCAGCTGGGTGACGATCCACTGCGAGATCGGGTCCCGGTACTTCATGATCGGATCGCGGTCGTCGGCACCCAGATCGTAGGGATGTGCCGACACCGCCAGCGTCGAGATCCGCAGCGCGCCCATATCCCGATGCGCTCGTGCCTTGATGGCCGCCGACCGATCACGGATCTGGGCGGGCATCATCGGCAGGAAGGAGTCGAAGACGGCGTCGTAGACGGCACCGAGCGTCGCGAACCGCGAGCCGACGCACTCCGTCGGAGCGGCCGGACGGTCGCTCTTCGGTGCGGCGGCAGCGGTGAAACCCCGCTCGCCGGCCGTCAGCGCGATCGACAGAGCCAACGCCATCGACACCCCCGCGACGACGATGCGCCGCCACCCCACCTGAACCCCGACCATCGAGCTCTCCCCGTTCTGACAGCAACCGTCCCCGGTGGCCGGCCATCAAACGGCCGATCGTGAGCGCTGCGAACAACACTGTAAAGCCATTCGGGGCCGTTGGCGGGGCGGTCGGCACATCTGCTCGAAGTGGTCGAATGTCGTTCGCCTCGCGGTCACCTCCAGGTCGCCGGCGCCCGTCGGATAACCTCGCAAACGTGCTGCTCTCCGATCGCGACATTCGTGCCCAGATCGCCGACGGACGCCTCGGGATCGAGCCCTTCGACCCCGTTCTGGTGCAACCGTCCAGCGTCGACGTACGTCTCGACGGCCTGTTCCGGGTCTTCAACAACACCCGCTACACCCACATCGACCCCGCGCAACGCCAAGATGAGCTGACGAGTCTCGTCGAACCCGCCGACGGCGAGCCGTTTGTGCTGCATCCGGGCGAGTTCGTGCTCGGGTCCACGCTCGAGGTGTGCAGCCTGCCCGACGACCTGGCCGGCCGCCTCGAAGGGAAATCGTCACTGGGGCGGTTGGGTCTGCTCACGCACTCCACCGCCGGCTTCATCGACCCGGGCTTCTCCGGGCACATCACACTCGAGCTGTCCAACGTCGCCAATCTCCCGATCACGTTGTGGCCGGGGATGAAGATTGGGCAGCTGTGTCTCATCCGGCTCAGCAGCCCCGCGGAGAACCCGTACGGCAGCGCTGCGGTCGGATCGAAGTACCAGGGACAACGGGGGCCGACGCCGTCGAAGGCGTATCTCAACTTCGGTGGGTCGGCGGGCTGAGATGGCTAGATCAGGCGTCAGCGAGGAATTCGGAGAACATCGAATCGTTGGATGCCTGGAAGTAGTGACCGTGAGTGGTCATCACAGTCTCGATGCTGTCAGCAGCGATCAGAACGATCTCATATCGATTGAGCTTGCCGCGGTAGAGCCGTTCGGTAGCGTCATAGCGCTCGATCGCTTCCTCGCGGTCGACGAACTCGGCGGGATCGTCGACCAGCCGGCCGTCATCGACGCTGTAGACCAGCAGGAAGTAAACCGAGTCGTCGCCGTGCTTGGCCATGGCCACCTTTCCGTCGAGTGCGACCCTCATGCGTTGTAGTAGCCCGCTTCAACTACAGCCCGCCGGGCAGCACGGAAGCGGTCGTGTACCGACGAGGGTATCTCCAAACCATACTCGCGAAGAAAAATCAATTCACCCGCCGCTGCGAAGTACTCGATCATCTCCGCGGGTCCTTCACCGTCTTTGAGGTTTACACCGACGCCCGACAGTCGAGCGTCTGCCGATTCGGCAGCGTCGGCCCACTGCTGCTGCCCACGGGTCCGAAGTTGGACCTCGATCGCGCGTCCATCTCTCACGACGACGTAGTGCACCGCCCGATACCCAACCTCTTTGGGTACCGCGATGTAATCACGAGTGCGTTTGAACTCGTCGCGCCAGTTTCGCTCGATGCGTCGACGTATTCTGTCCAGTTCTGTCCGGTCCTGTAGGACAGCACGAACTCCACCAATGTCTTCCAACCTCGCCAACTGCGTACGCCCACTTGATGAACCGATTGTTCGATGAGGTTTTCTCACGATGCGGGGCACCCGCTTCAAGCGTTGACTGACGACAGGGTCACATCGTTCAGTCCGAATCATGCTCGACAAGCCGAGCCGGACCTTCAGCAACGGGTAGGAGTGCTCGGCGCGAAAGTCGGTTATGACTGCGGATCGCAGACTCCAGTTCAGCTGGCGACACAACCAATCCCTCGTAACGCACCTGCCTGACCAACTCGCCGCACTTGTTGATCTGGGACTTACTCGGTCGCGTCACCGCCACAACGTATCCCCACGGCATGTGGACGAGCAGAGACTGTTCACAGGTCCCGGTGGGCGTCAGCCGAACTCGAGCAGCGGTGCCGGCCAGGGGACCGGTTGGTGCGGAATTCACCGACCCGACGACGACAGGCCAGGTGATGGTCGGCCGACGGCAGGGCGGCGCGCGTAGTCACTAGACCATGAAGCTCACCGTCATCGGATGCGGATATCTCGGAGCCACCCACGCGGCCTGTATGGCCGAACTCGGACATGACGTGCTCGGCGTCGACGTGGATGCGGCGAAGGTGGAACGGCTGAAAGCCGGTGACGTGCCGTTCTTCGAGCCCGGACTGACCGACATCCTGCGCCGCAACATCACCGCCGGCCGCCTCGCCTTCACCACCGATCACCGAGAGGCCGCGGCGCATGCGTCGGTGCACTTCCTGGGCGTCGGGACCCCGCAGGAACCGCGTGGGCACGCCGCCGACCTGTCGCACGTCAACGCAGCTGTCGACGCCCTGGTGCCGGTCCTGCGCGGCGACCACCTGATCATCGGGAAGTCGACGGTCCCCGTCGGGACCGCGGCGTCGCTCGCCCAGCGCATCGCGGTACTCGCCGCCGACGGGGTGTCCGTGGAACTGGCGTGGAGTCCGGAGTTCCTGCGTGAGGGATTCGCGGTGGAGGACACCCTGACCCCCGACCGCATCGTGCTCGGCACCGACCCGGACGCGTTGGAGTCGTCGGCCGCCGCGGTGATCGGCGAACTCTACCGGGAGATCCTCGAAACCGGCGTGCCGTTCATCGAAACAGACTGGGCAACAGCCGAACTCGTCAAGGTGTCGGCGAATGCGTTTCTGGCGACCAAGATCTCGTTCATCAACGCGATCAGCGAGCTCTGTGAGGTGGTGGGTGCCGACGTCAGCACCCTCGCCGACGCCATCGGGCACGACAAGCGCATCGGCCGACGATTCCTCAACGCCGGGTTGGGATTCGGTGGCGGCTGTCTGCCCAAGGACATTCGGGCGTTCACCGCGCGCGCCGACGAACTCGGAGCCCGGCGCACCCTGGGATTCCTGCGTGAGGTCGACGCCATCAACATGCGACGACGCACGGCCATGGTCGATTTGGTGGCGCAGGCCGTCGGCGGTGATGTCCTCGGCCGCAACATCGCGGTCCTCGGCGCCGCTTTCAAACCCGAGAGTGACGACGTGCGCGACTCACCGGCGCTCAGCGTCGCCGGGCAACTGGCGCTGCGCGGGGCGTCGGTGACCGTCTTCGACCCGAAGGCGCTGGAGAACTCGCGTCGGATGTATCCGATGCTCGGCTACGCGGCCACCGCCGGTGAGGCCTGCGACCGCGCTGACGTCGTGGTGATCGCCACCGAATGGGCCGAGTTCGTACACATGTCGCCGGAAGAACTCGACGACGTGGTGCGCGCCAAGGTCATCGTCGACGGCCGGCGCTGCCTGGACCCGCAGATGTGGCTCGACGCCGGATGGACCTACCACGCGATCGGAGGGCCGGTCACCGTCCGCGGGCTCCGCCCACGCACGCCTGCGCAGGCGAGCGGGCACACTTCGGAGACCCTCCTGCGCTGACCCGTGGTAGTTTGGTGTCTCGAACGAGTCGATCACCTGGCTTGATTCGGCACATTCTCGCCGGTGGGGGCGCTGGGCGATGTGCACCACTCGTCCCGTCCCAGGTCCCCGAACCGCCGAGCGATGATCATGACCGACAACACCGCGCACACCTCGACCCGACCGGTCGATGCTGGTCAGCGCCCACTTGTCGTCGACTCCCTCGAGCAGATCGCGGCCGGGCTGCAGGCGCGGTCACTGCCCGTTGACGAGCCGGTGGTGTTGCTCGACCTCGACGACGGCGTGCTGATCCTGACGGTTGATCTGGCCACGCGCGCCGTTCTGAACGCAAGCGCGGCCGAGGACATCGGTCCCGATGCGCTCGATCGGGTGATCGCCGACCACCTCATCCGCATCGGACGCGTCGAGATGCCGACCGCACCTGCATGGGACGCCGAACTGCTCGATCTGGTGGCCCGCGGACGTGAGCGACTTCGTGATTCCGACGGCACCTTCATCATGGGACGCCAGCACATCCGCCTCTTCCGTCTCGCGCGCCGCGACGTCGAGGAGTCGACGCGCGACCTCGTCGCCCGCGTGGAGGTGATGACCCGCACCGCGGTGTCCGACTGCCCTCGCCCGGTGGCAGCGGTGATCGCGGCCGACGGCCTGCGGGACTGGCCCGGTCTTCGCGATTCCATCGCGCGCGCCGTCCCGGTGCCCGTCGTCGACCTCGACGCCCCGGAGCCCGGTGCGACCGGGAGCTCATTGGGGATCGACGCCCAACACACGCCGACGACGAACGCTCACGTCGACGCCACCGACGTTGCCTCAGTTGATTTTCCGGCGATGGTTCCGGCTCCCATGCCGGTTGTCCCGGAGCCTGCTTCGCCAGAACCCGTTGCCGCAGCGTTGATTGCGCCAGAGCCCGTTGCTGCAGAGTTGATTGCCGCAGAACCCGTTGCGCCAGAACCTGTTGCGCCAGAACCAATTTGCGAAGCGCCCATCAGCGATCCGCCGGTCGACGACACTCCTACCGAACCCATCCCCGTCATCGCGACATCGCTTGCGTACTCGGATGTGTCGGCGCCGGACAGCTCGGTGGCCGGGGACACCGAACTGTTCGACGACTCCGGTCTCGACCATGAACAACCGGACGCTGTCGCGCCGGATGTCGAGTCGACGCCGTTCCATCGGCGCGACCGCGGCCTGCTCTACCGGGCCGGCGGGAAGCGTGTGGCCGCTGTCGTCGGGACCGCAGCGGTCCTCGCACTGGTCGGCGTTGCAACGGCTTTCGCGCTCACCGATGACGATTCGGCACAGCGGACTGCGGCGGCACCATCGTCGTCGGCGCCGGTCACGCAGCCCGCGCCGTCGTCGTATGCCGATCCCGCGGTGCTCGCCGAGGCCCGGCTGCCCGCACAGCAATACACCCCACCCCCGCCGCCGCCTCCGCAGACGACCCCCAACGACACCACCACACGTCCGCGTTCACGCCCACGTCCGCGGCCTCGTCCGCGCCTGACGATTCCCAACCCGATCCCGGGACTACCGCCGATCGTGTTGCCCTGAGTCGGCAGCGATACCGCGGCGGGTTGCCGACACTTTCGGCCCGCCGTGGTTTCGATACGGCTCGGGCTCGCAAGCTCGCACGTGCCTACTCAACCGGCAGGGGAGGCTCAGGGGGCGGTGATGGGGTGCTCGTTGGGCGGATCCCGCCGCGCCTTGCGCGCCTCGCCGAGGTACTCCTCGAGTTGCCGGGCCATATCGCGGTCGAGCGCGCGGTCGAGGGCATTGTGCGCGGAGACGGTACCCGCACGTCGAAGCTCTGTCAGAAGCTCAGTGGCCCAATCGGATTCGGCTTGTGTCTGGGGAATCCAGCCGTCCGTATGGCCGTCGGTGACGGCACGTCGTCCGGCGGAGATCACGGTTGCCGCGACCGCTGACATCTCGGCGTCGAGCCTGCGGTGAACCTCCAGGATGCCGGGCAGTGCGACGCCCAGTTTCACCAGTCGTCCGTACGCGGCGACGGTCTCCTGATCGAGAATCGCGTACTTCTCCGGCGGGTCCTGCGGGCCGTCGGGACTGATCAGGCCGAATTCGATGAGCTGAGCGAAGTGCGCGGGATTGCCGGTGTTGAGCAGGTCGCGCAGATCCGCCGCCGACATCGTCGTCGACGTCGCGGTGGACCAGGGTTCGGAGACCACCTCCTGCAGGCCGAGGACTTCGGCGAGGTCGTCACCGCGTTGCATGCCGGACAGGAAGTCGCCGATGTGGCGGATGGTGAAGCCCCGTTTGAGCAGGTCGTTGATGACTTTCAGGCGGGCGAGGTGCGCGTCGGTGTAGATCGCGATACGGCCGCGCCGGACGGGCCGGGGTAACAACCCGCGGTCCTGGTAGCCTCGCACGTTGCGGGTCGTGGTGCCTGCGGCGCGCGCGAGATCGTCGATCCGATACTCAGTCACGGGCGTCATTGTCCCAGATGGCCGGACCCCGATCGGCCGAGACGGTCGCAACGGTCTTCGCTCACGCCGCCAGGCCGCGGGCGATGAGGTCGAGAATGTGCTCGTAGTTGGCGGTCGCATCGAGGAACGGTGGTGCCGATCCGGCGAGCTCGAGCGACACCGCGCCGTGGACGCATGACCACGCCTGCATGGCCAGCCCGGCCGGATCGCCACCCATGATCAACCCCGCGACCTGGCCGTATCGGATGACCTCGGCGAACACGTGGAAGGCGTCGGCGGCGGTCTCGGTGTCGGCCTCGCATTCGCTGGAGAACATCAGCGCATACAGCTCAGGGTTCGCGAGCGCGAACTCGCGGTAGGCGCGACCACTGTTGCGTAGTCGGAGCGCCGGGTCGGCGTCGGTGGTCGCGACCCGGCGTGCGAAGTCGGCGAATCCGTCGGTCACCAGGGCGGCGAGTAGTCCCTCCTTGCCGTCGAAGTGGTTGTAGACGCCCATCGGCGCCACCCCCGCCTCCGTGGCGACCGCGCGGACGGTCAGCCCCGACGGCCCCGAGCGTTCCAGGATCCGACGCCCCGCCGCGATCAGTCCCGGCCGGATATCGGCGCCCGACGTGCGCGTACGGGCCTTCGGAGGGGATTTGGCGCCAGACATATTGACATCGTACTAGAACAGTGTTCTTCTTGAATAGAACAACGTCCTATAACAGTAGATCGATGTTCCACTATCGCTGGACGTCGACCGCTTCGATCGCCGAAGGGCAAACCCATGAACGGAACCGTTCTGAACAATCGCTGGTGGGCGCTGGCCGCCCTCTGCTTCGCCGAGCTGCTCGTGATGGTCGACAACACGATCGTCAACGTCGCACTCCCGACCATGGCGCGAGACCTCGACGCCGGCATCTCCGGACTGCAATGGATCGTCGACGCCTACACGCTGGTCTTCGCCGGACTGCTGCTCACCGGCGGTTACCTCGGTGACCGGTTCGGCCACCGCCGCATGCTCATCACCGGCATCGTCGGTTTCACCGCGGTCTCGGTGCTGGCAGCCGGGTCACAGGGCCTCGGCCAACTCATCGCCGCTCGCGGCGCACTCGGAATGTTTGCCGCACTGGTCTTCCCGGCAACTCTCGCCATCGTCACCACGGTGTTCACGCAGCCGCGCGAACGTGCTGCGGCAGTCGGGGTCTGGGCTGCGACGTCAGGGGTCGCCGTGGCGGTGGGACCCGTTCTGGGCGGCTGGCTGCTGGAGCACTTCTCCTGGACCTCGGTGTTCTGGGTCAACGTTCCACTCGGCGTGATCGCCCTTGCCGCAATCCTTCTCGTCGTTCCCGGCACACGCCCCGAGACGGTCTCCCGATTCGATCTGCCCGGCCTGGCGCTGTCCGTCGCCGGCCTCGGTCTGCTCACCTACTCGGTGATCGAGGGGCCCCACGTCGGCTGGCTCACCTTCCGCACCATCGGTGGAATCGTTGCGGCCGTGGCGATCCTGGGCGTGTTCGCCCGGCGCCAGCTCTCCATCGACCATCCGATCCTCGACGTCCGGCTGTTCGCCAACCGCCGATTCGCCACGGCCGCCGGCATGATCAGCGTCGCCTTCTTCGCGCTGTTCGGCTTCATCTTCCTGATCACCCAGTTCTTCCAGGGCGTCAAGGGATATGGGCCGCTGGAGGCGGGCCTTCGTACCCTGCCGTTCGCGATCGTGATGGCGGTCCTCTCGCCGGTGGCGATGGCGCTCTCGCACCGGTTCGGCCCGCGGCTGGTCGCGGTGTTCGGCGCCTTCGTGATGTCCGCGGGGTTCGGTCTGGTCGAGATCGCCTCCCGGTTCTCGGGATACTGGGAGCTGATCATCTGGTCGATGTCGCTGATGGCGGTGGGACTCGCGTTCATCTCCGGACCGTGCACGCAGATGATCATGGACTCGTCGCGGCCGGAACAAGCGGGCGCCGGGAGCGCGGTGAACGACACGACGCGTGAGGTCGGCGGCACGCTCGGGGTCGCGGTCCTCGGTTCGGTTCTGACGTCGGCCTATCTGGCCGGTGTGGGAGACCGTCTTTCCGGACTGGGCCTGCCTCGCGAGGCCGTCGACGCGGCACAGCAGTCGGTGATGGCGGGCGGTGCGGTAGCCGAGGGGGCACCGTCGGGGCTGCGACCCGCGATCGAGGCCGCCGTCCAGGAGGTCTTCATGGACGGCTTGCACAACGCCGTGTGGGTGGCCGTCGCGATCACCGCCGCGGCCGGGGTGGCGGCCTTCGTCCTGCTGCGCGAGCAGGGTGACCGGCCGGCTGACACCTCAGAGATCGAGGGTGAGATTGCCTCCGTGACTGCGTGATACGCAGGTGAGCATCGTCCCGGACGCGCGTTCGGGCTCGGTCAGGATGTTGTCCCGGTGATCGATGTCGCCGGCCAGCGTCCTGACCTTGCACGTACCGCAGAAGCCCTGCTGACAGGAATACGGCACGGACGGCAGCACGCGGCGGATGGCAGCCAGCGCGGATTCATCCGCGGCAACCGGGATCTCCTGTCCGGTGGAAGCCAGGGTGACGGTGAACTCCTCGCCGTTCTCCACCGGCGGCGGGGAGAATCGCTCGTAGTGCAGTTCGATGTCGGGGCGATCACCGAGATGGCGGCGTAGGCTCTCGAGCATCGGGACCGGTCCGCAGCAGTACACCGCCAAACCTGAAGGCGCCCGGCCTGTTTCCGGATCGACGGGACCGAGGAGCTCCGCCATCGACGGCAGGCCGTCCTGGTCGTCGGTGCGCACGGTCACCTTGGTGCCGTAGCGTCCCACCTCCGAGATGAACGGGATGGAGTCCGGGGTGCGGCCGGTGTAGATCATCGACCAGTCCAGGCCGAACCGTTCAGCCGCCGCCAGCATCGGCAGGATCGGGGTGATGCCGATGCCGGCCGCGATGAAGCGGACCGACCGGGCCGGCGAGCCGTGGCCGGGGATGGCGAGCGGAAAGGCGTTGCGCGGACCCTTGATCGAGACCAGGTCGCCGACCTTGAGGTCGTCGTGCACCTCCACCGATCCGCCGCCGCCATCGGGGATGCGGCGTACCGCGATCCGGTAGGTGTAACGGTCGGCCGGATCACCACACAGGGAGTACTCGCGCATCCGGCCGGACGGTAGCAGGAGGTCGAGATGGGCGCCGGCGTGCCAGCGGTGCAGCATGGCCCCGTCGGGGTCGGCGAAGGTGAGTGCGACGACATTCTCGTCTTCGGCGACGACCTCGCGCTTCACGATCGCGACGGTGCTCATGCCGTCGGTGCGCACGGTGTCGCGCAGCGGGGACAGCGGCCGCCAGAACGGCCACCACGCCTTGGCCACCACGGTTCCGACGGTGAGTAGCGGGTCGTGTCGCCACCGGCCGTACAGGTGGGGTGGCGGCGACGTCAACGTCGTCGTATGAGGGTGTGCGCGTTGGTTCATGATCGAGCTCAGCTTGCGTTGCGGGCCGCCGGCGAGGCGGCGAGGTAGGCGACAGCCTGTGCGGTGGAACCGATCTCGTTGGGGTGGAAACCCGGCCGGAAGTAGCTGAAGGTGGACACGATGACCTTCCACATCTTCGGCAGCACTCCGGCTCGCACCCCGCGGTGGTAGTGGTACTGGCGTTGAAAGATGTTGTAGTGCAACGAGGTGTCCTGCTTCATGATGAAGCGGAAGCCGCGCTGGATGAGCACGATGAGCACCGGTAGCGCCACCAGCATGGCGCGTCCGCGGCGCAGGTAGCTGTCGCCGAAGTAGACGGCCACCTCGTGCGCGACCGCGCGATGCTCCACCTCCTCGGCGCCGTGCCAGGTGAACAGATCGGTCATCGTCGGATCTGCGCCGTGCTCCACCCAGGTGTTGTTGAGCGCGAAATTGCCCAGGATCGCGGTGTAATGCTCCAGGGCGGCGATCAGCCACAGGCGTTCGATCAAGTGCTTCTGGCGCGCCGCCGCGCTGCCCTTCTCCATGGGGGCGAGGATCTTCCGGAAGATCCACTCGGCCTGCGCCAGGTAGGGCCGCGGGTCGATGCCGTGATGGTCGAGGAACTCCCACAGCACATGGTCGTGGGCCTCGGCGTGCATGGCCTCCTGCCCGATGAACCCGCGCATCGTCGCCGCGAGCTCGTCGTCGGCGACCAGTGGCAGCGCCTCGTTGTAGGTCTGCACGAACCACCGTTCACCCTCGGGCAGAAGAAGGTTCAGGACGCTGACGAAGTTCGACGACACCGGGTGCCTGGGAATCCAGTGCAGCGGGGTACCCGACCAGTCAAAGGTCACATTACGGGCGTGCAGTTCCACGGGTCCGGGGTCGGAGCCGTCCGGGTCGACGGGTTCGCGGGGGTCGTCGAGCTGATGTGCGTGTGCGCTCATCGAGTTCTCCTCGTCACGAATCAGAGTCAGCGGGCAACTTTTTGGCGGGCGCCGATCCGCGACAGCCAGGGCGCGAATCGGTAGACGCGGTAGCCCACCTTGGCCTCGGGAGTCACCGGGACCACCGCCTTGTTCCCGATGATCGCCTTGACGATGTCGGCGGCCACGCGATCGGGGGTGAAGCCGCGACGCTGGTAGGCGCGGTCGAGTCGATCACGCTGCTGTGCTTCGGTTTCCGCGTCGAGACCCGCGATGGGGGTGTGCGACACGATGTTGGTGTCGACGATGCCGGGGCAGATGGCGCTCACCCCGATCCGATGTTCGGCGAGCTCACCGCGCAGCGACTCGGAGAAGAGCAGCACGCCGGCCTTGGCCGCCGAGTAAATACCCAGGTCGCGCGACGGGGTGAACGCCGCAGCGGAAGCCACGTTGATGATCTGACCGCCGACGCCGCGCTGCACCATCTGACGTCCGAACTCGCGGCTGCCGGTGATCACACCGCGCAGGTCCACCGCGAGCAGTCGGTCGATCTGCTCGTCGGTGGCGTCGAGAGCCGGTCCGGCGAGCCCGATTCCGGCGTTGTTGACCACGATGTCGGCGACCCCGTGGTCGGCGCGCACGGTGTTCGCGAAGGCGGCGAAGGCCGCGGTGTCGGAGACGTCGAGCGGGTAAGGGGTGGCGTGCGCGCCGAAACGTTTGCTCTCGCGGGCGGTTTCCTCGGCGGCGGCCAGGTCGAGATCGGCCAGCACCAGTTCACAACCCTGCTCGGCGAGTGCATACGCCGTCTCCCGGCCGATCCCGCTGCCGGCCCCGGTGATCACGGCGAGCTTGCCGGACAACGTCTTCGGCGCGCCGAAGACGCGCAACCGCTCGATGGCCGATGCCGCCGCGGCGTCACCGGAGTGGGCCGCGATGAACTCTGTTGCGGCGTCGGCGAGATAGTCCGGTTTGGTGAGCGGCAACCAGTGTCCCGTCGGGGTGCGCCGACGCCAGATGCGGTCGGTGTAGAGGTAGGTGTCGTCGAAAATAGCTGCCCGTAAGGCGATGTCGCGCTCGTTGACGATCTCGAGCACCGGCACCGAGGTGGGTCGCGGATCGGGCCGGCGCAGCTTGCCACGAATGTTGGCCCGGTACAGGCGAAGTCCGGAGATCATGTCCTCACGCAGATTCGCCTGGAACGTCGCGTTCTCGCGTGGCGTCCCCTCGATGCGATGCAGGAATTCGCGCCACAACCGAGGCGAACCGGTCAGTGTGAAGAAGAGTTTGGGCAGTATCGGCAGCTGGAAGAAGGCGGTGTAGGCCGACGATCCGGTCTGCGCCATCGCCCGCGCCAGGTTGCGGGGCGTCGGGCGGCTGAAGTTCTTGCGTGCCCAGACGCCGAGGTAGTCGAGGTTGGGGCCGGAGACCGACACGAAGGAGGCGATCCGTCGTTCGGCACCCGGCCGGGTGACCGCCTCCCACGCCGAGACCGAACCCCAGTCATGGGCCAGCACATGCACCGGCCGGTCGGGGCTGACGGCCTCCGCGACGGCGAACAGGTCGTCGGCCATCTCGCTGAGCCGGTAGGCGGCGTCGCCGGTGGGATGATCGCTCTCGCCGAACCCGCGGCAGTCGTAGGCGACGACGTGGAACTGCTCGGACAGCGTCGGCGCCACATGCGTCCACAGGTGATGAGTGTCGGGCCAGCCGTGGACGAGCAGGACGATCGGGCGCTCGGCGCCGGACTCACCGAGCTCGAAAACAGCCAGGTTGACCCCGCCGTTGGTGACACTTCGTCTACGCCAGTCGACCATGAACTCTCCCCTTCGAGTGATCGTCGGGGATAGACGTTACCAACGGTTACATGAATACTCCAGGCCTGCTACTGCCGATACGACGACAGGAAGTTCCCGATCCGCTCGATGGCGTCGTTCAGATCCCGCGCCCAGGGCAGTGTGACGATGCGGAAGTGGTTGTGGTCCTCGAGGTTGAAGCCCGTGCCCTGCACGACGAGGATCTTCTCCTGCAGCAGCAGGTCCTGCACGAACAACTCGTCGTCGTGGATCTCGTGGACCTCGGGGTCGAGTCGGGGGAAGGCGTAGAGCGCGCCCATCGGTTTCACACAGCTGACGCCGGGGATCTCGTTGAGCTTCTCCCAGGTCACATTGCGCTGCTCGTAGAGGCGGCCGCCCGGTTCCACCAGGGCATCGATGGACTGATAGCCGCCCAGCGCCACCTGGATGGCGTGCTGACCGGGCACGTTGGAACACAGGCGCGTCGACGCGAGGATGCCCAGGCCCTCGATGAAACCGGTGGCGTGATCTTTGGGGCCGGTGATGACCACCCAGCCCGCACGATAACCGCACACCCGGTAGGCCTTGGACAGGCCGTTGAAGGTGAGGCAGAGCAGGTCCGGGGCCAGTGAGGCGACATTGGTATGCACGGCGTCGTCGTAGAGGATCTTGTCGTAGATCTCGTCGGCCAGGATCAGCAACGAATGCTCACGGGCCAGATCCACCAGCTGCTCCAGCACCTCACGGGAGTACACGGCACCCGTGGGGTTGTTGGGGTTGATGATGACGATCGCCTTGGTGCGTTCGGTGATCTTCGACGCGATGTCGTCGATGTCGGGGTTCCAGCCGTTGTCCTCGTCGCAGCGGTAGTAGACCGGACGTCCGCCGGACAGCGTGGTCATGGCGGTCCACAGCGGGTAGTCGGGCGCCGGGATGAGCACCTCGTCGCCGTCGTTGAGCAACGCCTGCATCGTCATCGTGATGAGCTCGGAGACACCGTTGCCGAGGATGACGTCGTCGACGTCGAAGTAGGGGAAGTCGGGGATGAGCTCGTAGCGGGTCACCACCGCACGCCGTGCCGAGAGCACACCGGCCGACTCCGAGTAGCCCTGCGAGTAGGGGAGGGCGTGGATCATGTCGCGCATGATGACGTCGGGGGCCTCGAAGCCGAACAGGGCCGGGTTGCCGATGTTCAGCTTCATGATCCGGTGGCCCTCGGCCTCCAGCCGCGCCGCGTGCGCGTGCACGGGTCCCCTGATCTCGTAGCACACGTTCTGCAGCTTCAGGGACTGCTCCAGCGGCTTCAGGTTCTGATTCAGGTGGGATACATGTGGCCTACTCACCGGTACATTGTCGCAGCCGGGCGCAAACGGGTTTTCTCTGCATACGCAACGGTCGTCCTCAGCGGTCACCGAGGGAATATTGCCCTCGGCGGCCCTTGAGGACGACCGTTGTGGACGGGCTTACCTGTGGCCCGGTCGCTTCTTACCTGCCGCGATCCCGAATCCCTTGGCCTTGGAAGCACCGGCTTCGGCGATCGTGCGGCCGTCGTCGGGTCCGGACCCGTTGGTCGACGGCTCGGGAGCAGTTTCCGTCTCGGTCGTCTCCGTTCCGGCAGTGGCGTCCGGCTCCGACGGTGACTCGTCGACTACCGGTTCAGGATCGGGCTCGGGCGCCGGCTCGGGCTCGGGTGCCGTCTCGGTTCTCGGCGGACTCGACGCAACCTTCGATGCGCCGCCGGGACGCTTCTTGCCGGCGGCCATGCCGAAGCCCTTGGCCTTGCCCGGCTTGTCTTCGGTCAGCGCCGCGACCGAGCCACCGGTTTCCGGTGCCGCCGGCGTCGAATCCGGTTCTGCCGGTGCGGACTCTGTCGCAGTCGATTCCGATTCTGTCGCCGTCGAATCCGAGGATGCCGGCGCGGATTCCGGCGCTGCGGCGGCAGGCTTGGGGGCCGCCTTGCCGATACCGCCCGGACGCTTCTTGCCGGCGGCCATGCCGAAGCCCTTGGCCTTACCGGGCTTCTCCTCACTCAGCGCGGCCGCGCCGCCGGCCTCGGGTGCTGCCGGCGCCGGCTCGGGTGGTGTCGACTCGGATTCTGTTGCGGTCGAGGTGGTTTCCGGCGCCGACGCGGCAGGCTTGGGAGCTGCCTTGCCGACGCCACCCGGACGCTTCTTGCCGGCGGCCATGCCGAAGCCCTTGGCCTTCGCGGGCTTTGCCTCGGTGGTGGTCGCAGTCGCGGTCGCATCCTCGGTGTCGGCGGTAGCGGCGGCATCCGGGGCCGACCCGGCTTCGTCGACCTGGCTTTCGGCGGGAGCAGTGACACCGGCATCGGCCGCCGCGGCACCCGGCGTCTTGGCGCCGGGCCGCTTCTTGCCGGCAGCCATGCCGAAGCCCTTGGCCTTGGCGGGCTTTGCCTCGGTCGCTGTCGACTCGCTGGCCGCCGATTCCACTGCCGCCGACGACTCCGCCTCGGCGGGTGCCGGTGCTGCGGTCTTGGCCGCGGCGCCTGGCTTCTTGCCACCCTTCATGCCGAAACCCTTGGCGGCCGGCTTCTTCTCGGCCGGAGCCGATTCCGCGGGAGCCTCGGCGGGTGCCGCAGCCTTGGCGGCCGCTCCCGGCTTCTTGCCGCCCTTCATGCCCAGGCCGACCTTGGCCTTGGGCTTGGCCTCACCGGCCGCAGCCGGTGCGGCGGCCGCGACCTTCTCCGGCTCGGGCTCGGGCTCGGGTTCCGGTTCGGCAGCCGCCGGACGGGGCCCGAGGAAGCGACCACCGAGCTTGACCTCGGGCGCACCACGTTTGACCGACTCGAGCAGCATCTGCGCGACGTCGACGACCTCGACCTTGCCCTCGTTGTCGGTGCCCGACGTGCGGGCGGTGACTCCGTCGGTGAGCATCACGCGGCAGAACGGGCAACCGGTCGCGATCTTCTGCGGTGCGTCGCCACCGCTCCCGGCGCCGCGCTGACCGGGCCCGCTCGCTCCGCTCCCGGCGCCCAGTGTGTCGAGCGCTTCGTCGACGCGATCGATGTTGATGCGCTTGCCGATCTGCTCTTCCATCCACATACGGGCGCCGCCGGCGCCGCAGCACATGGAACGCTCGCCGTGGCGCGGCATCTCGGTCAGCTGCCCGCCCGCGGCGGCCATCAGTTCACGCGGCGCGTCGTAGACCTTGTTGTGGCGGCCCAGGTAGCACGGGTCGTGGTAGGTGACGCCCTCACCGAGCGGGGCGACCGGCACCAGGCGCTTCTCGCGCACCAGCCGGTTGAGCAGCTGAGTGTGGTGCACCACTTCGTATTTCGCGCCCAATTGCGGGTACTCGTTGCCCAGCGCGTTGAAGCAGTGCGCACAGGTGACGACGATCTTCTTGCGCTGACTCGGTGCAGTGGAGAACACCTCGTTGAACATCTCGATGTTCTGCTGCGCCAGCATCTGGAACAGGAACTCGTTGCCCGCGCGGCGCGCCGAGTCACCGGTACAGGTCTCACCCTCGCCGAGGACGAGGAAGTTCACGGCGGCGACGTCGAGCAATTCGGCGACAGCCTTGGTGGTCTTCTTCGCGCGGTCCTCATACGCGCCGGCACAGCCGACCCAGAAGAGGTACTCGAAGCCCTCGAAGGATTCGACGTCCTTGCCGAACACCGGGATCTCGATGTCGATCTCGTCGATCCAGTTGGTGCGCGCCGAGGAGTTCTGGCCCCACGGGTTGCCCTTGTTCTCCAGGTTCTTGAACATCCCCGCGAGTTCGGTGGGGAAGTCCGACTCGATGAGCACCTGGTAGCGGCGCATGTCAAGGATGTGGTCGACGTGCTCGATGTCGACGGGACACTGCTCGACGCAGGCGCCACAGGTGGTGCAGCTCCATAGCGTCTCGGTGTCGATGACGGCACCGAGTGCCTCGGGATCGAACGCGCCGTCATCTTCGACGACGCCCTCGCCGCCGCCCATGACGCCCTTGGACTCGCCCACCAGCTTGCGGGCGGCCTCGGCGCGAGCGGCCTCCGGAATCGCGTTGAGCTTGTCCTCGTCGACGTTGCCGTCGGCGTCGACGAGACCGACCTCGTCGCCACCCATGTCCTTGCGCCCACCGGCGATCAGATAGGGCGCCTTGGCCTGTGCGTGATCGCGCAGCGACATGATGAGCAGCTTGGGGCTCAGCGGTTTACCGGTGTTCCAGGCCGGGCACTGCGACTGACAGCGACCACATTCGGTGCAGGTGGTGAAGTCCAGCCAGCCCTTCCACGAGAAGTCCTCGACCTTGCCCGCGCCGAAGGCGTCGACGTCGGGGTCGGCGGTCTCCATGTCGAGGACCTTGCCCTGACTCATCATCGGCTTGGCCGCGCCGAGGGCGACCCCACCGTCGGCCTCACGCTTGAAGTAGATGTTGGGGAAGGCGGTAAACCGGTGCCAGGCGACACCCCAGTCGATGTTGCGGCCGACGACGGCCAGCCAGATCATGCCGCTCATCAGCTTGATGACCGCCGCGCCGGTGACCCAGTACACGGACCAGCCTTCGAAGAGCTGGGCGAAGTAGTGGGTGAAGAACGACGTCCAGATGGGCGGATCCTCAAGGCCATTGGCGATCTTGAAGGTCTTCACGAAGATCATCCCGAGACCCTCGATGAGGACAATCAGTTCCACGAAGTACGCCGCGCCGAAGCGGGATCCGGAGAAGCGCGACATGCGCTCGGGGACCCGCGGATGGTTCAGCTGGCGGATGATGATCAGCGTGGTGATGCCGATGACGGTGCCCAGACCCAGCACCTCGTCGGCGAGGATGTAGATGTTCCAGCTGCCGATGATCGGCCAGTGGAAGTGCGGGTCGAAGATCTGCCCGTAGGCCTCGAACCAGAAGATCGCACCGATCATGAAGCCGAACATGACCAGCCAGTGCGCCCAGCCGACGGTCCGGAACTTCACCATGCGGGTGTGGCCGACGAATTCCTTCAGCATGGTCCACAAGCGGGGGAGGACCGGCCAGAATCTCGTACTGTCGATTCGCTGACCCTGCGCGATTGCCCGGATCATCTGCCAGACGCCGCTGAGGAACAACGCCCAGCAGAACAAGCTGATGATGGCGGCCAACGTGCCGATCGTTATCGTGGTCGCATTCACGGGAGCGTACCGGCCTTTCTTTAGGTCGTCCGTCGCCAGAGTCTTCTGTCGTCGCGGCTACGCGTATGCGCAGGGCTGATGCACCACGAGTCGACGGTGTACTACAGGTAACCGTAAATCGTCGCGCCCCCGGCGCGCTGCCAAGGATGACCTAACTAACGTTCCGTCGGGCCCGACAGGTCCCTCCGATGATACTCACGAGTAACTTACTGTCTAGTCAGGTTGTGGCGGCGGCGATGTGGCGGTCACCACGCCGCCGTCGCTCACGGGCCGACGTGGGCCACCTTCTCCAGTTCCTCGAGCGCGGTGTCGAGGTGGGTGAGGAGACGCTGCAGGCTCGGGAGCTGCGCTCGCGCACCGATCAGCCCGAAGTTGATGTGCTCGGCCGTGCTGGTGACGGTGATGTTCAGTGCGAGGCCCTCCATCGGGATCGACACCGGATAAACACCGTCGAGCTGCGCGCCGTTCCAGTACAGATGCTTCTTCGGTCCGGGCACGTTGCTGATGATGATGTTGAACTGCGGCGGCGTGTACTGCACGATCCCGGGAATGGTGGCAAAGGCCAGCGGCGCGAAGTTCGCCGCCCCCAGCGCGAGTGCCTGCAGGGGACGCAGCCCGCGGACCACCTGCTTGCTCTTGCGGGTCGACGCGACGATGGCGCGCAACCGGCGCTCGGGATCCGGCTGATCGGTCGCGAGACTCACCAGGATCGCGGTGACCGCGTTGCCGTCCTTGTGATGGTCGTCGTCGGTGTGCATCGACACCGGGACGGCGGCCACGAGCGGTTTGTCCGGCAGCGCGTCGTGGTCGATCAGATACGAGCGCAGCGCCCCCGCGCACATGGCGACGACGACGTCGTTGAGAGTGATCTCCATCTCGCTCGCCACCGCGCGCAGCCGGCTCAGCGCCCACTGCTGGGCGGCAAAGCGGCGTGCGCTGCCGATCGCGACGTCGAGGATGGTGCGCGGCGCGACTGGTCCCGGCGAGACGAAGTCCGGGTCGGTCAGTCCGGCCACGGCCACCTTGGCGGCCGCCGGGGCGATGCCGGCGATCTGGCCGGCCACGTCGAGAACCCCGCCGACCCGGGACACGATGCTGCGGCTCGGCGGAGCCGGCCGCCGCTTGCGGCGCTTGGACAACTCGGGGTCCCACGGTGCGGTTCCGTTGCGGTCGTCGGGGTCCTCGCAGAGTGCGCGCTCGAGCAGGCGCAGCGCCGACACCCCGTCGACCAGCGAGTGATGGAGCTTGCTGTACAACGCAACCCGACCGTCGTCGAGGCCTTCGATGATGTGGAACTCCCACATCGGGCGAAAGCGATCCAGCAGGGCGCCGTGATTGAGCGAGACGTAGCGCAGCAGTTCGCGGATGCGTCCGGGCGCGGGCAACACGGTGCGCCGCACGTGATATTCGAAGTCGATCTCGTCGTCGAAGGACCACGCGACGTTGCCCAGCAGGGTCACCGGGGATGCGGGACGTTTGCGGAACGTCGGGTGGACCTCGGTGCACTGCTGGAAGCAGGTGTACATCTCCTCGGCGAGTTCGGTGGCCGACTGTCCCTCCGGCGGGATGAACAGCTGCAGACCCCCGACGTGCATGGGCTGTTCCCGCGTTTCCGCAAGCAGGAACATTGATTCCGTGACCGGCATGTATGGCATAGCCATCCCCTCACTCTCACCACGCTGCGTGCCATCTGACGCGCCCTGACCCGCGGGTTCATCCAGTATCGACCGCGGGCTGCGCTGACATCAACGAATCGGCAAGTTGATACGCCGCTCACCATGAGGCGTCGCCGGTGGGGCCCACTACGGTGATGGGGTGGCCAGACGGATCGGGCGTGCGGTGGTGCTCGTCGCGCTGGTGGCCGTGGAGTTCGTGATCACCGTGTCGGCCACGTGGATGTACGTGGCATCGGCCGGGCGGATCTCCGACGGGCAGGACCCCACCGCCGCGGACACCGCGCTGGTACTCGGATCGCTGGTCTCCGACGGTGTCCCCGGCGATTATGTCCGTGGTCGCCTCGACACCGTACTCGTCCTCTACCACGCCAAGAAGATCACACGAATAATCAACTCCGGCAACGGGTCTGCCGAAGCGGGTGATGAGCCCGCGGTGATGCGCGCCTACCTGCAGCAGCGCGGGGTACCCGCCGGCGACATCGTCGACGACCCGGCGGGCCTCGACACCGACGCCAGTTGCCGACGCGCCCACGACGTCTTCGGGGTCCGGCGCGCGGTGATCATCACCCAGGATTTCCATCTTCGGCGCGCGATCACGTTGTGCCGCAACCTGGGTGTGGACGCCACCGGGGTGCCCGCGCAGTGCGCGTGTCCGGTCATCACAGTGGTGCGCAACCACTTTCGGGAGTTGTTGCTCGCCCAGCCGCGTGCGCTGCTGACGGTGCTGTGGTGATGGGCTGAGGTGAATCGCGCCGTCAGACGATCACCATCACCACCAGCCCCACGGCGACGACGAGCATCGCGACGATCAGGCATCCGATGGCTACGAGCGTGGCCACGCCGGCGCCCGGGAAGCGTTTGCTGAGCAGCCGCTGCGGGTGGGAGAGCCCGGAGGTCTGGGCCGTGTCGGGTGGGGTGTCGCCGGGGTTCACGCCCCCGCCCGGTTCCAGTGTGGGCGTCGTGTCGGGTGCGGGGTCGATGGCGTCTCGGTCCTTTACCCGACGGGAATGGTCGGTCATCGTCATCCTCTCTGCGCGTCGGCCGACGTCGCTCTGGACGCATGGGTACCCGAAGCCGGCTCGCCCGACACACGCCCGGTCGACGAACCCCGGGCCGAGACATTCCGGCCGACGTAACCACCGACGTTTGAGCCGGGTCCGGTGGGGAACCCGATCGAGGTGAGAACCGACCGTGACCGACCGATGCAGAGGAGTCCCGCCGGAGTTCGGGTCGTGACCGAACGAGGGTTCCCCGCGCGGCTCGCCGAGCGGGTGGAGGACCGCCTCGAGCGGCTCGTCGAGCGCGCCGGGATGACCTACCGGGGATTCGAGACCGCGCCGGACACCACGCTGGGCGCGACGCCTTACGCCAACATGGACACCACCGGCTCCGATGGCCGCGACGACGGTGACCTACGGATCTTCCTCACCGAGATGCCGGGCTGCGCGGACGTTCGGTGGTCGTCGCTGAATCCGACACCGAGCAGCACGCCATCGTGGTGTCCACGACTGCACTCGGCCCGCGGCCGGCCCGTGCACTGATCGACTGCATCGCCGGCTGGCTAGACGACGCGCAATCCCGGCGGCGCCGGCTGGGCACCGCAGACCGCGGGCACCACCACCTATCTCGTCGCCGGCAAGGCGGGACGCGCGCGGCTGGTACTCGGGCTGGTCCGCAGCAACCGGCCGTGGCGGCTCATCCCGACGCTGACCGGTATGACCGCGGCCGCCGCTGCAGCCGCGTCGTTCGGGATCTTCTTCTCGTCCATCTGGGCGATGTCCCAAGCGCTTCCGTGGTGGCGGCTGGCCATCATCACAACGCTGTCGGTGGTGCTGGCCTCGCTGTGGCTGATCGTGAACAACCGGCTGTGGGAACGCGCGGGCCTGGACCGCTGGAAACGCCGCCTCTACAACACGGTCACCGCATGCACCGTGGTGTTCAGCGCACTCACCCTGTACGCGGGACTGTTCGTCGCCATCCTGGCGGCCGCACTGATCGTCATCGACCGCGGTTTCCTGGCCGAGCAGACCGGTACCGACGCCGGATTCGCCGCTTACGTGCACCTGGCGTGGCTGGCGTCGTCGCTGGGGATGTTCGCCGGGGCGGTGGGTTCGAGTGCCGACAGCTACGACGACGTGCTGCGCGCGACCTATGGCCACCGCGAACGCCTGCGCAGGCGGGCGTCATCCCCGGACGCGGCCGATCAGGAGTAGGCGGGAAACTCGCTGCGGGTCAACAGTTCGGCCAGATGTGCCGCGTTGCGGGCGGCGGCGTTGGTGGCGTCGGCGACCGCGCTGGGGATGGTGTCGAGATCCTTGTAGTCGCGTCCGCCCATGGCCTCGTCGTTCCAGTAGGTGCTGCCCTGGCCGGGAACGGTGAAACCGATGTCGTTGAGCGCGCCGAAGACGTCGGCGATGATCTTGTGCGCGCCGTCCTCGTTGCCGACCACGGCGCACATCGCGACCTTGCCGAGCATGCCGGGACGTCCCTGGTCATCGGTCGCGGAGATCTCCGCGTCGAGCCGTTCCAGCACGCGCTGCGCCACACTCGACATGTGGCCGAGCCAGGTGGGGGTGGCCAGCAACAGGATGTCGGCGTTGCGCACCCGGTCGAAGATCTGCGGCCATTGGTCCCCGTCGCCCATGTCGCGCTCGACACCGGGCCGGATGTCGTGATCGACAGCGCGGACCATGGTGCCGTCGACGCCCTGTACCGACAGGGCATCGAGAACCTGCCGTGCGATCACCTCGCTGCTCGACGGGGCCGGCGACGGTTTGAGGGTGCAGTTGATCGCGAGTGCGGAAGTCATGCCCGCCGGGTACCCGGCCCGGGCAGGCCGAAACCCGCACCCCTCACCACCAGCGCAGCGAGCGCTGCAGATCGCCTTCCAGTGCCGGGATGAGGCTGCGGATGTAGGTCGCGGTCAGGTGGTGGAAGTCGCGGTAGACCACGATGTTGCCCACCACCGCCGGACAGTAGGTGTCATTGCAGATGCCGTCGGTGTAATCGAGGAACGTCATGTTGGGGTACTGGCCGGCGATCGCGAGCGTGGGGTCGACTTGCGCCATCGCCCGGTCACGGTCGACGCCGCACACCGATGGTTTGCGGCCGGTCGCCAGACACTCCGGTGGCTTGAGTTTGGCGCTCACCCACGGGTTGTCGCGCAGCGCGATGACCCGCTGTCCGCGGTCGCGGAACTGCGCGAAGATCTCCTGATAGTCGCTGGGCACGTAATCGCCGGTGCCGTCGTCGGATGGGCGGGTGCTGTTGGTGAACACGACGTCGGGTTTGTCGACGGCGAGTTGCGCCATCACCCGACGCGACCACTCATTGCACTCCGGGTACTTGCGGCCGAACCACGTGTACACGTGCGTGGTGGTCAGCGCGCAGCCCACGCGTAGATAGGTCTTGATCTTGAAGTGGTGACGCTGCCCGATGACGTTGAGGGCGTCGATCCACTGATCGGCATGGGAACCGCCGACAAGGGCGATGGTGCGGGTGGCGGTCAGATCGCCGTACGTACCCGACCGGATGCGATCCGGGGCGTCGGTGAACTGGCCGGTGACCGAGTCCTCCCAGGTGATCGGCCAGTCCTTGGGTGCGAGGTCGGGGCTCGGCTGCGGCGGCAGGTTGGGGACGGGCGCGTCGTAGAGGTAGGCGCGGGCTCCCGGATACAGGCGCGGATCGAGATTCGCGGTGTTGACGGTGGCGTTGGCCGCGTCGCGCTGCCAGACGGTGATGGTGACCGCGCTCGCCACCGTCGCCGCGATCAGCCCAACGATCAGCACACGCTGATGCAACTTCGACGACCCGCGACCGGACCGCAGTGGCGCCTCGACGAAACGTGTTGTCGCCCAGGCCAACACCACCGATACGGCGAGGATCGCGGTGCCTTCCAGCCAGGACACGTCGTCCTGATAGCGCCAGTTCAGATAGAAGATGAGCAGCGGCCAGTGCCACAGGTACAGCGCATAAGCGATGGACCCCAGCCACACCAGACGCGGATGGGCCAGCACCCGGCTCGTCGGGGTGGGCCCGGTGGCCGGCATCGCGGTCTGGGGTGCGCCGACCCAGATCAGCAGGAGCGTCGCCCCGACGGGAACGAGTGCCCAGGCGGCGGGATACTCGGCGACACCGGCGATCCACCAGCCGCAGGTGCCGATCAGGGCCAGCGCGACGATCCCGAGCAGCGTCCGAATCCGTTGCGGCAGAGCCAGACGCGGCATCCACACCGCAAGCAGGCCGCCGGCCAGCGGTTCCCACAACCGGGCGACGGTGTCGTAGTAGTTGAACGGCTGATTGATCCCGTGCCGGTAGGTCGCCCACGCGAAGGACACCAGTGCCACGCCGAGGATCGCGACGCCGACGATCCCGCGGATGACCGTCGGCTTCGCGAGGGCGTCGTAGCGCCGCGACAGTGCCCGCAGCACCCCGGCGAACAGCAGGGCCGCCACCAGCGTGACGACAAAGAACTGCCCCTGCATCGACATCGACCACAGGTGCTGCATCGGACTGATCGCCGAATCTGCGGCCGAGTAGTCCTGCGACTGGAACGCCAGATGCCAGTTCTGGTAGTACAAGGCGCTGGCCTGCACCTCGGCGCCCAGCGGACCCCACCGCGTCTTCGGCATCGTCCACGCGATCAACACGGTGATCACCGCCAGCACCAGGAACATCGCCGGGATCAGCCGACGCAGCAGTCGCCACAGGCGCGGCCACGGATTGATCGCCTGGCCCCAGGACACCGACGCGGGTTGCGTGGCGATGACGTGTTTGAGCAGTGAGGCGACGAAGAAGTAGCCGGACAGCGTCAGGAAGACGTCGACGCCGCCGGAGACCCGGCCGAACCAGATGTGAAAGACGGCGACCAGGGCGATGGCAATCCCGCGCAATCCGTCGAGGTCGAGACGGTAGCCCGACGTGTTGCCGGTCGCGGCGTCCTCGTTGGGCGTCGCGACCGATTCTCCGTCGGCCAGGGTCGTGCGCACAGCCTGCGATGCTACTTGGCCGGCCCGGGCTGACCCGTCAGGCCTCTAACCCGTCGTGCGTCTAAACCTTCTTCCGCGACCCTGCCACCGGCACGCTTGCCCGGACTCACCGACCCGATTACTCACGAGGAGATCGACCATGGCAGCAGACGCACGGCCCGCGGATTCACGGCCCGCAGATTCACGACGGAAGGTCGCCGTTGTCGGCGCCGGACTGGCCGGCACCAGCGCGGCCCTCGGCTTCGCCGACGCCGGCTTCGACGTGACGCTCTACAGCGACCGCGACCGGGAATCGTTGCGCGACAAGGTGCCCCCGACCGGCGTCGGGGTGCTGTTCGGCAAGTCCCGCGAGTGGGATGCGGAGATCATCGACGACCTCTACGAGGTCGGCAACACCACCGGCATCAGCGTCCGGCTGCACTCCTGCAGCGGCGATGAGCGCGCCGACGTGCTCGAGTTCAACCCCGAGTACGGCTACGTGGCCCAAGCCGTCGACCTGCGGCTACGGGCCGACGACCGGCTCGGCCGGTTTCTCGATCGCGGCGGGAGGTTCGAGGTGGAGGCCGTCGACCTCGACCGTCTCGACGCGATCGCCGCCGACGCCGACATCACCCTCGTGGCCACCGGCAAGGGCGGGCTCTCGGCCCTGTTCCCGGTGGACGAATCGCGTACCCACTACCGCGAGCCGCAGCGTCGTCTGCTGCAGGTGACCCTCACCGGCCTGGACCACGGACCCGACACCTTCGCCTACCGCAGCCGCGGCGGCGGTGATCATTCGCTGTTCAACCTCGACAGCGAGAACGGCGAGATCTTCGTCGGGCCGTTCCTGCACAAGGATGCCGGGGCCACCTGGTCGTTCATCGTGTTCGCCAAGCCCGACGGCGCGTGGGCACCCAGAATCGACGACGTGCACGACGCGGTGTCCGCCCGGCAGGCCATCGTCGACATCTTCGGCGAGTTCTTCCCGCACGACGCCCCGGCCATCGAGAAGCTGCAGGTGATCGAGTCCGACCCGGTGTCGTGGCTGAAGGGTGCGGTCACCCCGACGGTGCGCAAGGCTGTCGCGCTCACCCGCGGCGGGCATGCGGTGGCGGCCATCGGCGACACGGCGATCGCCGTCGACCCGGTTGCCGGTCAGGGCGCCCAGAACACACTGATCCAGGTGGCCGAACTGGTGAAGGCGGCCACCGCGCACGAGGGCGACTTCGACGCGGCGTGGCTGTCGCAGGAGTTCGAAAAGCATTGGGAGCGGCGCGGAAAGGCGGCCGTCGAGGTGACCCGGCTGTATCTGGGCGACCCCGACTACGCGACCCACCTGGAACTGTCGTTCCCGGCCGCGGCCGTCGACGAGAAGATCGCCGCCGCGTTGTTCGGTCTGCTCTCCGAACCGAATCCGCTGCTCACCCTGGAAACCCGCGAGGATGTCCTCGGCTTCATCTCCGCGGTCGCCGGCGAACCCGCCGACGACGTGATCGGCCGTTTCGAGCCGGCCGGCCAGTTCAGCGGTGCGGGGTTGGCGGCCTCGGGCTGAGTACACCGCTCGTCCCGAAGTCGACGAGCCTTGAGGGGACAGTGAGACAACGGCTCTCAGCCAGCCCCGGAACATGGTGCGCGCCTTCGACGAACCGCACGATCAGGTCCACGACATGGGCGAAGGCGGCATCGCGCGGGTCGACGATGGAGACGTGGGTCTGCCGGGCAGGATGACGGCCATCGCCTGTCCGCCGGCGCGGCACACCGCGGCGGCATACTCCTGGCGGAAGCGCGGCGACGCCCCCATCTCGCCGCGTTCGAGATGGGGCGCGTCGACGCACACACCGCGAGTTGTGCGCCGCCGAATGCCCGACGGCGACCACGTCGTCGAGGTCGATCTGCGGATATCGCGATGCGATGGACGGCACCGCATCGAAGGCGGCGACAACGTCGGTGAAGGTGACCGGCCATCACGGCGGTGGTTATCCATGTGATACGAAGTCAGGTGCCGTTTGCGTCGGAGGATGGGGGGATCAGATGTCGAGGTCTGGGTGGGCCCTGTCCGATGCGCCCCCGCAGACGGGCCGGGTTGTCGTGGTGACCGGTGCCAACTCGGGGATCGGCCGCGCGACCGCGTTCGGGCTGGCGACCCTGGGTGCCCGGGTGATCCTGGCGTGCCGCAACGAGAAGACCGCGGCGGAGGCTGCCGATGAGATCGCTGTGGCAGTGCCCGGCGCCGACCTCGACGTGGTGCAACTCGACCTGTCCGACCTCTCGTCGGTACGCCGTGCGGCCGCCGAGATCTGTGCGCAATACCCGAGCTTGGATCTGCTCGTGAACAACGCCGGCGTGATGAGTGGCAGGCGTGAGCTCACCGCCGACGGCTTCGAGGTGGACTTCGGCACCAACTTCCTGGGGCATTTCGTCTGGACTCACGATCTGCTGCAACGGATTTCGGTCGGGGGTCGGGTGATCACCGTCGGATCGCATGCCCATCGCACCGGCGTCATCGACTTCGACGACCTCACCATGGGGCAACGGTTCACCTCGCCCGCGGCCTACGCGCGTTCCAAACTCGCGCAGATGCTGTTTGCCTTCGAACTCGATCGTCGGCTGTCGGCGGCGTCGGTGCCGGTCGTCTCGCTCGCCGCCCATCCCGGCGGGACCCGCACCGGTGTGATGCGGGAACAGAACCGTTTTCTGCAGTGGGCGTACTTCGCGCCGTCGCTGCGGTGGCTCACCGACCGCTTCATCATGGACCCGCCCGAAGGGATGCTGTCCATCCTGCGCGCCGCCACCGACCCGAAAGCTGCTGGCGGCCAATACTATGGCCCGACCGGCCGGCTCGGCCTCGCCGGCCCACCGGTCCTCGTGACGCCATCGGCCCGGGCACTCGACCGCGACGTCGCGGCGCGTCTGTGGACGGTGGCCGAGGAACTGACCGGTGTGCACTACGGCCTCGCCGGCGGTCACTAAAAGTAGGGGAAGGATTTCTTTCCCCGAGTTCTGGTTTCCTCCCCGAGAAACTCTTCACGGACGAAACCAAAAGTAGGGGAAAGAAATCCTTCCCCTGCTTTTGGTCGGGGCCCCAGTGCGGCGCTCAGATCGCGAACCGCCCCGCGAACGTGCGCAACGGCAGATCGGCACTCGTGATGATGCCCGGCCAGGCATCGACGACGGAGCGGATGGAGTTCAGCGCGGGCAGTCCGGTCACGGTCATGCCGATCGACGCGAAGCTTGCCGGGTCGGACAGGTCGACGCCCTTCTTCGGGAAGATCATGTGCTTGGAGTAGATGCTGGGATCGCCGGTGACGTGAGTGATGTAGCAGCCCTGAATGTTCCACGCCGGATCGGTGTGCGGGGTCATCTGCCATTCGAGGTGCGTTTCCACCCGCGGCACGCCGTCGACCATGCCCTGGTACTTGATGTAGTTGGCGCCCAGGGAGCCCTTGGGCATGAAGTACCAGCCGAGGTCGACGTCCTTGGTGCAGGCGCCGAGTTCATAGGAGAACGTCACCTCGTCGAGTTCGAGGTCGAAGGCGTCGGCCATCAGGTACACGGAGTCCGCGAACACGGCGGTGTACTTGTGCAGTGAATCCGGGATGGTCGGGTCGTCGACGGGGCGGCCGTAGCCGACGGCCTTCCAGGTGTCGACGGAGTGATGGCAGGATACATCCACCGATTCGGTGACGGTGATGTTCTTGATTCCGGAAACGTCTGCGGTGTGCACGATTCCGAGGATCTGGGCGAGACCGGGATTCATGCCGGTGCCGTAGAAGGTGGCCCCGCCCCGGGCACAGGCGTCGGCGATCACCTCGCTGACCTTGCGCCCCGACGGATGAGGATGGTTGGTGTCGCGGTGGTGGCCGGTGATCCAGTCGGCGGTGGTGACGATGTTGATGCCGGCCTCGAGGACCGCGACGTAGAGATCCTCGTCGGGGAACACGCCGTGGAAGGTGAGCACGTCGGGTTTGGCGGCGATGATCTCCTCGACAGACCCGGTCGCGATCACCCCGATCGGCTCGCCGCCGACGATCTCTCCGGCGTCGCAGCCGACCTTCTCCGACGTATAGCAGTGCAGCCCAACGAGTTCGAGGTCGGGGTGCTCCTGGATGCGACCGATCATCTCGGTGCCCAGATTGCCGGTGGCGACCTGGAATACGCGGATCTTCTCGGCGGTGGTCATGGTGTGGTCCTTTCCTGGAGCCGAGCTACTGCCCGGCGAGACTGCGCAGACGATCGAGTTCGGTGCGGCGGATGCGGACGTACTCGCCGTCGGCGTCGGCGGGCAGAACGGCGCCGCTGGCGGGTTGCCGGGCGGGGTCGACGCCTGACGGCCCGCCGTCGGGATAGAACTGGACGGCCCACTCCCGCAACGCCTTGAAACCCGCGAACTCCTTGCGGGACAACGCCGGAGGGTCGGAGTAGCGCTGATGGGCCCAGATCTCGATGTCGGCCTCGAACTGTTCGATCACGAAGCCGGCCATCGTCTTTCCGTACTCGGTGATCTCGGGACCGTCCTCACCCGGTTTACGCCCGATCCACACCGTGAACCGAACGTCGGAGGTGTGCTCGTCGACAGGGGTCACCGCCGGCATGGTCCGGTTGTCGATCATGCCCCAGCTCTTGGTGACCGAGCAGCCGAGACCGGCGTTGATGGATTCCACACCACTGGTGGCCTTTTCGAGAGTCCCACCCTCGTCGAAGGCGATCGTGAAGTCGACGTAGGACACCGGTCCGGAGAAGTCGTGCCGGGTGAACTCGGGCATGAACGGCGTCTTGTGCACGAACTTGAAGTGGGCGAAGTCGACGCCGTTCTCCATGATGTACTGCGGATGGATCTCCAGCCCGGGCCGGAACAGGGTGGCGCCCGGCACCGGTGGGTAGTAGTCGTCGGCCGTCTTGTCGTCGCCGAAGTCGCCGAAGATGTCCGGCACGTCGAAGTACGGTGCACTACCGCCCACGTCGTACCAGATCCACACCGCCGCGTTACGTTCCAAGGCTGGATAGCTGCGGATGCGACGACCCTTGTTCGGGTGGTTCTCGTAGGGCACACACACGTTGCGGCCCTCGGTGTTCCACTCCCAGCCGTGGAACGGGCACACCAGACTCTCGCCCTCCACATGCCCACCGTGGCCGAGGTGTGCCCCGAGGTGTTCGCAGTAAGCGTCGAAGACGACGATTCGCCCCGACGTCGTACGCCAGGCCACCATCTCCTGCCCGAAGTACTTCATCGTGTGCACGTCGCCCACGCCGATCTCGGCCGACCAGGCGACCTGGAACCAGCCGGTGGGCTTCATGGACAGCGGTGTCTGCGCCATGAGTGGACGATAGAACCCTCTGTGAAAGTATGCAAGAAGGTTCTGTGAAAGACCGTCGAGCGGCTACGATGCGCCTGTGACCACCGATGCCTCTACTCCGCGGCGCAGCGCCAACAAACGCGGCATCGCCACCCGGGAGGCGATGCTCGACGCGGCGGTCACCTCCCTTGCCGGTGGTGACCCGAACTCCGTGTCGGGCAATCGGATCGCCAAGGACATCGGGGCCACCTGGGGTGTCATCAAGTATCAGTTCGGCGACATCGACGGACTCTGGGCAGCCGTTCTGCACCACACGGCTGTTCGCCGCGGAGATCTGCCGATCACCTCGGGTGCCGCGGGCACGTCGCGGAGGCGTCGCGGAGATCTGCCGATCACCTCGGGTGCCGCGGGGACGTCGCGTAGGCGTCGCGGAGATCTGCCCGTGGTCGCCGACGGCGACGGCTCGCTGACCGAACGGGTGAGCGGCATCGTCGAACTCATGTATGCGGGCCTGATGGAACCGGATTCGCGAGCCATCGAAACCCTGCGAGCCGCGCTGCCCCGTGATCCGGCCGAGCTGGAACGTCTCTTTCCCAAGACCGCCGCCGAACTCGCCTCGTGGGGGCCGCTGTGGGTGGATGCCTGCGAACGCGCCTTCGCCGACCTCGACGTCCCGGCCGCGCGCGTTCGTGAGGTCGCGGCGTTCCTGCCGGGCGCCATGCGCGGTCTGGTGTCGGAGAAGCAGCTCGGCAGTTATCAGGATCAGGAACTCGCCCGACGAGGACTGGCCAACGCGATCATCGCGTACCTGTCACCGTGATCGCCGCTGCCACCTACCGTAGGACCATGGACGCCGACGCGCCTCCCCGTCTCACCGGTGTCCGCGCCTTCCTCCGGGACAACGGACTGGCACTGGCGTGTGGTGGTCTGTTCCTGATCTTCTTCATCGGCATGGTCGCGTCTGGCTGGGACGTCTACAACCAGGAGCAGAGCAGTCACGGATCTCCGCCCGTCTCACTGTTCGGCTACCTGGGCAGTGGCGACTTCATCGAGGCCACCTTCGAGAACTGGGAATCGGAGTTCCTGCAGATGGGGATGTACGTGGTGCTGACCGCGTTTCTGTATCAGAAGGGGTCCTCGGAGTCGAAGCCCATCGGGTCTGCGGCGCCACAGGATGCCGACCCGCGACAGGCGCGCATCGAGAAGCACACGCCGTGGCCGGTGCGTCGTGGCGGCTGGGTGCTGTGGCTCTACGAGAACTCGCTCTCGATCATCTTCTTCGTTCTGTTCTTCGCATCCTTTGCACTGCACGCTGTGGGCGGTGCGGCTGCCTACAGCGACGAGCAGATCCAGCACGGCGAGGCACCGGTGACGGTGTGGCAGTATCTGGGCACCTCCCAGTTCTGGTTCGAGTCGATGCAGAACTGGCAGAGCGAGTTCATCGCGGTGGCTGCGATCGTGGTGTTGTCGATCTACTTCCGGCAGAGAGGGTCTGCCGAATCCAAACCGGTGGCCGATCCCAACCGCGATACCGGCGCCTGAACGTCACGCGACGTTGATCGCCGTGAGCCCCGGGATGACGCTGATCACCGACGGTGGCGCCTGATACTGCTCGCGCAACACCGACACCGTCGCGACCACCGTGCCCGCACCGGTCGTCACGTTGGCCGCGGTGGAAAGTGACGCCGGATAGCCGTCGACGCTGAATCTCGGCTTCTGCCAATGACGTAACGCCACGGTTCCCGACTTGCCGTTGGTGAGGTTGCGCCACGATACCGCGACGTACCGATAGGAGTACTGATAGTGGTACGGCGCCGGGTTGGTCACGGTGAACGTCACCGCGGCCGGCGGCGGCGGATACTGCAGCGTTCGAATTCCGGGCCGCGCGAGGACCGTGACCGGTCGGAAGGAACCGCCCGGCACGCCACCCGGCCCGACCTCGATACCGCCGGTGGCGGGCAACGTGAAGGTCGCGACGTTGTCCGGGGCAACGGGCGCCGCCGATGCCATGGCGGTGGCCGCGGTGACGCCCACCGCGAGGACGCCGACGGCCAGAACTGCGGTGAGCCCGCGTCGAAGACGTGACATGGTGTCTGCCCCTGTCCGAGGATCAGCCGCGGTAGGGCTGGATGTCGATGGTCATCTTCGTCGCGCCCACGCTCGGCGCGTTGGTGCTTACCGTGACGTCATAGATCCCCGGCTTGCCGGGCGAGACGATGTCGCGCGACGTTCCCCAGACGCCCGGGCCCACGATGTGCCGGGTGAACTTCTTTGACGGCCCACCTGCGCGCGGCGTGAACGTGTAGGTGAGATCCACCGAACACGGTCCAACGCCCAGGAGGTTGCTCTGCAGGAACAACACCGCCTGGCTCGGGTAGTGGCCGACACCCACGTCGACCGTTCCGGCACACGGGCCGTTGGCCAGCGTGTACAGCGTGGTCTGGGTCTTGCCGTCGGCGGCGGACGACGGGCCCGCACCCAGCGTTGCCGCTGCCACGGCCGTTGCTGCGGCGCCCGCGATCATCCAGGTCTTACGTGACGGTGTCATGCGATGTCCTCCGTGGCTGTCCCGTGTCGTGAGGTGCGTGTGGATTCCATCGTCGACCGGCCGGAGTTCGTTAGCGACGGGAACGGTTCACGAGTTGTGTCGGTGGCAACCACTTAGGCTGAGTGCATGGAGCTAGCCGATGTGATGACCACGACCTTCGCGGCCCGCAAGTTCACCGACGACCCGGTCCCCGACGACGTTCTGTTCGCGATCTTCGACCTCGCCCGATTCGCGCCGAGCGGCGGGAACCGGCAGGGCGCTCACGCGGTGATCATCCGCGACGCCGACACCAAGGCCCGGATCGCCGAGCTGAGCAAGACGGCTGCGCGCCGCTACCTCGCCCAGCGCGGCGCGGGAGAGAGTCCGTGGAATCCGGTCTCGCCCCCCGGGGTGACCCAGCAGCAGATCGACGAGGTGCCCGGCGTCGACGACTTCGTCGCCCCGATCGCCAAAGCGCCTGTGGTGCTGGTCTTCTCGATCGACCTGTCGGTGGTGGCCGCGGTGGACCAGGATCTGGACCGGGTGGGAGTGGTCAGTGGCGGATCGGTGTACCCGCTGATCTGGAACGTCCTGCTCGCCGCCCGATCGCTGGGCTACGGTGGCACCTTCACCACCATGGCGGTCACCGAGGAGTCGAAGGTGCGAGAGTTGTTGGGAATCCCCGACACTCACGCCATCGCCGCCGTCGTCCCGCTGGGAAAGCCGGTGAAACAGCTGACCAGACTACGGCGACAGCCGGTCGAGGAATTCGTGACCCTGGAGCGCTTCGACGGCACACCGCTTCGCGGCGGTGATTCCTGACGTGAACCGATCCCGTCGGAGAACGACTTGGGCGGGTGGTGCTGTCGTGCTCGCGGCCCTGGCCCTCGCGTTGCCGACGCCTGCCGGCGCACAGGCCCAGCCCTGGGGAACCGTGCGGGTGCAGCCGTCGACGAGCGCCTGCGGCGGGCACGACCTGGCGAGTCGTGCCGAGCGTGCCGCCGCATTCGACGCCGGCTACACCCGCGGTGCCGCCGCCTGCGACGCCATCCTCGGCGCGCGCGTGTTCCCGCGCGGCTGAGCCAGAACCCGCAGACGCGAGCCGACAGCGGGAGCGCGATGTTCCTCCTCCACCTGTTGGTTCTTCCGCCGACTGCAGACGGCGGAAGAACTGAATGCAGGAGGACGAGTTCTCGTCCGCCACCTTCGGCAGTGTCGAAGGGGCGGTGAGACAACCGGTTGGCGATCTGGAGAACGTCAGCGACGTGATCGACGCACCAGCACGAACACCAGTGCGCCGAGCACCACCGCACCGACGATCGGCGCGACACGTTTGAGCACCGAGCCGCCGGCGTAGGCCATCAGGTCGAGCGGCTCGGTCTCCTCGGCCGGCTGGGGCACCGCACGAGGTTTCGACGGTTCGGGCTGCGACGGAGTCGCCGGCACCTCGGAAGGCGAGGCCGCCGGGGCAGTCTCGGCGGCGGCCGGCTCCGGTTCACCGAGCTTCTTCGACAGGCAGTTCGCGAACTGGTCGATGATCTTGCCGCCGACGTCGGACAGCATGCCGCGGCCGAACTGCGCCGGTTTGCCGGTGATCGCCAGATCGGTGAGGACGGTGCCGGTGGTGGTGCCACCCTCGTCGGTGAGCGTCATCGACACGGTGGCCTTCGCTGTGCCCTGACCCTTCGATTCCTTTGCGCTGCCCTCGATCACAGCGCGATGGGCACCCTCGTCCTTCTCGATGAAGGTGCCGACGCCCTTGTACACCAGGGCGACCGGACCGATCTTCACCTTGATCTGCCCGGTGAATTTGTCGCCGTCGACCTCGGTGAGCGTGGCGCCGGGCATACATCCCGCGACGCGTTCCGGATCGATCAGCGCCGCCCAGACGGTGGCGATCGGCGCGTCGACCGAAAAGCTGTGTTCCAGTTGCATGTCAGGCGCCCACTGCCGCCACGACCGCACGCCGGGTGAGGACCTTCGCCAGATGGGTCCGGTACTCGGAGTCGGCGTTCGGATCGCTCATCGGGTCGGTGCCCTCGGCGGCATGCTCGGCCGCGGCCCGGATCACGTCGGCATCGGCACGCTGCCCGACGAGAGCCTGTTCCACCGCCCTCGCCCGGATCGGCACCGCACCCATGTTGGTCAGCCCGACCGCCGCATCACGGATCGTGCCGCCGGCGTCGTCGACCTCGAGGGTCACCGCGACGGCGATGATCGACCAGCTCTGCGCGATCCGATGGAACTTCTCGTAGTGCGCCGCCCATCCGGTGTGCTTCGGAATGCGGATCGAGGCCAGGATCTCGTCGGGTTCCAATGCGGTGGTGAAGATGTCGGTGAAGAACTCCGCCGCGGGCACCTCGCGCTGCCCACCCGGTCCCACGACGGTCATCGTCGCGTCGAGGGCGACGGCGACCGAACTCAGATCACCGGCCGGGTCGGCATGGGCGAGCGATCCACCGAATGTGCCGCGGTGGCGGATCTGCGGGTCCGCGACGGTCTGCTCGGCGTCGGACAGCAGCGCGGCGTGCTGGACGACGAGGGGATCGGTCATCACGTCGTGGTGGGTGGTCATCGCCCCGACGACGATCGCGTCGCCGTCCTCGCGTACCCCACGCAACTCCGCGATCTTCCCGAGGTCCACGAGGGCGCTCGGTGAGTTCAGCCGCAGCCGCAGCACCGGCATGAGGCTCTGCCCGCCGGCGATCACCTTGGCGTCCTCGCCGGCGTCGGCCAGCGCGGAGACTGCCTCGGCGAGGGTGGTGGGGGCGAGATAGTCGAACTTCGACGGAATCATTGCGCACCTCCCGATGCGGTCTGGGCGGATGCGATGGCCTTCCACACCCGCATGGGACTGCAGGGCATCTCGATGTCGCGCACACCGAGGTGGCGCACCGCGTCGAGCACCGCGTTGACCACCGCCGGCGTCGAGGCGATGGTGCCTGCCTCACCAACTCCTTTGACGCCCAGCGCATTTCCGGTCGCGGGTGTCTCGGTGCGGTCGGTGATGAAGTGCGGCAGGTCGGGCGAGCCAGGTACCAGGTACTCGGCGAACGACCCCGAGAGCAAGGTGCCCGACTCGTCGTAGATCGCGTCCTCGTAGAGAGCCTGCGCGATACCCTGCGCGAGACCGCCGTGCACCTGCCCCTCCACGATCAGCGGGTTGACGACCTTGCCGATGTCGTCGACGCATACGTACTTGCGGATCTTCACGAATCCGGTCTCGGTGTCCACCTCGACGGCGCACAGGTGGGTGCCGTGCGGGAACGAGAAGTTCTCCGGATCGTAGGTCGCTTCCGAATCGAGGTTCGGCTCAACGCCTTCGGGCATGTCGTGGGCGGCGAAAACCGCCAGGGCGACGTCGGCGATGCCGATGGCCTTCTCGGTGCCCTTGACCGTGAACTTGCCCTCGGCGAACTCGAGGTCGTCCTCGGCCGCCTCCATCAGATGAGCGGCGATCGGGCGGGCCTTGTCCACCACCTTCTCGGCGGCCTTGACGACCGCCATACCGCCGACCGCCAGCGAACGCGACCCGTAGGTGTCCAGCCCGCGGGGCGATGACTGGGTGTCGCCGTGGAGCACCTCGACGTCCTCGAAGGGAACTCCGAGCCGATCGGCCACGATCTGGCTCCACGCCGTCTCGTGACCCTGGCCGTGCGCCGAACTGCCGGTGACGACCTCGACCTTGCCGGTCGGCAGCATCCGGATCGCCGCGTGCTCCCAACCGCCCGCGCCGCCGCCGAGCTCACCCATGATGCGTGACGGCGCGAGGCCGCACATTTCGGTGAAGGTGGACACGCCGATCCCGAGTTGCACGGTGTCACCGCGTTCTCGCCGCTCCGCCTGCTCGGCGCGCAATCCGTCGTAGTCGAACAGTTCCTTGGCCTTGGCTGTCGCGGCCTCGTAGTTACCCGAGTCGTAGGTCATCCCGGCGACCGTGGTGAACGGGAACTCCTCGTGCTTGATCCAGTTCTTCTCCCGCAGTTCGAGCGGATCCATCCCGAGCTCGGTGGCGAGTTCGTCCATCATCCGCTCGATCGCGAAGGTCGCCTCGGGACGCCCGGCACCCCGATACGCGTCGGTGGGCACCTTGTTGGTGAACACGTTGGTGCAGGCGAAGTGATAGGCGTCGAACTTGTAGATGCTGTTGAACATGAAGGCGCCGAGGATCGGGACCGCGGCGGTGAACACCCGCAGACATGCGCCCATGTCGGCGAGCAGTTCGGCCTTCATGCCGGTGACGGTGCCGTCGCGGCGCGCGGTGAGCGTCAGCTTCTGGATCTGGTCGCGACCATGGTGGGCAGCCTGCATCGACTCGCTGCGCGACTCGGTGTACTTGACCGGCTTGCCGAGCCGACGCGCGACCAGCAGCGCGAGCACCTCTTCCGGACAGACCTGCAGCTTGCCGCCGAAACCGCCGCCGACGTCGGGTGCGATCACCCGCAGTTTGTGCTCCGGGATGCCGAGTGTCATCGCCAGCATGAGACGCAGGATGTGCGGCACCTGGGTGGCCGACCACATGGTGATCTGTGCGCCGGTCGGGTCGACGACCACCGACCGCGGTTCCATGAACGCCGGGATCAGACGCTGCTGGCGCAGAGTGCGCTCGACGACGACCTCGGCGTCGCGGATCGCGTCGTCCATGCTGCTGCCGGTGCCCGCCTCGGCGGAGTCGAATACCCACACGGCCTGCACATTGGTTCCCAGGTCGGGATACACGAGGTCGGCGCCATCACTCGCGGCGACCGCGAGATCGAGGACGACGGGCAGATCGTCGTAGTCGATATCGATGTTCTCGAGTGCGTCGTGGGCGGCGTACGGGTCTCGGGCGACGACGATGGCGACCGCCTCACCCGCGAACCGCACGGTGTCCACCGCGATCGACGGTGCGGGCGGGACCAGCATGTCGGGGGTGATCTGCATGGCATTCGGCAGGCTGGCCTGCTCGTCGGCGAAGTCGGCACCGGTGTAGACCGCGACGACGCCGGGCATCGTCTTGGCGGCTTCGACGTCGATGTTGGTGATCCGCGCATGTGCGAAGGGGCTGCGCAGGATCGCGATGTGCAGCATGCCGGGCAACACCAGATTGTCGGTCCAGCGGGTGCGGCCGGTGATGAGGTGCTCGTCCTCCTTGCGGACCCGGGCCTTGCCGACTTCGGCGGAATCCGGTCCGGCGGCACCCGGTTCGATGGTGGTGGTCATTGCTGGCCTCCCGTCTCCTGCATCGCCGGTGCCGCCGCGTCCTGCCCGGCTGATGTCCCGGTGCGTTCCACCCGGGGCGAGGCGTCGGCCCGCAAGCGCTGCGCCGCATCCAGGGCCGCGGCGACGATGTTCTGATAACCGGTGCAACGGCACAGGTTGCCTTCGAGGCCCTCACGGACGTCGTGCTCGTCGGGCTTCGGATTCTCGGCGAGGAGGTCGATCGTCGACATGATCATGCCGGGAGTGCAGTAGCCGCACTGCAGTCCGTGATTGTCCCGAAACGCCTCCTGCACAGGATGCAGTGAACCGTCGGGGCCACGCAGACCTTCGACGGTGGTGATGTCGGCGCCGTCGGCCTGCACGGCGAGCACCGAGCACGATTTCACGCTGTGGCCGTTCAGCAGCACCGTGCAGGCGCCGCAATTGCTTGTGTCGCAACCGATCACGGTGCCGACCTTGCCCAGCTGATTTCGTAGATGGTGTACGAGCAAGGTGCGTGGTTCCACCTCGTCCTCGTAGGTTGTGCCGTCGACGGTGACTGCTATCCGCATGTTGACCTCCGATGCGTTCGCCACAGGTGGGCTGAGGGCGTGGCGAAGCCCCTCAGAACAACTGTGCGCCTCCGGTGCTCGTCAGATGTCCGAAATCGCGGATCCCGTGGCAGCGAACCGGGTTTCACAGTGCCCTCTCAGGCGTCTCGGATGGCGGCCAGCAGTTCCTGCAGAGTGGCCAGCGAGTGGCCGGCGAGCAAGCGGTCGAGGTGCGGTAGTGCCGCGGCGATCCCGCCCTGGATCGGCTGATAGCCGTCGGCGCCGGCATGCGGGTTGACCCAGAACACCGCGCGGGCGAGGCGTCGCAGCTGTGCCATCTGCACTGCCAGCAGCGTCGGATCGCCGCGTTCCCAGCCGTCGGAGAAGATCACCACGACGGCACCGCGGGCGGCGCCGCGGCGACCCCACCGATCCAGGAACGCCTGCAGGGTTTCGCCCAGACGCGTTCCGCCGGCCCAGTCCGGTACCGCGCGCCCGGCCGCGACGAGCGCCTGGTCGGGATCGGCCGAGCGCAGTGCCCGCGACAGTCGGGTGAGGCGGGTGCCGAGCGAGAACACCTCCGTGTCGCCGGGCGCGACCCGGGTCACGACATGCGCGAACCGCAGCAGGGCATCGGCGTACGGGCTCATCGATCCGGACACATCGAGCAGCAGCACCACCCGGCGCGGGCGCGTCGCGCGTCGGTGCCGGCGCGGGCGCACCGGTTCGCCGCCCGCGGCGAGCATGTCGCGGACGGTCTGCCGCCGGTCCACCTCGCCACGTCGTGCGGGGGCGCGGCGGAGTGCCGGACGACGCGGCGGCACCGGGGCCAGCTGGCCGATGAGCTCGGCGAGATGTGCGCGTTCGGCCGCCGACAGCGTTGCGATGTCCCGGTGCCGCAGCACCTCGGTGTCGTCGGCGGCCACCGCAAGGGCCGGACCCGCTCCGCTCGTCTCCTGCGCATCGGCGCTGCGCAGCGCGGCCACGCGCGATTGGCGGGGTTGGGCCGGGCGCCGGGTCGCGCGCGGCATCCGATCACCGAACCAGGCCTCGAAGGCCAGGTCGAAGCGGGGGAGGTCGTCGGGATCGCGGCACAGCGTGGCCTGGGCGGTCCAGTACACCTGCGTCATGTCGGCGAGGTCGATCTCGCGCAGGGCACGGGTGAACAGCTCCACCGAATCGGTCGCGACCGGCAGACCGGCATGGGTCAGGCTCCGCGCGAAACCCGCGATCCCGACCAGCTCGGCGCTCATGCCAACAGCCGGTCCAGTCCGGCGCGCACCACGCGGTCGACGTCCTCGCGGTACTTCAGCACCGCACCCAGGGTGGCGGCGGCGATCTCGGCGTCGAGCACGTCACGGTCGAGTTCGCGCAACGCGCGCGCCCAATCCAGCGTCTCGGCGACGCCCGGCGGTTTGAGCAGTTCCAGCGTGCGCAGCTTCTGGACCGCCCCGGCAACCTGGGCGGCCAGGTCGTCGCCGATGGCGGGCACGCGGCGGCCCAGGATGGCGATCTCGCGATCCAGCGACGGGTGTTCGAGCCAGTGGTAGAGGCAGCGGCGTTTGAGGGCGTCGTGCACCTCGCGGGTGCGGTTGGAGGTGAGGATCGCCAGCGGCGGGGTCGATGCCGCGATGTGCCCGAGCTCGGGGATGGTGACCGCGTTCTCGTCCAGGAGCTGGAGGAGGAATGCCTCGAATTCGTCGTCGGCCCGGTCGATCTCGTCGATGAGCAACACACACGGAGCCTCGGTGAGTGCCCGCAACAGCGGACGCGCGAGCAGGAATCTGTCCGTGTAGAGCGATGTTTCGGCCGCGTCGGCATCCAGCGGTCCGACGCTGGCCGCCTCCAGGGTGCGCAGGTGCAACAGCTGGCGCGGGAAGTCCCAGTCGTAGAGCGCTTGCGCGGCGTCGATGCCCTCATGGCATTGCAGGCGGATCAACGGCAGATCCAGGGCCTGCGCCAGCCCGACGGCGAGTGATGTCTTGCCGGTACCCGGCTCGCCTTCGCAGAACAGCGGCCGACCCATCCGCAGGGCGAGGAACGCGGCCATCGCCAGGCCGTCGTCGGCGAGGTAGCCGGTGTGCTCCAGCGCGGCCGTTAGTTCGGCCGGTGACCGGGGCAGAGCTGGTGGAAGGGTCATGACGCGAGCCTATGCCCTCCCTCGCCGAGCATCGATCCGAAACGGCTGCCCGTATTTCCCGCGCAGATCGCGGATCGGGTTGACGCGCGGCAGAACACGCGCAGACTGGTGATGTCGCTCGGGTGTCACGCATCCGACGATTGTGGACATGAGGTGAAGCATGAGAGATGTCCTGCCCGTTCTTGCCGAACACTGGCGCGCCGGGGAGACCGTCGGGTTGGCGACCGTGGTCGCGACCTCGGGTTCGGCGCCACGCCGACCAGGGGCGGCGATGGTGCGCCTGGCCGATGGCCGGGTTCTCGGGTCGGTGTCGGGCGGATGCGTCGAAAGCGCCGTCTACGAGTTGCTCGGTGAGGTCATGGAGTCCGGAACGCCGAGCAGCGAGCAGTACGGGATTGCCGACGACGACGCGTTTGCCGTCGGCCTCACCTGTGGTGGCATCCTCGACGTGTTCTGCGAACCGGTCAATCAGCAGACCTGGCCCGATCTGGGCGACATCGCCGACGCCGTCGAGGCCCGACGACCCATGGCGGTCGCCACCGTCATCGCCGGCGCACGCGCGGCCGGCCACCTCACCGTGACGCCCGCAGACGCGTCCGGCACTCTGGGCGAGCCCGGACTCGACCGCGCCGTCGAACAGGATGCCCGCGGGCTGCTCGATCTCGGCGAGTCGTCGATCCTGCGCTATGGCGCCACGGGACAGCGCATGGACGACGACGTCGCCGTCTTCGTCAACTCGTTTGCCCCGCCACCGCGGCTGATCGTGTTCGGCGCCATCGATTTCGCGGCCGCCGTCGCCGCGGCCGGCGCGGCGCTCGGCTATCACGTGACGGTGTGCGATGCCCGCGCCGTGTTCGCCACCCGGGACCGCTTCCCGGCCGCCCACGAGATCGTGGTGGACTGGCCGCACCGTTATCTGCGTGCCGAGACCGCCGCCGGACGCATCGACGGGCGGACCGCGATCTGCGTGCTGACCCACGATCCCAAGTTCGACGTCCCGGCGCTGCTGGCCGCCTTCGAGACACCCGACGGTGTCTACATCGGTGCGATGGGTTCCCGCCGAACCCACGACGACCGCCTGCGCCGCTTGCGCGACGAAGGCGCCACCGACGCCGACCTCGCGCGACTGCATTCGCCGATCGGCCTCGACCTGGGTGCCCAGACGCCCGCCGAAACCGCGGTGTCGATCGTCGCGGAGATCATCGCGGCCCGACGCGGCGGCAGCGGGACCAACCTGACCCGCCTCGACGATCACATCCATCCCGACGTCGTGCGGTGAGCTCGATTGCTCGCCGGTGCCGGGGTCTCACTCCCGTCGGTCAGAGTCGTCGGGCCACGTAATTCGCCGCGTCGATCGTCATGCCGTTGACCGTGTACAGCACGTGCAGGGCGTTGGGCCCGCCCACCGGCGAACCGTTGCAGATGGTGTCACCGGGTATGCAGTAACGGACGGTCTTGTAGCGGTAGGCCGGGGCGACCCGGATCGGCGGTGCGCCCACATCGCGGATGAAGCGATCCGACGGCGCGCCGAAGAACACGACCGCGGCGATGTTGCGGGACAGGGCGGCCGGCAGCGGCGGTGGCACCCGGTCCTCGTACTGGCGGTAGCGCGCCGGCACGTCGATGTTGGCCTGCACGGCATATCCGCTGACCACCGCACCCTGCGAGTAGCCGCCGAGCACGATCTTGGTGCGCGGACACCTCGCCGCGACGTATCGGACGCGGTTCTGCGCGTCCCGGACACCGTTGGCGACGGTCTGCGCGAACAGCAGACGGTTGTTGAACTGGTCGCTGGCCGGGTAGTTCACGCCGTAGACGTTCACCGACTTGCCGGGCAGTCGCGAGCGCAGCGCCGCGGCAAAGGAGAGGCCGGTCAGACCGACCGGCGGAGCGGGTTCGATGGTCCCGCGGGCGAAGACCACCTCGACGTCGGCGCACGGGGCGGCCGCCGCCTTCGGGGTGGCGATGATTGCGGCCGCCCCGAGAGCCGATACGAGGCACAGAGCCAGGACGAACAGGCGTGTGATCACCCGCATCATGCTAGGCCTCCGCGACTGTGCCAGGAGCGCATTCGGCCTCACGGCTTCAGCACGATCTTGACGGCGCCCTCGGCTTTGCGCTGGAAGATGTCGTAGGCGTGCGGGGCGTCGTCGAGCGAAAGTTCATGGGAGGCAAAGCTGTCCACGCCCAGCGGGTCGTCGTCGCCGAGGAGTGGCAGGATGTCGGGCACCCACTTCTTCACATTCGCCTGACCCTGGCGCACGGTGATCTGCTTGTCGAAAAGGGTGAGCATGGGCAGCGGATCGGCCATGCCGCCGTACACGCCGATCAACGAGATCGTGCCACCGCGTCGCACGATGTCGATGGCCGAGTAGAGCGCGGCGAGGCGGTCCACTCCGGCCTTCTGCATCATCGGGGCGGCCACCGCGTCCGGCAGCAGGCCGACGACCTGCTGCAACACCTTCGCGGTGGTCGAGCCGTGTGCCTCCATGCCGACCGCGTCGATGACCGAGTCGGTGCCGCGGCCATCGGTGAGTTCGCGGATCTCGCCTCCGAGGTCGTCGACGCTGTCGAGGTTGATGGTCTTGATGCCGCGGGCGTCGAGACGTGCGATCCGTTCGGGCACCCGGTCGACCGCGATCACCTGCAACCCGCGGTGATGGGCGATGCGGGCAGCCATGTCGCCGATCGGCCCCAACCCCAGGACCGTCACCGAGCCGCCCGGTGGGACGTCGGCGTACTCGACGGCCTGCCAGGCGGTGGGCAGCACGTCGGACAGGTAGACATACCGCGCGTCGGGTGCGTCGCCGGGAACCTTGATGTGGGTGAACTGTGCCTGCGGAACACGCAGGTACTCGGCCTGCCCGCCCGGCACGGACCCGTACAGCTTGGAGTAGCCGAACAGCGCCGCACCCATGCCCTGGTCGCGAACCTGGGTGGTCTCGCACTGGGTGTAGAGCGTGTGGTCGCACATGTAACACGACCCGCAGGAGATCTGGAACGGGATGACCACCCGATCGCCCACGGACAGATCGCCGACGCCGGAACCGACTTCCTCCACGATGCCCATCGGTTCGTGGCCGAGAATGTCGCCGGCGGACATGAAGGCGCCGAGTACCTCGTAGAGGTGCAGGTCCGAGCCGCAGATGTTGGTCGAGGTGACCTTGATGATGGCGTCGGTGGGGTCGACGATCTTCGGATCGGGAACGTTGTCGACGCTCACGTGCCGCTTGCCCTGCCAGGTGACTGCTCGCATGGTGCTCCTCACCACGGGTCGACCGCGAAGTCGTGACCCGTTGTCGGTTCACGGCGCGCCCGCGGTTTCGAGGTGGCACCTTGGATGGTTGGACTGTTCCCCACCGTACGCGATAAGCCTGTAGGCATGTCCGAGCCCGACGAATCCGACTCCATCGACGCCCTGTGTTCCGAACTGGCCGATCTGATCGAGGAGCGGCCGACGGTGGCCGTCGCCGAATCGCTGACCGGCGGCGGGATCGCGTCGGCGCTCAGCCGTGCATCGACGTCGGGTGACTGGTTCGCCGGCGGGATCGTCGCCTATCAACCCCACGTCAAACACGACCTTCTCGAGGTGCCGCCCGGGCCGATCGTATCGGCGCAGGCGGCGGAGACGATGGCGTCGAACACCGCCCGCCTACTCGGCGCCGACCTCGTCGTCGCGGTCACCGGTGAGGCCGGACCCGAACCGCAGGAAGAGGATCCGGGCACCGTGTGGTTCGGCGTGGTCTCCGGGGGCGAGTCTTCAGCCGGCGCAAGGTGTTCGACGGGGACCCGCCGGAGATCGTCGAGGCGACAACGCTGCACGCCCTGCGCCTGCTGATCGACGAGGCGCGCGGGGCCGCCGGCTGATCCAGGATCTACCGGTTCAGCGGTCCATCGCACACCGTGCAGCGCATCGGGTGAGGTGATCACGCTCGGCCAGGTTGGTGGCCAGGCGTGCGGCCTCGGCGTATTCGATTGCGGCAGTGGTCATATCGCCGATCTTCTCGTGCAGATGGGCGACCACGGCGTGGTAGCGGGGCACCGTTTCAGCGACGTGTTCGAGTGCGGCCAGCCCGGCGGGCGCGCCATCGGCCTCGCCCACGGCGACCGCACGGTTGAGCAGCACGACAGGGGAGTCGGTGAGGGCGGCGAGTTCGTCGTACCACTCGACGATCTGCACCCAGTCGGTCTCGCCGGCGGTCGGGGCGTCGGCGTGGAGCGCGGCGATCGCGGCCTGCGCCTGATACTCACCGAGCCGATCGCGAGCCAGCGCGGCCTGCAGGATCACCACGCCTTCGGCGATCATCGTCGTGTCCCAGCGTGAGCGATCCTGTTCGGCCAGCGGAATCAGGTTGTGCCCCGGACCTGTTCGCGCGGCGCGTCGGGCATGGTGCAGCAGCATGAGGGCAAGCAGACCGTGGACCTCCGGCTCGTCGAGGATGCCGGCGAGCTGACGGGTCACCCGGATCGCTTCGGCCGCCAGGTCGACGTCGCCGCTGTAGCCCTCGTTGAAGAGGAGGTACAGCACGTGCAGGACGGTGGACGCGTCACCGGGCTGGTCCAGTCGCACCCCGGCGATGCGTTGCTTGGCGCGGCTGATCCGTTGTGCCATGGTGGCTTCCGGCACCAGATAGGTGTCGGCGATCTGTCGGGTGGTGAGGCCCGCAACGGCACGCAACGTCAGGGCGATGGCCGACGACGACGTCAACGACGGGTGTGCGCACAGGAAGTACAGCCATAGGTGTGTCGTCGCCGGCCGGTAGGTCGTCGGGGCCGGGTTCACGTGCGACGGCCTCTTCGCGTGTGATGCGAGAGTTGTTGCTGCGCAATTGATCCAGGAATGCACGCCAGGCGACGGTGATCAGCCATCCGCGGATGCTCTGTGGCGCTTCGGCGCTCGGGTCCGGTCCGGCCCAGGTCTCCAGCGCGCGGACCAGCGCCGACTGCACGGCATCCTCGGCCGATGCGAAATCCGCTCCCCGGCGGACGAGGACACCGATCACCGCAGGGACCTGCTCGCTCAGTGCGGCCCCTGCGGTGCTGCGGTCCGGTGTGATCATTCGGTGATGGTCGGCGCGGTCCACATCACCGGACGCAACTCCAGCCATTCGCCCAACGGCCGCCCACCGGCACCGGGTGCCGCCGACAGTTCAGCGGCGAGTTCCAGTGCACGGTCGTAGGAATCGACGTCGATCATCATGAAGCCCGCGATCAGATCCTTGGTCTCGGCGAACGGGCCGTCGGTCACCGGGGGGCGCCCCTCGCCGTCGAAGCGAACCCACACACCGTCCTCGGCGAGTGCGTGGGAGGCCACGAACTCGCCGGTCCCGACGAGTTTCTGCGCGAAGTCCTCCATGAACTGCGAGTGCGCATCCCACTCGCCGGGGCCCCATTGATCGACCGGCACGTCGTTGGTGGGTGCCTTGCCGCCGCGATAGTGCTTGAGAAGCAGATACTTCGCCATCGTTGTCTCCTTGGTCCGACGCGACCATTGTGGCCGCGTTCATCAGGGAGACGGAACCGGATCGACGTTCTCGACATCGCGTCGGCAGAAAGTCGTCGATGATTTTCTGGCGTCGGTTCGGTCTACCCATCGGAATACGAGAGGAGATGCGATGCCCAGACGTCTGCTGTTCGTTCACGGCGCCGGCGGTGAGGATGAGGACCGGCCGCTGGCACACGCCTTCGGTGACCGGCTCGACGCGACGCTCGACTACCCGGTGATCCCCGCCGACGACATGTCGCTTCCCACATGGGCTGCGGCGATCCGTGACCGCCTGACCGGTCTCGGCGCGTCGGATCTGGTGATCGCGCACTCGTTCGGGGCGTCGGTCCTGTTGCATGTGCTCGCCGCCGAATCTCGCGTGTGGCCGCCGGTGGTGGCACTCGCCATGCCCGACTGGGGACCCGACGGCTGGGATGTCGCCGACTACGCCTTCGACGGTCCCGAGCCTTCCGCGACGCTGACACTGCATCATTGCCGCGACGACGCGGAGGTCCCGTTCGAGCACCTCGCACTCAATGCGGCGCGGTTGCCGTCGGCGCGGGTGGTCACCCATGACACGGGCGGGCATCAGTTCGACGGACAGGTGGGCAGGGTCATCGCCCAGATGTGACGCGGTCGGGGCGCCGCACGATGATCGGTGCGGCGCCCCGGTCGCGTGGGGGTGTCAGTTGTGTCGGGTCAGGGGGGCGGCGACCGGGTGGCCGTCCCGCTCGTCGGAGCTCAGCGACTGCGCATAGGCCACACCCAGCGAGAGCAGCAGCAATCCGACGACGATGAACGCGATCACCCGGAACACGCCGTCGAGTGCAGCCAGGTCGAAGAGGAACAGTTTGGCCACGGCGGCGGCGATGACCGCCAAGCTCGCGGTCAGGGTGACGGCGCGTGAACCACCTCGCTGCCGGCGGGCCCACAGCAGACCGACGGCGGCAGCCAGCACCCAGACGATGGTGGCGGCCGCGTGACCGCCCCGGATACCGGCGTCGGTGCCCGCACCGATGAGCGTGCCGAGCCCCACGCAGCCCAGCGTGACCAGCCACAGCGCGAACAGACTGCCGACGATCGCGATGGTCTGCTGCTGGTGACCCGCGGCCTGTCCCCACGTGTAGGTGAGCACGGCGACGGCGGCCAGGGTGAGCGCCACGACCACCAGCAGCAGCACTTGCTCGGAGGTCGGTAGGGCGTCGACGACGAACAACTGGGCCAGCGATCCGGAGGCGGCGGTGGACAGCAGTGCAAGGCCGGTGAACACCGTCGCGATGATCCGCAGCGGCACCCCGAGGTCCTTGGCGGACACCGACGTCACCGCGGTGACGGCGGCGATTCCAGTGACGACGGCGATTCCGGCGACGGCGACGCTCATGCCGAAGCCGTCCAGGACGGTGCCGGCCGCGGTGAGTGCGGTGACGGCGGCGCTCGAGAGCCAGACCACGCGGACCTCCCGGTTGACCCCGGGCAGCCCGGCGCCGGCGAGAGCGATGAGCACGAGTACGACGGTGATGCCGCCGAGGATCGACGCTGCGACGATCTCGCCGGTGACGTTGGCGGCCCCGATCATCGGGATGATCGAGACCGCGGCGATCAGCGCCGCGACGATGGGTTCCCTCGATGACGGCATGAGTGCGATCGACGAACCCACGGCCAGAACGACATTCGTGACCACGGCGACCGTGAAGAACCAGCGGTCGACCTCGGGAGTGAACACCACCACGAAGAGCAGCGGGAGCGTGGACGCCGCGGTGTTGACCGCGTGCATGGCAATCCAATTGCGGCCCAATTGAATCCACAATGTCGCAGCCACGTACACCAGCAGGAATCCGATCAGCAGTTCGTCGGCTCCGCCGGTGAGGAACGGTGCGAGGGCCATCAGCGGGATGCTGACCATCAGACCGAGGGCCTGACTGCTCCACACGTGCGCGACCCTCAGCCCACCCGCGGCGATCACCGCGGCCACGACTATCGCAGCGTAGGCGGGCAGCCAGTGGTAGATCGCCGTTGCGGCGAGGACGTCGAACAGGGCGGCGGCCACTCCGGTGGCGACGAGAGCCGATGCGCCGGAGCGCTTCTCGGGTTTACCGCCGAGCCACACGCCGAGTCCGAACAACACGGCCGCGAGCACGGCGCCACCGGCGACCCGGATCTCTGGGCGCAGCACGCCGGCCTGGGCGGCCAGGACCAGGAGCAGCACCACGCCGATGAGCGTGATGGCCACGCCCACACCGGCGAGGATCTTGCCGATCAGTCCGCGTTCGGTGGCGGCCGCGATCCGCTCGGACAGCGGGGTGGACGGCTTGCGCGGCGCCGGAACCGGAGTGAACGGCGGTGCATATGGACGTGGGGGGAGGTGTGCGGGCGGGCCGGGGTACGGGTGCGCGGCGGTCGCCGGGAACAGGCGGGGTTGCGGCGGCACCGGTGGCACGTGGCGAGGTGTTGACACGACGTTCGGCGGGACGAAGCCCGCAGTGGTCGAGGGATATGGGGTCGAGGGGTATGGGGTTGAGGGCGGTGGTGGCGGACCGGGTACGGCGGGTGCGGGGGCGGTGATGAGTCTCTGCAGCTCGGTGAGCTCGGTGGACACCGTCGTCATGCGGCGGCTGATGTCGGCGAACTCCCCGCGAATCCGGTCCAGCGCGCCGGCCGGTGTGGCGTCGAGTGGGTTGGTGGCAGTCATGTACTCCAGCGTCGGTTCTGCGTCGTCGCCGAACATGTGTAGATCTACCCAGATCGCTTGGGTAGTGGGCCGTGCGGTCGCGTCCACGGTGTCGGGCTCAGGTCTGACGGGTCTCCCCGAGTTCGCGCTTATTGGTTTCCTTCCCGCCGATTGGATCCAATAAGCGGGAAGGAAATCAATAAGCGGGAGTCCGTGTGTCACACCCGGTGGACTCTCAGCGAGGTCAGTCTGTGTCGAGCCCGTGTTCGATGGCGTACCGCGTCAACTCCACCCGGTTGGCCAGCTGCAGTTTGCGCAGCGTGGCGCCCACGTGGTTCTCGACGGTCCGCGGGCTGATGGCGAGCCGGTTGGCGATCTGCCGCGACGACAGTCCCTTCGCCACCTCGCGCAACACCTGGGTTTCGCGCTCGGTGAGCACGGGTGTCTCGGGGCCCGGGGAGCGGGCGATCCGGCGGTACTCGCCGAGCACCAGCCCGGCCAGGCCCGGCGTGAACACCGCCTGCCCGTCGGCGGTGGCGTGGACCGCCGCGACCAGCTCGGAGCGCTGGGCGCTCTTCACCAGATAGCCGGTGGCTCCGGCTTTGATCGCGTCGAGCACGTCGTCGCGTTCGTCGGAGGCCGAGAGCACCAGGACGTGCGCCTCGGGGCACACCTTGAGCAGTTCGGCGGTGGCCGTGGCGCCGGTGCCGTCGGGCATCTGCATGTCCATGAGCACCACGTCGGGCCGCACCGCCGCGGCCCGGCTGGTGGCGGCGCGAACACCGTCGGCGGTGGCCACCACGTCGAAACCCTCGTCGGCGAGGTCACGGGCGACGCCGTCGCGCCACATCGGGTGGTCGTCGACCACCATCACCCGCACCGGTTGCGTACTCATCAGCGGCGACCCTCCTGCACCGGAATCGTCAACTCCCATTCCGTCCCCGACCCCGGGGCGGTCTGGAGCGCGGCCCGCCCGCCGAGGTCCTCGACCCGCCCGACGATCGACCGCGCGATACCCATCCTGCCCTCTGCCCGCGCCTCGTCGAGCCGGCCGGGTGCGATACCGACACCGTTGTCGCGGACGCTGATCACCACCTCGTCACCGAGGTCCTCGAGGAGCAGGAAGCTGCGTGCGCCCGCACCGGCGTGGTGTCGGGTGTTGTCCAGGATGTTGGCGACGACGGCGAGCAGTTCGGTGGCCGTAGGTTCGGGCACCGGAACCGGGTCCGACGGCGTGCTCACCGAGGTCGCGTCGTCACCCAGATCCCGCAGACGCGCACCCAGGTCGACGGTCTTCCGGTCGCCGTCGAATTCCGTTGGGACAGAATCGGGTTGGGCGGCGATCAGTTTGCGAAGGCGCGTCTCCTGCTCGGCGGCCAGATGCGCGAGCGCTGCGGCGTCGCCACCGATCTCGGTGCCCCGCCGGGCGACGAGCGCGAGCACCTGCAGGACCCCGTCGTGGACCTCGCGGGCGAGTCGTTCGCGTTCGGTGGCCTGCGCTGCGGCGCGGATCGCGGCTGTCATCCGCTGGTGGGTCAGGCGCGCGCGTGAGGCCGCGAGCCCCACCGCCAGTCCGGTCATCAGCAGCAGTAGCAGAGTGGCGTTGCGTCCGAAGTTCCAGACGATGTCGCCCTTGACGTACAGGTTGGCCGCGCCGATCACGGCAGCCGCAATCACGCCCCACATCGCTCCGCCGACCAGCGCCGACGACAACACCGCGTTGGTCATCCACAAGGTGGTTGGCCACGTCTGATTCGACGCCACCCAGGCCGTGTCGGCCACATAGGACGTGGACAGCATCAGCACCGCCGAGACGGCCACCTCGATGGCGACGAACCACCATCGACGCCCGAAGCCGATCAGATACCCGGCCGCCCACCACACGTTGGCCGCGGTCATCAGGCCGAACAGCACCCAGGTGAGACCGGGCCGGTCGAGGTCGCCGTTGATGACGATCTGGAACCCCAGGGCGTAGGCGAACGACGCAAGCCGGAAGATCTGCGCGGCCCGCCACAGCGGTCCCACCGGATCGGTGTCGTCGAGCCGACGCCACGATGCCGGGAACAGCCGGTCGAACCCGGTCGTCGGCGCGATCTTCGGCGTGGACATCAGGTCCCATCATCGCCGATGCGCCCGGATCGGTGTGTCAGGTGTTCACATGATGCGCCCCGAGCGCGTCGGCCGCCCGAACCGCGGCGAGATGCGAAAGCGCCTGTGGGGTGTTGCCCACCTGCCGGTGCCCGTCGACGTCGTACTCCTCGGCGAACAGACCCACATCATTGGCGGTGGTGCAGGCCCGCGCCATGAGCATGTGCGCGTCGTCGTGACGTCCGCTCATCGCGTACTGGGTGACCAGCCAGAACGTACATGCGAGGAAGGGGTGTTCGTCGCCGGCGAGGCCGTCGACGCCCGATGACGTGCGGTAGCGGTGAACCAGTCCGCCGCGCATCAGGGTGCGTTCGATCTCGGCGACGGTGGCCAGCATGCGCGGGTCGTCGGCCGCGCAGAACCCCACCTGGGGCAGCAGCAACAACGACGCATCCACCTCGTCGGTACCCGCGTACTGGACGAACCGCCCGGTATGCGGGTCGACGCCGTCGGAGTCGATCTCGTCGCGTATCCGGTCGCGCAGCTCACGCCAGTGGTCGACCGAACCCTCCAGCCCCCAGGTCTCCACCGCGCGCACCCCACGATCGAAGGCCGCCCAGATCATCGCCCGCGACTGGGTGAACATCCGGGGTTCCCCGCGGATCTCCCAGATCCCGTTGTCGGGCCGCTCCATCCGCGACTCCACCAACTCCAGCAACGACTTCTGCAGTGACCACGACAACGAGGTCTCGGCGAGCCCGGCGTCGCGCGCGGCTTCGAGGCCCACCATCACCTCGCCGACCACGTCGCCCTGGTACTGGTCGACGGCGCCGTTGCCCACCCGGACCGGTGCCGCGCCGTCGTAGCCGGGGAGACTGGTCAGTTCGCGTTCGGGCAGGTCGCGTTCACCGGCGATGCCGTACATGATCTGCAGTTCGTCGGACTTCCCGGCGATCCCGCGTAGCAACCACATCCGCCAGTGTTCGGCGACGTGCAGAAAGCCGTGTCGGACAAGGACTTCGAGCGTCAGTGAGGCGTCCCGCAGCCAGACGTAGCGGTAGTCCCAATTGCGCGATCCGCCGAACTGTTCGGGCAGTGGGGTGGTGGCGGCGGCGACGATGCCGCCGGTGTCGAGGTTGCTCAGGGCGCGTAGCACCACCAACGACCGCACCACCTCGTCGTGATGCGGCCCGCTGTGATCGATGCGGCTCGCCCACGTCGTCCACCATCGCCCGGTGTGCTCGAGGACGGCGCCGACGTCGATCGGTTTCGGCTCGGTTCGATACGAGTGATACCAGCTGAGCGTCAGGTCGACGGTGATGCTGGGCTCCACGGTGAACTGGCCGCGATGCACGGTGCCGTCGGCGTGCAGTTCGACGCCACGCACGATGACGGCGTCGGGGCCGGCGATCGCACGCAGCGCCGGCCCGCGGTCATCTCCGACCTGCCGCACCCACGGCACCGCGCGGGCGTAGTCGAAGCGCATGCGCAGTGCGGTGCCGAACTCGACGTGCCCCGAGATGCCGACGACCCGTCGGATGAGATCGACGCTGCCCCCGTCGATGGGCATGAACTCGCGTACCTCGGCCACCCCGGTCGAGGTCTCCCAGCGGGTCACCAGGATGAGGGTGTCGCCGTCATATCGGCGGGTGGCGCGGGCATCCGGGTCGAGCGGCGCCAGCCGCCAGCTGCCGTGCTCGTGCGTGCCGAGCAGCGCACCGAAGATCGACGCCGAGTCGAATCGCGGCAGGCACAGCCAGTCCACGTCGCCCGAACGTGAGATCAGCGCGGCGGTGCGGCAATCGCCGACGATGGCGTAGTCCGCGATGGGAGTGCTCATCTGTCCGATTGTGGCCCAACGCGATATGAGGCTGTGATTCGGTGGTGGCTCGGTGCAGTGAATCGGGGCTACCGTCGGATATGGCCGAGACGACGACGCTGTTCATCTGTGGTGCCACCGGCGACCTGACCGCTCGGCTGCTGTTGCCGGCACTCGGACAGTTGCTCACCCTCGAACCCGACCGCGAGGTGCGTCTCGTCGGCGTGGGGCGGCGCGAGATGTCCGGCGACGATTGGCGCACCACCGTGCGTGACGCCTTCGGCGACGACGCGGGGCCCACCGCGCGGTCACTCGCCGATGCGACCTCCTACCTGCGGGCCGACATCACCGCGGCCGACGGGCTGCGCACGGTCTTCGACGCCACGCAGGGCCGCGCGGTGCTCTACTTCGCCGTGCCACCCGCGGTGGCCCAGACGTCGTGCCAGGCGATGCGCGACGTCGAGATCCCCGACGGAACCATCCTCGCGCCGGAGAAGCCGTTCGGCACCGATGAGGCCAGCGCACGCGAGTTCAACGAGTTGCTCACAGCCCTGGTCCCGGAGAATCAGGTGTTCCGGGTGGATCACTTTCTGGGACAGTCGATTCTGCTCGACCTGTTCGGCGTGCGATTCGCCAATCGCGTCTTCGAGCCGGTGTGGTCGGCCGAGCACGTCGAGTCGGTGGTGATCCGCTACGACGAGACGCTGGGCCTCGAGGGCCGAGCCGGCTACTACGACAAGTCCGGCGCGCTCAGGGACATGCTGCAGAGCCATCTGCTCGAGTTGCTCGCCGTGGTCGCAATGGATCCGCCGGCGTCGTTGGGTAAAGCGATCTGCGTGATGCAACCGCGGCGGCGCTTCGCGCTACCCACGTCTGGGACGACGACCCACTCACCTCGTCGCGGCGAGCGCGCTACACCGCCGGCGAGATCGACGGCAAGCGATTGCCCGCCTACGTCGACGAGGACGGCGTCGACCCCGCCCGCAACACCGAGACACTGGCCGAGGCCACCTTCGAGGTCCGCACCGACCGCTGGCAGGGGGTGCCTTTCACGCTGCGCTCGGGCAAGGCGCTGGAGCCGGCCGTACGCGAGATCGCTCTCACCTTCCGCCCCGTCCGTCACCTTCCCGAGCAGTTCAGCGGGCAGACGACGCCCGACGTGTTGCGGTTCCGGTTCGGCCCGGACGTGATGTCGCTGCACATCGACGTGCACAACGGCACCCATCCGTTCGAACTGAAGCCCGCCGAGCTCAGCGCCGACCTCGGGTCCGGATCGGTGCACGCCTACGCGGAGGTGCTCTCCGGGATCCTCGACGGCGACGCCACCCTCGCAGTGCGCGGCGACGCGGCCGAACAATGCTGGCGCATCGTCGCACCGATCATCGATGCCTGGGCAGACGAGAAGGTTCCGCTCGACGACTATCCGGCCGGGTCGGATGGCCCGGCCGGGTGGCCACCGCTGCCGGCCCCCTGAGCCACTCGATTTGCGGACGAGGGTCGACAACGCCGCCCCACGACGCTCCTCGCGCCTGCGCTCAGAGTCGGCGAACGGTGAACCGCGCGGCGTCGAACGCCATGCCGTTGACCGTGTAGAGGACGTGCGAGGCGTTCGGTCCGCCGACCGGAGCGCCGTTGCAGATGGTGTCGGTGGGGATGCAGTACTTCACCGTGCGGCCGGCGTAGGGCGCTCCGACCCGCACCGGCGGCGCGCCGATGTCGGTGATGAAGCGGTCCGACGGTGCGCCGAACAGGACGATCGCGGCGATGTGCCGGGTGACGCTCGCGGGCAGCGGCGGTGGCACCTCCGACTCGTACTGGCGGTAGCGATCGGGGATGGCGATCTTGCCGCTCGTCGCATATCCGGCAACCACCGCACCCTGCGAGTACCCGCCGAGTGCGATCCGGGTGTTCGGGCAGTTCCGGGCGGTCGTGGTCACCTCACGCTGGGCCGCGCGGACACCGTCGGCGACGCTGCGGACGAACTTCACGCGGTTGTTGAACTGGTCGCTCGCCGCATAGTCGACACCCTTCACCGCGACCGACCGGCCGGGCAGCTGGGAACGCAGCGCCTCCGCGTACGCGAGCCCGGTCAGGCCGACCGGCGGTGCCGGTTCGACGGTGCCACGCGCGAAGATCACCTGCACGTCGGGGCATCCGGGGGCGGCTGATGCGGGTGCCGCGTTGAGCGCGACGCTCGTACCGAGTGCGCCGAAGACGCAGACCAGCGCGGCAATCCAGCGTCGGACAGGAGGACGGGTTGTGTGATTCATGCCGGTTGTTCGGGCGCGATGCCCGAACGGATGGGTGCTCGACTCAGTTTCTTCTCAGCCGACGCAGTCGGCCTCGAGTATGCGGCCGCCTCGGCCCGCTGTTGTCGGAGGTTCAGCGGAACCGCTCGACCTCACGGTCACCGGCCACCGCCCATACCGTCTTACCCGACCCGGTGGGGGTACATCCCCAGTGATGCGACAACGACGTCAGCAGTGCCAGGCCCGACGCGATCGGGACGTGACCGTGCCGGTCCTCGGTCACCGCGGGGAGATGCGGATCGTGGTCGCCGACCGCTACCACCAGCCGTGCCGGCGTGTGCAATTCGACTCGGACCACCGGGTCGTCACGCGTGTGCTCGATGACGTTGCTGACCAGCACCGTCGTCACCATCCGGGCCAGTTCCACGTACCGTGGCCGACGCCAGTCGCGCAGTGTCGAGGCCACGAAATGCCGGGCCGCGCCGATGGGCATCGCGATGCCACGTGGAACCACGTGCCGGGCCCGGTGAGTGACGCGCACGGGCATGTTCTCGGCGCGCACCGAGTCCAGCGCGGTCGCGAGGTCGTCGTAGACGGCGATGTGGCGGGTCACCCCGACGGTGTCGAGCTGATGTCGCGCAGCGTCGTCGGCGACCACGGTGACCGGCACATCGGGCCAATCACGGACCAGCCAGGCCGCGCTGCTCAGCGCGGTCCACGCCGAATCCGACGCGGCGCGCATCGATCGCGCGTCCACGACCACTGCTCCGGTCGTCTCGGTCGCGGTTGCCGCGATCGCATTACGGATGGTCAGGTACGTCGCGGAGTTCAGCTGACCGACAATGTGCAGCACCGTCACACCGTGGTGCCGGGTGCTCCTGACCGAGAGTCCGTCGACACCCACAGGCACCTCTCTCTGCGGCAATCGTGTTCTCGGTTTCGTCCTCGACCACGCATACCCGTCTGTGTCGGCGCCAAACACCGGCCGCGGCATGGGACCCGAGCCCGACGTCGGTGTGCCTGCCGGTCCGCCATGAGTCTGGAACGATGGAAGGCGTAGTCGCCTAAGCCGATCTCGAGGAGTGGTTGACGAGTGAGCGCCAAGGAACCCAGTGCCAAGGAACCCGACGAAGTGTCCCCGTCGGTCGCGACGCTGCATGCCGCCATCGCGCGTCTGGCCCGCGACATGCACGGCTCCTCAGAGGTCTCGGTTGCACCCGACGACGTGTTGAGTCAGGTGACCCAGGCGGCCGTCGAACTGATCCCGGGTGTCGATCATGCGGGCGTCACCCTGGTCCGCAGGCGGCACCGCTCGACGCCCCCTGAACTCGAATCAACCGCCGAGACCGGCCCGATTCCGCGACAGATCGACGACCTGCAGCACCACTTCGGTGACGGGCCGTGTTTCGAGGCGATCTGGACCGAAGAGACGGTGTACGTCCCCGACGTACTGACCGAAACCCGCTGGCCGGCCTTCGTACGCGCCGTCGGAGAGCAGACCCCGGTCCGCTCCTCGCTGGCGATACAGCTCGTCGTCAACGACGTAGAACTCGGCGCACTCAACCTGCACTCTGAGAAACCGGAGGCCTTTGACGAGGCCGTCACCGAGGTCGCCATGGGGCTGGCCGCGCACGCCGCGATCGCACTGTCCGGCGCGCGCCGCGGACAGCAGTTCCGTGTCGCCCTCGCCTCCCGCGACATCATCGGACAGGCCAAGGGCATGATCATGGAGCGCTACGATACCGACGCCGGGCGGGCCTTCGGGATTCTGCGTCAGCTGTCGCAGGAATCGAATGTTCCCATCGTCGACGTCGCCCGGCGGATCGTGGAGGCCGATCACCTGGAGTGAGCGGGGTGGCGTCTGTGCAGTGACGAGGTTTGGTCGCAGTGTCCGTGGGTATACCGATAGCCGATGAAGCACGTCGCCGAACAGCGAAGGACCGTCATGCACGCCACCACCCGCCCGCCCACCACGCAGGCCACCATGCCCACGGCACGTGGTCCGCTGTCGGAACGGCTGATCGACGCGCTCACCCACGGCACACCGATCGGGACGGTACGCGAGGTGGCCGACGCCGACCCGTACGGCGACGATCTGCAACTCGCCCTCTACACCGCCTACGAACTGCACTACGCGGGGTTCGTCGGCGTCGACGACGACCGCGAATGGGACCCGGACATCCTCGCCTTCCGGCGCGAACTCGAGCGGGCCTTTGTGGCCGCGGTGCGCGACGACGTCGACGCACTCGGCGAACCCGGCAGCGCAGCCCATGAGATGGCCGAACTCAGCACCGAACCCGTTGACGGTGATGGTGCCTCATTTCACCTGCGCGACAACGGAACCTGGGAACAGTTCGGCGACTACTTCCGGATGCGCTCGCTGTATCACCTCAAAGAGGCCGACCCGCATGCGTGGGCCATCCCGCGACTGCGCCGCACGTCCAAGGCAGCCTTCGTGGCGGTGGAGTTCGACGAGTTCGGCGGCGGGCGCGGCGACGCGGTGCACCAAGAGCTCTACGCCGATCTCCTCGACGCGGCCGGACTCGATTCGACCAACCTCGGCTACCTCGACGCCGCTCCGGGGTGGGCGCTGGCGCCGGTCAACCTGATGTCCTGCTTCGGCCTGCACCGGGCCCTGCGCGGCGCCACCGTCGGGCATCTGGCGGCCACCGAGATCACGTCGTCGCCGGGGTCGGCGCGACTGCTCGTCGGGCTCGAACGTCTCGACGCCCCCGAGCCGTGCAGGCACTTCTACCGCGAGCACATCGAGGCCGACGCCGTACACGAGCAGGTCCTGCGCACCGACGTCGTCGGCGAACTGGTGGCCACCGAACCCGAGCTGGAAAGCGACATAGTCTTCGGCATCCGCGGCTTCCTGGTCGTCGAAGACGCCTTTGACCGCGGCCTGCAGTCAGGCTGGGGTACCGTCTCCGCTCCCTGACCGCCCCGCCGGCCGAACTCAATCGGCCCGAACTCAATTGGCCCGAACTCAATTAGCGCTGTCCCGCCTCCGTCGCCGATGGCTGGTGTCGCACAACGGATATCGCTTACTGCGCCCGCACGAGCACAGCGCCACCATGAACCGGTCGGATGCCACGTGGGAGCCGTCGGGCAGTTCGATGTCGACGGGACCAGGGACGAGCGTGGGGCCGCCACGGACCATCCGTACCCGGAGAGGTTCGTCGGAGCGGGTCATCGTCGGATTCCTGTCCCTGGCTTGTCCGCGCGGATGACCACCAGTTCTTCGACGCGTCGCCCCGATTCGAGAAGCCCGGTGGTCTCCAACCAGGTGGCGCGGCTGGTGAGGACCGGCCCGAAGGGGATGTACCGGGTGCGCGCGACCTCGGCGGACAGACCGGCCCGACGCAGCGCGTCGAGGGTCGCGGTCACGCCGGTGAACTCCGATTGCACCAGCAGCATGGTGCCGCCGGGGGAGAGCAGCGCTGGTGCGGTCGCGCACAGACGGTCGATGACGTCTCGGCCGTCGGTGCCCGCATCCCAGGCGTGCGATGGCCCGGCGGCGCGCACCTCGGCGGGGTCCGCAGGGGTGGGGACGTAGGGCGGATTGCAGGTCAGGAAGTCGAACAGGCCGTAGCCCGTGAGCGCGGTGACGTCGTCGAGTTCCACCTGAACCGGGCAGGGCGCGTCGAGACAGAGCGTCGCGGCGGCGGTCACCGCCGCGGGACACGAATCGACCGCCAGCACAGACCGCGCACCCAGCAGCGCGGCCTCCAGAGCCAGGATGCCGCTTCCGGTACACAGGTCGGCCACCCGGACCCCGCTGACGTCGTGGTCCCGCAGCTCGTCGCGCAAGAGGTGTGAATCCTCCTGCGGCTGATACACATCGGTCCCCGGTCGGCGCGTCAGGACGCCCACGGCAGGGGTGCCGGGCGTCGGAGCCTCGTCGGCGCCGGTCGGTGCGGTTCCGGTGAAGTGACCCATGCGGGCCTCCCATCTAGAAGGTGACGTCCGGTGGCGGGTTCCCGGACCGTCCCGGTTTCAAACCCGCGTGACCGGAGCGAGACAACACGCACCGCAAACAACAGGTGTGTTTCACTTCGACGCAATGCGGGTATCAGTTCAACGATGCGACGAGCAGATCGCGAGGAGGTACCCATGGTCGAGCACGACATCGCCGTTGAGCAGCAGCTCATCGACGAGTTCCTGGAGTCGGCGGAGTCGCCGGTGGAACTGTCGGTGGCTGCGCAGTCCGATCGTCTGCCCATCATTCGCGCCGTGGTCGAGAGCACCCTCTACTTCGACGATTGGACCGTCGACGACGTCGCCGACGTCAAGCTCGGGGTCGACGAGATCTGCTCGCAGCTCATCGCCGTCTCCGAAGCCGGTCGGCGGCTGACCGTCACGATCCGACCCGGACGGCTGGGCATGGTGGGCCAGATCGAGGGCAGCACCAGCACCGGACTCGACCTGGACACCGCCGGGTTCGGCTGGCGTGTCGTGGAGACCGTCACCGATACGCAGACCCTCACCTACGTGGATTCAGGTGGAGACCGGCGTGTCACCGTCCGGTTCGCCAAGCGTCGTACCGCCTTGTGAGCGGCGCGGATCAGGGTGTGCTGATGGCCCGGATGGCGGCGTCGACGGAGTCGTAGGTTTCGATCGGGCCGAGTCCGCACGCCTCGATCGGGCGGGCGACGGCCCGTCCGCAGGCCACGACGACCCGCGTCGAACTCTCGGTGGCAGCCGCACAGAACTGGGTCAGAACGGTGAGCGCCGAGGTTCCGGCGAAGTCCACACACGTCATGTCGATGACGATGCGATCGTGTGGCTCGACGAGAATCCGATCGAGCACCGCAGCGAAGTCGATGGTGTTGCGCATGTCGATCTCGCCGGAAAACCGTTGCAGGCAATAGGGTTTGCTCGCGGTCATGGTAGGCGCCGACGCTCTGCTCGGTGGTTGTGCCGACCTCGGTGCGTCAGAAAGTGCGTCGAGGAACTGAGAAATATGGGTGTCAAGACTCATGTGCATGTCCGTCTCGCTCGAGGATGGACGAGTGCGACGGGGCCGTGTGAACCGGCCCGTCCGCATGCAGCTATTGACTGAACCGCCTGACTCAAACGTACGGACCTGTGGCCGGGTCTACAAGGGGAGTTTGGAAACACGCAGGCCCGGGTAGTCGGTAGCGTCGGTTCCACCGACCGTTTCGCCCACCCCCGCACCCGAACGGAGCGCCGTTTGCCCCCGACGACCCGCCCACCATCGCGCACCGACGCGTCACGTGGAACCGGTGCGCGGCACGGCGACGATTACGCCGACGTGGTGGCCGCTCTGCGCGAACTGTCGGCGGAGACCGACGCGGCGGCCCACGCAAAGAAGCGCGACAACATCATCGAACGATGTCTGCCGCTGGCCGAACACGTCGCCTGGCGATTCAGCGATCGCGGTGAGCCCTTCGACGATCTGCTGCAGGTCGCGCGCATCGGGGTGGTCAACGCGGTGGACCGGTTCGACGGCGAGCGCGGCGACAGCTTCCTGTCGTTCGCGGTGCCGACCGTGATGGGCGAGGTGCGCCGGCATTTTCGGGACAGCATGTGGGCTATCCGGGTGCCGCGGCGTGCCAAGGAAACCTCCCTGAGCATCGGCAAGGCCACCGACGAACTGGTGCAGCGACTCGGCCGCTCCCCGCGGCCGAGTGAGCTCGCCGCCCATCTCGGTCTGCCCGTCGACGAGGTTATCGACGGTCTGCTGGCGCGATCGGCCTACCAGGCGCGTTCCATCGACGCCACGCCAGAGGACGACGACGGTCGTTCGATCCGTGACACCCTCGGCGACGATGACGCTCGACTGGCCCAGATCGACGAGTTCGTGACCCTGCGCCCGGTGCTCGACCAGCTGCCCGACCGTGAACGTGAGATCGTGACCCTGCGCTTCTTCCATGCGATGTCGCAGAGCGAGATCGCGGCACGGGTCGGTATCTCACAGATGCACGTGTCCCGGCTCCTCTCGCGCACCCTGGAGACCTTGCGGGAGCAACTGACCGTCGACGACGACGCGCCAACTACCTGAGAGGTACGAGCCGGCGTCTTCCACTTGCTGGTTGAGTAGGCGCGAGCGAGGAACGAGTCGGGTTCTTCTGTTGCTGGTTGAGTAGGCACGGGCGAGGTACGAGCGGGGTTCTTCTGGTGCTGGTTGAGTAGGCACGAGCGAGTAACGAGCCGGGTTCTTCTGTTGCTGGTTGAGTAGGTACGAGCGAGGAACGAGCCCGTGCCGTATCGAAACCACCGGCGACCCGACCATGTCCGCAACCCGACGAGCAACCCACCCACAGACCGGCGAGTTTGGCGAACCCGCCCTCGGGTACACCACGCACATGTCTGACGACGAGCAACACGAAGCAAAGACAATCGACTACCCCGGCCGGACCGCCGACATGCCCGATCAGCCCCGCGACGAGATGCGTGACTATCGCGGCCGCGATCTGCTGGCCGGACGGAAAGCGCTTGTCACCGGCGGTGATTCGGGGATCGGACGTGCGGTTGCCGTCGCGTTCGCGAAGGAGGGCGCCGACGTGGCGATCGCTTACCTCGAGGAGGATGACGACGCCCGGCGCACCGTCGAACTGATCGAGGAGCAGGGTCGGTCCGGTCGGGCGTATCCGGGAGATCTTGCCGATCAGTCCCATTGCGCCGACGTGGTGCGACGCACCGTCGACGATCTTGGTGGCCTCGATCTGCTGGTCAACAACGTGGCCTTTCAGAGTCCGGTGGACGACTTCCTCGACCTCGAACCCGACCAGTGGCGACGGACTTTCGACGTCAACATCGACAGCTTCTTTCATGTCACCCGCGCCGCCGTGCCGCACCTCACCGGTGGCGGCGCCATCATCAACACCGGATCGATCAACGGTCTTCGCGGGAACAAACAACTGATCGACTATTCGGCGACCAAGGGCGCGGTCATCGCGCTCACCTATTCACTGGCGCAGGCGCTCCTCGAGCGCAAGATCCGGGTCAATTGCGTTGCACCGGGACCGGTTTGGACCCCACTCATTCCGGCGACCATGCCGGCGGACAAAGTGGCCGACTTCGGCGCACAGGTGCCCATGAAGCGTGCGGCCCAACCCGACCAGATCGCCCCGTCCTACGTCTTCTTCGCCAGTGACCAGCTGTCGTCGTACTACACCGGAGAGGTGCTGGCCCCCATCGGTGGTGAAACCCTCCCGGGCTGAACCTCTTCGGCGCCACCTCGTGCACTCGCGTTGAATGGCCCGCTCCTTCTCCTGGTTGAGTAGGCGTGCGCGAGGGGCAGTCCGGGTCTTCTTTTGCTGGTTGAGTAGACACGTGCGAGGGGCAGTCCGGGTCTTCTTTTGCTGGTTGAGTAGGCACGAGCGAGGGACGAGCCCGTGCCGTATCGAAACCACTGGCGAGGCGACGATGTCGGTGACCAACTGACTGTTTCTGATTGCGGACATTGTTGTGGTGCTTGTGGTTTCGACGCGCGTCGGCTCGCTGGCGCTCGCCGTCGCGGCTCAACCAGCAGGTGGGATGGTGGCTCGGCCGGCAGGTGGGGTGGTGGCTCGACCGGCAGGTGGGGTGGCGGCTCGGTCAGCAGGTGAGGTGGCGACCCGGCCGGCAACCATTCATCGCGCATTCCGCTCGGCCAGCATCGCCAGTCGTTGCAGGCATTCGTTCAGCCGCGGGCGCATGGCGGTGCGCTGCACGACCGGCGGAATCCAGCGCAGGGGCGCCGTTTCCACGAACTCGTCCATCGTGATGAGTGAGCCGTCGCCGTCCTTCTCGATGGTCAGTCGAATGCGTGCCCGACCGAAGGGCGATGCCGCCGCGGATAATTCGAGGTATCCGGCCTTCGACTCGAGAGATTCGGTCTCGTCGTTGAGCAGTGCCGGCCACAGGCCGACGGAATGGTGGATCTTGGTGCCGGCCTGCGGCCAGTCGGGGTCGACGTCACGGATGCGCGACGTACCCACCACCCATGTCGCGTACAACCATCCGTTGGACAGGACCGACCAGACCTGGGCCGGCGTCGCGCTGGTGTGCTGCTGTACTGAAGTCATACTGATCTCCTCATGACACGGATTCGACGGTCAGCGCATCAAGCGCTGCACCGCTTTTCGGGTGAGATAGGTGGTCGGGCGGCGCAGTGTCCGGTGGGCCGCCAGCGCGGCGCGCGCCGCGTTGGCTCCGCAGGCCCCGTGAACGCCACCCCCGGGATGCGCGGCGGCACTGGACAGGTACAGATCGCGCACGGGCGTGCTTGCGCCGCCGAGTCCCGGGGTGGGACGGAAGATGAGCTGCTGAAATAGTTGGGCTGTACCGCCATTCACCGCGCCGCCCACCAGATTGGCGTCGGAGTCCTGCAGGGATCGCGGCGTCTGGAGGTGCCGGTCCACGATCAGCGATGACACACCGGGTGCATGCGCTGACAGGACGGCGTCCATCCGCTCGGCCAACTCGTGGGCGGCCTCGTCGTCGGTGACCCCGCGCGGCAGATGACTGTAGGACCAGGCGCTTTCGGTGCCGGCGGGTGAACGGGTCGGGTCCGC